>CAZEUZ010000064.1:0-11785 GCA_964515805.1 uncultured Cellvibrionaceae bacterium | reverse complement strand
GATCAGTTTCGAGTCCTGATCGATTACGAAGGTGGTTCGCAAGATACCCATAGATTCACGACCCATAAACTTTTTTAACCCCCATACACCGTACTGCTCGGCAATGGCGTGATCTTCATCAGAAAGTAAGTCGAAGTTGAGCTCATGTTTGTCGATAAACTGTTTTAACTTTTTAACAGGGTCGGGGCTGATACCGAAAACTACCACATTTTTTTGCTGCAGCTCGTCCTTGCTATCCCTAAGACCACAAGCTTGCGTGGTACATCCGGGTGTTAACGCTTTCGGGTAAAAGTACAACACAACGGTCTTTTTACCTTTAAAGTCTTGCAAATTAACTGCTTGCCCGTCTTGATTCAATAAGTTGAAAGAAGGTGCCGTAGCACCAATTTCAGGGAAGCTCATAGATGTCTCCAGAATGGTTAGACAATTAATATAAGGTTATTTAAAGATTAAGCCCCGACGAAGGGCTTATGATTACGAAAGTGCTCTGTATTTTAAGGTAACAAGTGAGCGACGGCATCGCGCTCTTCAGCTAACTCTTCTTCAGTGGCGCGCATTCTTGAACGCGAGAATTCATCGGTCGGCAGGTCGCGGACAATCTCCCAGTCGCCATTCTTGCAGATACAGGGATAAGAATAAATTAAACCTGTTTCAATACCATAACTGCCGTCACTGTATACGCCCATGCTGACCCAATCGTTGTCGGCGGAGCCCAACGCCCAATCACGCATGTGAAAAATAGCAGCATTGGCGGCCGACGCCGCACTGGAAGCACCGCGCGCATCAATTATTGCGGCTCCACGTTGTTGCACTTGCGGGATGTAATCATCGGTATACCAATCTTTATCAACCATATTGATAGCGCTTTGACTCGCCACCTCGGCATGATGTAAATCCGGATATTGGGTAGACGAGTGATTGCCCCAAACAGCAATTTTGGTGATTTCATTGATACTTACATCCACTTTTTGTGCTAATTGTGTCAGTGCACGATTGTGATCTAAACGCATCATCGCCGTAAAGTTGCGCGGATCAATATCCGGTGCATTGCGCTGCGTGATAAGTGCATTAGTATTAGCCGGGTTACCAACGACCAACACTTTGATGTCTCTGGAAGCCGCTTCGTTAATCGCCTTGCCTTGTGTGGAAAAAATGGTGGCATTGGCTTCCAGCAAGTCTTTGCGTTCCATGCCTGGACCTCGGGGACGCGCACCAACCAGGAAAGCATAATCGGCATCGGCAAAAGCAACTTCAGGATTATCGGTGGTTACTGTTCCGGCCAGCAGCGGAAAAGCACAATCGTCTAATTCCATCGCTACACCTTTAAGAGCGTCCAACGCCGGTGTAATCTCGAGCATTTGTAAAATCACGGGTTGATCTTTGCCTAGCATTTCGCCCGCGGCAAGTCGAAATAGCAGAGAATAACTAATTTGACCGGCTGCGCCGGTCACGGCTATTTTCACGGGGTTTTTCACAATTATTCCTCCAATTTTCAGGTTCGGGGTGTTTAAATACGAGATAGCGGATATAACATTCAGTCAATCAGATAAAAAGGGGTCGTAAGAGTAACATATCTAAGTTCTCACAACTCATCGCTCTGCATAGCGGTCGTTCAAAGCACGATAGAGTTGATCTTTAAAATCTGCTGCAGCAGTATCCAATGTGGGGATAATGTCGGTCAGATGTTCATTGTCTTCTCTTCCATTCCAGACTTTTTGATAATTACCTTCCTTGTAGCCATTGTCTTGGCGAAAAAAATTGAGCACATTCTTGCCGATATAATCGGTGTAGAGATCGTCAAAACTCAAATTAATCGTTCGCATTAAACGACCAAAGCACTCTACGTTAAATAGCTGACCAGCTAAAACATCGTGAGCGAGCACTTCAACTTGTTCACAAAACCCCATGGTTACCGATGCCTTTAATCCGCGATCCAGCTGTTCTTCAATAAAGTTTACCTCTGCGTTTTCCTGCAACAACAAACTAAGACCAAAATGCCAAATATCAACCAGTTCGAGTTTAACCTGTTGGATGTCACGGGATTGTTTTTTCCACCACTTCCATCCGAAGTGATCCATTAATTCGGCGCATTCTACCCAAATAGCTCGACGCCACTCAAACTGCTGAACGCGCCAATCCGGATGAGTACGGGTATTAATTGCGTCCTGCAATTCAAGCATGGTTTGTAGTTGTTGCCGCATTAAGTTGCCTTGTTGAATAGCCGATAAAAATTTTCTCCGGTAATACGCACAAGTTCTTCATAAGGCAAACCCTTTAAATTTGCGATGAAGGCGGCAACCTCGCGGACATATTTAGGTTCATTGGGCTTACCGCGAAAAGGTACCGGGGCCAAGTAGGGAGAGTCTGTTTCGACCAGCAAGCGGTCGAGTGGAATGTTTTTGGCCACACTGCGCAGCTCTTCTGCATTGCGAAAGGTAACAATACCCGAAAGCGAAATCATATAGTTCATATCCATGGCTTGTTTGGCCATCTGCCAACTTTCAGTAAAACAGTGTAGCACGCCGGCACACTCGTGATCGCCATATTCTTTGATTAGCCTCAGGGTATCGTCTCTTGCGCTGCGAGTGTGAACGATAACTGGCAGTTTTGCTGCCGCTGCTGCCTGTAAATGTATGGTAAAACTTTGCTGCTGTAATAGTTTGTCATCTTGACTGTAGTGATAATCCAAACCCGTTTCCCCCAACGCTACCACTTTGGGATGGTTGGACCATTCGATCAATTGTTGCTCAGTTGCAAGGCCTTCTTTTACATCGAGAGGATGCACACCAACCGACGCGACAACCTGTGGGTAGGATTCGGCAATATCAACTACCTGCTTGCGATTATTGACACTGATGCCCACGCATAACATGCGTTCGACACCACAACCCAACGCTGCATTGATCGCTGCCGATAATTGATGGTCGTAATTATCGAGGTTAAGGCGATCGAGATGACAATGTGAATCAATAAGCATGAGCAGCTAAACAACTTGACTGAAAGTCATTTTACATAGTGTATGTTGGATGATTGGATTCAATTGAACCCGCTAATTGAGTTTCAATCTTATTCAACGGCACTTGATTATCATCACTAAATTGCACACCAATGCCCGCAACGCGATTACCTTGAGCGCCTTTAGGCGTCATCCATATTACCTTGCCAGTAATAGGAACCTGTTCCGGCTCATCCATAAGAGTGAGTAGTATAAATACCTCATCTCCCAACTTGTAGCTCTTTTGCGTGGAGATAAATAAACCACCATTGCTAACAAAGGGCATGTAGGCATTGTAGAGCTCAGCCTTGCTTTTAATCGAAAAGGAAAGGATCCCGCTTCTGGGCCCACCGCCTGAAAAAAATTTCATTATTAATATTACCTGGTTGTTTATCTACTACGCCCCATCAATTGCCAATCCAGCAATAGCTCTTCAAGTAATAGTTGTTTGTTAAAGTTTGCACCGGTCAGGCATTGTTGTTTCAACTGCAACAACTTATCAATGAAGCGAAATAGCCACGTCAAAGACCAGTGCTGACAACACAAACGCAGCTTCTGCAAAATATCCTTATCATCAGTCCAGCCATCTGTTTCATCTTTGGCGCCATCTGCCAAAGAACGCTGTTTTACCAGAAGATAAGTGATTTGCAACCACCACTCAAGAATATCAGCCAAATCAATATTGAGCCACTGTTTCGCCACTTTCATCGATGAATGTTCCTGTTGCACGGTCTCCAAACCATCAATTAAGTGATCGATCTGATTAGCATAATCACCGGCAACCATGTTTTTTACCATTAGCGGAGCACCCGCTGATAAGGTTAGTAGCTGCCGCGCCCTATTCAATTCATTGCTGGTGAGCTGCAGTGACTCTAACCACGCCAGTGATTGCTGCTCATTCGGCACTGTCATTGGTATCAGTTGACATCGGCTGCGAATGGTCGCTGTTACAGCGCTCAATGCACGAGTTACCAATAATAGCAAGGTATCACCCGCGGGCTCCTCTAACATTTTCAATAAGGCGTTTGAGGCATGGAGATTGAGTGCTTCCACCGGCCCCATTACGACAACTTTAGCGTGACCTTGCTGCGAGGTTTTACTGATAAACTCTTGCAGCTGCCTGACCTGATCAATTTTGATGAGTTTTCCCTGTTGTTCGGGAAAAACCAGCAGTAAATCGGGATGAGTTTCTGCCTTATTTAGCAGACACCCTCGACAACGACCACAAGCCAAATCAGTGCCACCGTTGACGCATAATAAGGAATATGCCAGCAACCGCGCAAAATCCCACTTACCAATCCCTCGTTGGCCATTTAACAATAATGCGTGAGGCCGTTTTTTTTGGTTCACCTGTTGTTGAAATCGCTGCCAGTGACATTGTTGCCATGGGTAAGGGGTATAGATTTCAATGGAATTCGTCGAAGATTCTGACAACATATAGTCAATCTATTTAGGTAGTCAATCTATCTAGGCAATGGCATTAACAAGAGCAGCCCCCAAAGCAGTAACCGACTGCTGGCGCTTTTCATTAATGAGTAACCCTTTATCATCGAATGCTTCATTAGCGTTACCGACAGCCACTTGATCAGGCAGCACGATCATACCTAAATTAGCCAATAACATGCGGACAAAAACCAAACCTCTGAGGCCACCTAACCCTCCTGGAGACGCAGACATAATCACTGCGGTCTTACCCTTGTAGGCAATTAAAGGTGGCTCATCGTCGGCATCTGGGCGGGAAGCCCAATCAATAGCATTCTTTAATAGTGGACTGAAAGCACCATTATACTCGGGAGAGGCAATTAAAAAACCATCATGGCCTCTAAGTAATTGTTTAAACGCAAGAGCATTTTCGGGGATCCCGGATTCCGCTTCCAAATTTTGATTAAATAAAGGCATCGGATAATCAGCAAGGTCAATCACTTTCACTTCAGCGCCAGCTCGCTCAGCGCCACTAGCAGCTATTTTTACCAAACGGTAGTTAAAGGATTGTTTTCTGGCGCTGCCGGCAAAAGCCAATATTTTAGCCATAAATTCTATTCTCTTATATCGTGTTTAGTGTAGTAGAAGATCAATGAACGCCACCCATATATTCTTTAGCTGGCTTTACTGGCGGAAATACTTCGTCCAAAGGTTTTGAATATTTTTCATCAACGATCATATGCGAATGGCGGCGCCTTAATTGCCGCGGCTCTTTAACGCCGCAGGAATGGGTGATAATACCGACTTCATAAGTCATATTTTTTGCGTAATTAGCCACTCGCTCCGCCTTATCCGCAGGATTTAAGCCTTGCTGCAATTTTTTGTTATGAGTAGTAATACCGGTCGGACAGGTATTTTTATTGCACTGCATCGCTTGAATACAACCCAAGGCAAACATAAAACCCCGCGCTGAAACCACAAAGTCCGCACCGACACATAGAGCCCAAGCGACATCGGCTGGCGTAATTAGCTTGCCTGAGCAAATCACTTTTACTTGATTGCGCAAATTGTAGTAGTTTAGTTTGTCCACTACCAGAGGCAGGCTCTTGCGCAACGGCAGGCCCATATAGTCCATCAAACTCTGTGGCGCGGCACCAGTACCACCATCGGCGCTGTCAATAGTGATAAAATCAGGCGCCGACTGTATGCCTCGGCTATGTACTTCCTTAAACAGATCATCTAACCAAGAAGAAGCGCCAATAACCGCTTTGAAACCGACAGGCTTTCCTGTCAACTCGCGAATATGCTCAATCATATCCAGTAAATCTTCGACTTTTTTGATATCGGTGTGGCCATTTGGGCTCAGCGAATCAGCGCCCTCTTCAATTCCTCTGATGCGCGCAATTTCAACAGTCACCTTGCCGCCGGGCAAAATACCACCTTTGCCAGGTTTAGCGCCTTGACTCATCTTAATTTCGAACATGCGGACTTGCTTATAGCCTGCTATCTCTTTCAGTTTCTCATCAGACAACGCACCATCGGGGGTACGCACACCGTATTTTGCCGTGCCTATTTGAAAGACGATATCGCAGCCTGCATCAAGATGATAAGGCGATAGTCCTCCTTCCCCGGTATTCATCCAAATACCGGCCTTTCTGGCACCTTTCGCCAATGCCTCCACCGCAGGTTTAGAGATAGCGCCGTAGCTCATTCCTGAAATGTTATAAATCGAATAAGCCGTATACGGAATACGTGCGGTGTCGGCGCCAATGGTGAAACCACTGACAGGCACGGAATCTTCCCTCAATGTCGGGAATGGGCAGTTAAGGAAAATAATATCTCCCGGCTGGCTCAACCGACGAGTTGAACCAAAAGCGATAGTAGAATCGATATCCTTAGCCGCCCGGTAAACCCACGAGCGCTCAGCTCGATTAAAAGGAAGCTCTTCTCTATCCATGGAAAAGAAATACTGGCGAAAAAATTCACCTAAATGCTCAAAAAAGTAACGAAAGCGACCAATGACGGGGTAGTTGCGGCGAATCGTCTGCTTGGTTTGAGTGATATCAACGATATACATATAAGCAACAATCAAAACACCGATACCCATAACAAAAATAAAGGTATACACCAAAAATTGAATGATTACATAGGCATAATCAGTGACTTCACTCATTGTTATTTCCCCATAGCAGTATTATTTTGAATTATTCACACCTACAGATGAGACCAAACTTGTACCTTTCCAGTTCCTAAGAATAAGACAAAAAGCCTTTATATCTCAGAGTATATTAACGTTTGTTATATTTACGACTGTTCGCTATACGCCGTTTGCGCACTCGCTGCCGTTCAGTCAAATCACCGGTCGTATAGGGGTTTGATGAGGTTTTAAAGTGCAGTTTTACTGGCGTACCATGCAGTTCCAATACACGGCGAAAGGTTTTTTCCAAATAACGAATATAATGTTTGGGAACATCCGAAGTCTGATTGCCGTGAATCACAATTAATGGCGGATTATGACCACCACTGTGAGCATAACGCAATTTAATACGGTGACCACGGATCAATGGCGGCTGATGCTCACTGACCGCCATTTGTAGAACATTCGTCAAATGGTTGGTAGAAAATTTGTCGGTAGCCGCTTTATAAGCGGCGTCAATGGATTCGTACAAATGACCGACACCCGTGCCATGCAGTGCAGAAATGTAGTGAATGGTAGCGAAGTCAATAAATTTCAGTCGTCGCTGCAATTCACTTTTGATAGATTCTTTATGATCTCTTTCTAAACCGTCCCATTTATTGACTGCCACTACCAATGCACGGCCGGCATTAATTGTATGACCTAGCAGATGTAAATCTTGGTCGACGATTCCCTCCTTTGCATCCACTAGCAATACGACCACATTGGCGTTATCAATAGCCTGTAGTGCCTTGATGATAGAGAATTTTTCGATGGCCAACTTGATGTTTTTACGCCGCCGTATACCGGCAGTGTCGATCAAGGTGTAATCTTTACCAGCACGTTGGTAGGGCAGATAAATACTGTCTCGAGTAGTACCCGGCAAATCATAGGCCAACACGCGCTCTTCTCCTAGTAGTCGATTAACTAGTGTCGACTTGCCAACATTCGGCCGACCCACCACGGCAATTTTAATGCCTTTAATTGAGTTTGATGGAGACTCAAGCTCTTCAGCTTCTGGCAAATCGACCAACACGGATTCCATCAAACGAGTAACACCGCGGCCCTGAGTGGCAGTCACCGGAAATACCTTACCCAATCCCATTTCAAAAAAGGGTGCAACAGCAATATCGTGGTTGTGACCATCAATTTTATTGGCAACGATATGTACAACTTTTCCTGTAGAGCGAAGATGTTGGGCAATGGCTTGATCATCGACAGTCAAGCCGTCATTGCAGTCGACAATAAATAGGACGGCGTCTGCTTCGGCGATGGCCAGTAGTGCTTGCTCTGACACCAAGCTATTGATGTTTTTTTTATCGCCTTTATTATCGCCGATACCACCGGTATCCACCACAATAAAGCGGCGCTCTAACCACTCAGCTTCACCGTATTGCCGGTCACGGGTCAATCCGACATGATTGGCGACCAGTGCATTGCGACTGCGGGTGAGGCGGTTAAAGAGTGTCGATTTACCGACATTGGGGCGCCCTACCAGAGCAATAATGGGGAGCATGGCTTTATTCTGTTAATAGATGCACCGAAATGGCGGCCAGTTCGCCGTCATTGCCAAGAATGTAAAGGTAAGAGCCATCGGCGACCATCGGCGAACGCACACCGTCGCTATCAACACGTATGCGAGCTAGAATAATACCTGCTTCCGGATCAACAATGTGCACATAACCTTCATAATCAGCTACCGTCAAAAAACCTGCCAATTGCTGTGGTGCCGACAATCGCCGCCGCAATAATTGGCTGTTCTCCCATAATAGGCTGCCAGTTTTATTATTAAACGCTCGAATCATGCCTTCATCCGTTACGGCGAATACCTTATCACCAAATACAGCAGGACCTTGATAACTGGAGTTTTTCTGCATCCAACGGATGCGTCCGTTAGTTCGGCTTAATGCGGATAAATTGCCCTGATAACTGCAAACATAGATTGTATCATTCTGTAATACCGGCGTACCATCAATATCAACCAAGCGCTCCAGCTCGGTGCGGCCTTGAGGTCTGGCAATTCTCTGCTGCCACAGAAAACTGCCGTCAGCCATCGCGAGGGCAACAACTTTACCATTCGCAAAACCGGCAATAACTGTCGTACTGGTTACTAGAGGAGTGGCTGTGCCACGCAACGTTAACACTGGCAATGAAGAGGTATATAGCCAGAGTTGGCGACCATTGCTGATATCAAAGCCATATAACTTACCATCAGTGGTTTGCACCACAACCACACGGCTATTCGATTGGGGAGGCGCCAATACTTCACTGGATACGAATGCTCGCCAACGCTCGGAGCCATCAGCCTGATCGAGAGCAATAATCTCTCCTTTTAATGTCCCCACAACCACTAAGTTCGCAAAGGCGCCGACACCACCGGATATTTGTTCTGCGACATCCACCGACCATAGTAGGTTGCCATCGATTCGATCAAAGGCATAAACCTTACCTTTGTTATCACTGGCAAATACGCGATCTCCAGATACAGCTGGTGTTATTAATTGATAATATTTTCCAAACCCAGCACCAACTGTTTGCGACCAGCGTTTTTTTACTTTCAACTTGGCATTTAATTCAGGTAGCGCTTCCGGCTCGATAGCCTTTACTCTACCGCCCGACGATGAACACGATGCTATACCTACTAAACTGAAGATAATGACCAGCAGCAGTAGCCATCGCCTCATTCACTAAAACCTCTGCTATCGATAGTAGATTGTTGGCTTTCTGTATCTTCCGGAGCAGCTTCGACACTGCCAGTAGATAAATCTGCTATTTTCATGTTTAACAGTTGTCGTTGCTGATTTTGAGTGGGAAAAACGTTATCCAGCGCTAACTGATAGGCAGCTTTAGCGGCGGAGACATCACCCTTACCCAGATAGGAATCGCCGCGCACAGCTGCAAATAAGGATGTAAACTGATCAATATCGTCGTATTGGCTATATTTCAGCGCCTCATCATAATCCTTTAATGCATTCATTACCCGCGCCAATCGCAACCGTAACACCTTTTCAGTCTCATTAGAATCACTGTGATCTAATGCCCACTGTAAAAGCTCTGCCGCTTTTTCCGGCTCATTCTCTTCTACCGCAATTTTAGCGCCATACATCGCACCGCCCAAAGAATAAAAAGAATCATCGTGTTCGGTTTTTAACTTATCGACTAGATAATCTATTGTTTTACGTCTTTCCTCAGTCAAAGGATTATCCGGAGTAACGGTGATGGCCTCCAGCAAATCATCGTAGATCGCCGCGGCAGCTTCAACTTGTTGCTGTTGGTAATTCTGCCAAAATTGCCAGCTTAAATAACCGACTATACAGGCTACTACCAATAAAATGGTAATAAGCCCATTTTTTTGCCACCACTGTTTTAGCGCTTGTATCTGTTCGTCTTCAGTCAAATGTTCTGCCACGTTGTATTACTCTCACGTTAAAAAGTTATCGAGTGAATTTTGAATTGTTCTTATTTAGACTAAGCTAGGGAAGATTATACACGTAATACGAAGTTATAAGCATCGACATTAATAATGAATACTCCACCGTCCTGAAGGCGGTGGCCTCAGATTACGGCTAAAAACCGGATTCATCAGCAATACGGCCGATTACTCAACAGTGAAGTTATCATCGGGCTCCGGTGGCTTCTGGTTCTTGATGTACCCCTGCCACACTTCATCTGCCACATTTCCATTCGAAGCAATCCAGTAACCTCTTTTTAATATCCCAAACTCTGATAGCAACTTATGTGAGCTATTTCCCTTCAGATATTGAACCGCTCTTGATACTGACAAATTCGACTGAATCGATAATAACAAATGTACATTATCTCTATTCACTGAACTCGCATATAGTTAGTTCAGAAATGGACCCCGCCAGCCTGAATAGGCTTCTTCAAATCGCATTTGTTTTGTCTCCTGTAGCCATCTTGACCGATTCATTTCTCCTCCAACAATTATGAGAAATAAACCGGACAGTTTATGTGCTACAAGATCGGACACATTATGTGCTACCTACACAACCCACCTGTCGCACTGTACTGACCCAGAAAGATGTGGGAATTTTTAGCCGTTATTATTGAGCCTGTGTGTTTGTGGGTAAGTCGATAGACTTATCCATCAAATACACAGGCCAAATCGATGGTCTTTGTTTAAAAATCGGGTAGTGTGTGCGAGTTTTCGCTAAACACACACAGGAGACTACCCGATGCAGACACACAGTCTACGTATAAAATCTTACCGCAGCTGGGCGGTAAATGATACCGCTACCCCGGAAGCCATTGAGCGACTGCGTAAGCTCGAACTCTACGATAAACTGCAACAGGAGGGGTGTTCTCAGACCACCTGCCTTGAAGCCATAGCTTGGTCAAAATCCACCTATTACCGTTGGCGGCATCGTTATCAGTTAGTGGGGGTTGAGGGGTTATGTTCTCGATCTCATACCCCTCGTTGTCGGCGCCAACCTCAATGGACTCGCCAACACGAACAACAAGTGCTTCACCTAAGGCGACGCTTTCCACTGTGGGGTAGACGTAAGCTCTGGAAAGTCTTGCAACGTGAACAGGGATTTCCTCTGAGCATCAGTACGGTCGGACGTATTGTCAATCAGTTGCTAAGGTCACATCGCATCAAGCCTGTTTCGTTCTACTATGGCAGAGTAAAACCCAAACAGCGCCGGGTATTCAAACACCACAGCAAGCGGTGGACATACGGCATGAAGGCCAAAAAGCCCGGTGAACTCATTCAAATCGATCACATGAGTATCGGCTTTAACAACGGCATCACCGTCAAGGAGTTCAAAGCGTCATGTCCTGTCACTGGAATGACCTTTACTCGCGCCTATTCCAAAGCTACCAGCCGTAATGCCCGTGATTTTTTGAGGTATCTCTTCGCTCAGTGCCCTTTCGATATCCTCTCCATACAGGTCGATGGTGGCAGTGAGTTCAGGGATGAGTTTGAAACCGCCTGTGAGCGACAACACATCCCTCTGTTTGTCTTGCCACCACGTAAACCCAAATGGAATGGCTGTGTTGAACGAGCCAATGGCACTACACGTTATGAGTTTTATCCCTTTTACCAAGGATCAACAACGGTGAGCGCCATTAATAAGGCCTTGTCTGATTACCAACATTACTATAACCACTACCGGCCACACGATGGCATTGGATTAGAAACCCCAATGGCGTATTATCAGCAGCTCGCT
>CAZEUZ010000063.1:0-13062 GCA_964515805.1 uncultured Cellvibrionaceae bacterium | reverse complement strand
GTCAACTATTGACTCAGGTCGCTGGCTGCGCGGGCAGGGATAAATATCCGGGCCGGGTAGTATTGCAGACGCAATTTGGCGATCATCCGCTACTACAGATGCTAATCAAGGAAGGCTATCAAACCTTTGCTCGACAGTTGTTGGAGGATAGAAAATCGGCGGCCATGCCACCTTTTTACTCCATGGCGTTTATTCGATGTAACGCACAACAACCCGATATGGTGATCACTTTTTTGAATCAAGCGCGTACTTTAGCAAGCCAAATTGACTTTCAAAACTCACAGATACGCTATCTGGGGCCAATGCCCGCCATGTTAGAAAAGCGCAATAATCGTTATCATTACCAGCTGCAAATTATATCCAAAGTGCGCCGGGATAGAGATCGATTACTAGCGCGGTTATATGGCAACCTGGAAAAATTGAAACAACCGAAAGGCTTGCGCTGGACGATTGATGTCGATCCACAGGAATCCTAGGAAATTTTGACTATTAATATTGATAAGTAACAATGACACGAGACTTTGCCAAACAAAAGCGCACACGTAGTACGCCTAAAAAGACGCGACAAAACAGCACCAACAAGCGCACGTCCAATAACAAAGCACAGAGGACAATACCCGCATGGATTTGGATACTAGCGGGAATGTTAGTGGGCATCTTATTTATGCTACTGCTTTATGTCGCGACAATAAATTCCCGACAATCTGTTACCAATACTGAGACGCAGGAGACAGAGAACATAACCACTAAACAAATTGATAAAAATCGGCAGCCTCAACCCCGCTTTGATTTTTATCAATTGTTAAAAGAACAGGAAGTAGTAGTCCCTGATACCACGCCTGAATTGACGGACACTGAATCAAACAATAGTGTTTATTTACTACAGGCGGGGTCATTTAGGAACAGTAATGATGCCGATCAACTACGGGCGCAACTATTACTACTTAATTTAATGGCAACCGTCGAAAAAGCAAGAACCCGATCCGGCGACACCTGGCATCGGGTCCTTGTCGGTCCTTTTGAGTCACGCTCCAAGTTAGCCAAAGCACGCAGTATTCTGGCAAGCCAAGAAATTAGCAGCTTGTTGTTAAAGCGACAGCGCTAGCGCTGCTAACCCATATGGGCAATCACTTCACTGCCAAATTCCGAACAAGATTTAAGCGTAGCATGATCCATCAGGCGTTCGAAATCATAAGTAACGGTCTTGGCACCAATCGCACCTTCAACTCCCTTGATGATTAACTCGGCGGCTTTATTCCAACCCATATGACGCAACATCATTTCCGCCGATAAAATCAATGAACCCGGATTAACTTTGTCTTGACCGGCATATTTAGGTGCCGTGCCATGTGTTGCTTCGAAAAGCGCTACCCTGTCAGAGAGATTAGCCCCCGGCGCAATGCCAATTCCACCGACCTGCGCCGCCAGGGCATCAGATAGATAGTCACCATTGAGATTGAGTGTGGCGATGACATCGTATTCATCGGGACGCAATAAAACTTGTTGCAACATGGCATCGGCAATCACATCCTTAATAATAATTTCATTGCCTGTTTTGGGGTTCTTAAGAGAGCACCAGGGCCCGCCATCAATTTCTACTGCACCGAATTCTTCTCTGGCAATTTCATAACCCCAGTCGCGGAAAGCTGCCTCAGTAAACTTCATAATATTACCCTTGTGTACAAAGGTCACTGAAGATTGATCTTGATTAATGGCATACTGAATCGCCTTACGAACCAGACGTTTAGTACCCGCTTCAGACACTGGCTTAATACCGATACCGCAGTTGTCGGGGAAACGGATTTTTTTAACCCCCATGTCCTGTTGTAGGAAATTAATGATCTTATCGGCCTCTTCTGAACCCGCTTGCCATTCAATACCCGCATAGATATCTTCTGAGTTTTCGCGAAAAATCACCATATCAACTTTCTCCGGTTCTTTGACTGGAGAAGGCACGCCGGTAAACCATCGTACCGGGCGCTGGCAGACGTAGAGATCCATTTCCTGTCGGAGAGCAACATTTAATGATCGGAAACCACGACCAACTGGCGTCGTTAAGGGGCCTTTAATAGCGGTTATGTATTCTTTAATAGCAGCGAGTGTCTCTTCCGGAAACCAATTGCCATCGTATTTTGTCGCCGCTTTTTCCCCGCAAAAAACTTCCATCCAAGCAATTTTTTTGGCGTTGTTATAAGCTTTCGCAACCGCAGCATCGGTCACCTTGCGCATGACTGGCGTGATGTCGGCACCAATGCCATCCCCCTCGATAAAAGGAATAATCGGATTATCGGGAACATTAATTGAATTGTCATCGTTGACAGTAATTTTTTCACCGTCAGGTATTTGTATATGTTGATATTTCATTCGTATTGGTTCCACACAGTGCCGTTTTAAAGAAAATATGCTGGGTTAGGTGTTAACATGCTGTGCTGACGATCTTATCAGCTTGTAATTTTTCTACGCGCGTTAACAATGGTTTAAACTCGTTGATTTTATGCCTTCCTTTAAATTTGACCGACTCTCGCCAAGTCAAAGTTTCATTTAAAAAGCTCTCCGCTTTTTCAGCCAGAGCCGGTAGTACTGGTTTTAGATAAGTCAATAGAGCGCGAAACATATTGACTCCTAGCGTGCAAATATCCTTCACCGCCTGCTCAGAACCGGCTTGTTTACTCAGCGTCCAGGGCGCTTGCGCGGCAATATATTCGTTAGCGCTGTCGGCTAACGACATAATAACACGCATGGCCTTGGCGAATTCCCGCTGCTCGTAGAGCGTTGCAATCTGTTCATCGGCATCGACAAAGGTTGCCCATAGCACTTCATCAGCCACAACGTCTGATAGCTCACCACCTTGTTTAGTAATAAATTTGGCAGTGCGGCTGGCAAGATTAACAACCTTACCGACCAAATCAGCATTAACTCTTTGGATGAAGTCGTCTATATTCAAGTCGAGGTCATCGACGCCGGCACTAAGCTTAGCGGCAAAATAATAGCGTAGATATTCAGGTTGCAAATAGTTTAAGTACGTGCGCGCATTGATAAATGTACCACGGGATTTGGACATTTTGGCGCCGTTGACGGTTAAAAAACCGTGTACGTTAATGGCGGTTGGAGTGCGGAATCCAACTGAGGATAGCATGGCCGGCCAAAATAAAGCATGAAAGTTAACGATATCCTTACCGATGAAATGATAGAGCTCGGTGTCGTTATTACCCTTTTCATCTAACAGCCAGTAATCTCGCCAGTCTTTACCCGTTCGGTCACAGAGATTTTTAAAACTGGCTATATAGCCGATGGGCGCATCCAACCAGACATAAAAATACTTACCCGGCTGAGCAGGGATTTCAAAACCAAAATAAGGAGCATCTCGGGAGATATCCCATTCTTTTAGTCCATTTTGAAGCCATTCCCTCAATTTATTGGCAACCTCTTTCTGCAGATGACCGGCATTAATCCATTGAGTGAGAAAATCTGCAAATTCAGGCAATGCAAAGAAAAAGTGTTCCGACTCTTTGGTAATCGGCGTTGCTCCGGAAATCATCGACTTCGGGTTGATCAGTTCCGTTGGTGAGTAAGTATGTCCACAGATTTCGCAGTTATCACCATACTGATCTTCCGCTTTACAGTTGGGACAGGTACCCTTGATATAACGATCTGCTAAAAAGAGTTTCTTTTCCGGATCGTAAGCCTGAGTAATCGAGCGCTTGACGATATGCCCATTTTCCAACAGACGATTGTAGATATAATCTGACAGTTGACGATTTTCATCAGAGTGAGTGGAGTGATAGTGATCAAAATTGATGAGAAAATCGGCAAAATCGCGCTCATGATCGGACTTAACGCGGGCAATTTGCTCTTCGGGCGTAATGCCAAGCTCTTCTGCTTTCAGCATAATCGCCGTACCGTGAGCGTCATCAGCACACACATAAGTACAGTTGTGACCACGCAGCTTTTGAAATCTTACCCAGATGTCAGTTTGGATATACTCAACCAAATGACCGAGGTGAATAGCACCATCAGCATAGGGTAAAGCACTGGTTACCAGGATATTGCGGCGATTCATAGGTGCGGTCAATTTGCAGGTTTAGCTTAACCTTCACCTCTAACCAGTTTGTGGGCTCGTTCTATAAACTCATTTTGTTGATAATTATCAGGTATTTCCATGGCCAACTTTTTAATTAACAACTTTGCATTGGGAGTGTTTTCTTTGGCATCATCATACACAACTGAAGCCATAGGCCCCATAAATTCAACCAGCAATTGCAGTAGCTCATCGTTATCATCGGACAGACTATTTTGAGTGGGAGTCGGACTGACCGTAGGAGACGCTTCATCCTCTAACACTTCACCGGACACATTATCGGCAAGGGACGTCAAAATAGCTTCTGTTTCCGGTAGCGGCTGAGCCCTAAACATCGCGTTCTCAGTACCTTCGGAAAATCTGCAAGTGCCCGCTTTGACGGAGCGCAGAAGATCAATCGCCTCGGCACCGCGCTTATTCATGTAATGAGCCGATTCTATACTACCTCCCTTCAACGTGAGATAAGCTGAGCGGTTGGAATCGGTAGTGATAAAAAACACACCGTCTTTTTTATCCCGGCAACACTGAGCTAACTCGGATACAACATCGCTAAAGGGTTTTATAGCAGCCATAAATAAATTGACTCCGCTGTTGCTAACGTTGAGATAGAGTGCATATTACTTGTTGCGCAACTTACTCAACCTTCTGAGTGCAACCTGGATACTGGTGCCCATACGTTCTAGCGCCTGAGCCAGTAATCCAATCTCATCTCCGCGGTATTTTTCAGGAATATTAGTAACCAACTGGCCTCGACTCATTTTGTCAGCCAAACTTGTCAGGTTGACGATAGGCACTGATATCCGTCTTGCTAGCCAGAAAGCGATTACTAAGGTCAAGGTTATAGTAATAGCGAACAGCACGAGTGCGTTGATCTTAGCCTCACTGACGGCGGCAAAAGCGTCTTTCTTATCCTGTTCGATGATCAGTGTCCAACCGAGCTTGGTCTTTAATTTGTGGGCAACTGTTTCTACCCCATCGAGATAGTAAGTAATTCGCTGACCGGTAAAGGGGGATGAATAAGCTGGATGAAAACGAAAGTCCTGCAATTCTTCAGTAACCATGTCTGGGTTACCATGAGCAATCACTTTCCCTTGTGTGTCGATTAAAATAGCACGGCCTGTTTCACCGATACGGGCATCCGTTACGGTTTTTGATAATTCTTCTAATTTCATCGCTATCGCGATAAGACCTTGCAATTTGTCGGCGACATCCTTGATCGGTCTTGACAGTACCAGCGCTGGCTTGCCATTACTGCGGCCAATGAGCACTTGCTGACCAATAGGGTTGCCTTGAAGTATGTCTTTCACGTACTTTCTATCACCATAATATTTAAGCTTTTTGCCATCGCTGCGCCCGGTATTATGGCCTTCAGTATCCACGGCAAAAGCCAGGTAAATATAATCGTAGGTGTCTGTTACGGAGGCCAGAACAGGATTCTGCAGTGGTTCTTTCATGGAATGAATATCCGGGAGATGGCCCACCTGCTCCAACACCTTCAAATTGCTGTCAGTCCATCTGTCTACATAATTTAGTAGCACCTCTGCTTCTTTACGCAGTGATCCGTCTAAATTTGCAGCAACATCCTTAGCCAGTTTGTAATTGTTAATGTACCAAAGACCTGCGAGCGGTATGGCGGTAACCAATAAAATGGTAAAAAGTATTTTCGGGAATATAGTTAACCCCATTCTAGGGATTGCCTGATATGACGGTTGATCGCCTGCAGTTGTTGACTTCATTGTCTACTACCTTTTTAAATAATGATATATGAGTGACAGCTGTCAATTGGTTTGATAACGGACTATGCTACAAATGCTATAGCTAAAGTCAACTTAATTTTTTATTTTGGAATTTTTCAATTGAGATCATGAGACCGATATTTATCCCTTAACACAACAAGATAACCAATAACTACTCCAGCAATTAAACCCGACAAATGGGACGCATTGGCAACTTTTCCGGGTATTAACAAATCGACAGCACCTGTAAATCCAAGTAGTAGCCAAACAATGAAAAATACAATCATCGAGCGGCTAAACTGCAATAACGGATGAGTGATAAATGTCTGATAGACAGCGATATACCCGATAACGCCATACACGACACCAGATAGCCCGCCAAAGATGGCATTCGGTTGTGCTAAATATTGCGCAACATTAGATACAACGCCAACCACAACAACTAATAATAGATAGTGAAAAGAACTTTTGGCGCGTTCGATTCGGATGCCCATGGACCAGAGGATAGCGCCGTTAAACAGTATGTGAAAGGTACTGAAGTGCAGAAATATCGGCGTCAGTAAACGCCAGTATTGGCTCGATTCTAATGTCACTGAAAATGGCTGGAGCACGCCATCTACTACTGGTTGAAACAAAAAAAAATGGACGTAACTGAGCATATGAGTATCAAAATGCACCAACAAGGCGCCAAGCAAACCCATTAGTATAATTGTTATATTGACAGGAGAATATCGAAACAGGTAAAGGATAAATAATTCGCCACGATCTTGTTGATCAGACTGACTATTCGGCCGCATATCCAACTGCAAACCTTCAGAATTCCACTGGCCGGATAATTGAGCTGCTTCCGCCACACGGTCCTTTTCTCCAACCCATAGCTGTTGCTGACCCTTTTCTTCAGTGACATGATAGGTAAAGCCACGTTTTTTTAGTTGCAATAGAAGTGATGACAAATTTTTTTCCAACGGAAAACTTGTCACTGAATGCCAATTTAAACTCATTGTGTCGAACCCATGAATTAATACAGCCAGCTGTTAACTTTGAGACGTCAAATAAAAGCGTAAATGACGTAGAATTTGATAGCCAATATCCCTTTCCATCTCTTTTTTAAGTAACTGCTCTTCTTTATTTTTACCGGCGATATCGCTTTCATTAAAATAATAAGAACGGGTCAGTGACCCCGTATTTGTATGCAGAAGTGCGCTTTGCTGGCTGAGAATTTTATAGGGCACCTTCAAAGTTAACTGAAATTCCGCTGTACGCAAGTGATTATTGACTGAAATAGTGCGCCGGTTAAACACTGGCTCACCCAGGATAAGCTGAATGTCCGCCCGTTCCTTCAACTCACGTTTTTTTTGATGTCTTAAAAGAGTAGATAATTGTCGATAGACGGCTGATTTTTCCGCACGGGTATTATCGACACCCAAGAAAACTTTGGATGTAACCACGTGATCGGTTTCGCTACCACGCAAGCGCCAGTCACTACAACCGGATGAACCTAGTATTAACAGGCAAAAGATACTAAACGCTGTTAATTTCTGCATACGCTAATTCAGATGACAACATTGACCAACTTATTGGGAATAACAATGACTTTTCGCGGCGCTCTACCCTCGGTAAACTTCTGCACTCGTTCATCGGCAATAGCCAGTGCTTCCAACGTCTTATTGTCGATACCGTTATCGACTTGCAATCGCGCCCTTACTTTACCGTTAATCTGAATAACAATCTCGACGGTATTTTTCACCATGGCCGATTTGTCAGCAATAGGCCAAGGTTGATCAATTAGATCGGACGTATGACCTAAGGCAAGCCAAAGTGAATGGCAAATGTGTGGTACTACCGGTGCTATCAACAAAATAGCTGTAGTGATCGCTTCACGTTCAACAGCAAGATTTTCAGGCTTACTGTGATCAACATGGCGATTCACTTCATTGATCAATTCCATCACTGCAGCGATAGCAGTGTTAAATTGTTGACGCACGCCATAGTCATCGCTCACTTTAGCGATGGTTTTGTGCGTCTTACGGCGCAGATCCTTTTGCTGTTGCGTCAGCAAATCAGGATTGAAATCAGCCGGTTCGCCTGCTTGTATATGTGTATGCACCGTCTTCCATAATCGGCGTAGAAAGCGGCTAGCCCCTTCGACGCCAGTCTCTTGCCATTCAAGCGTCTGTGTTGGGGGCGCGGCAAACATCGTGAATAAGCGAACCGTATCGGCACCGTACTGATCAATGGCTTGTTGGGGATCGATGCCATTATTTTTTGATTTTGACATCTTAGCGATACCGCCGATGACCACAGGTTCATTATTCTCCATTAGATAAGCGGCCACGGGTTTACCTTTGTCGTCTTTTTGAAGACTGACAGCATCTTTGTTAAACCAGGTTTTTTTACCGGCAGATGTCTCTTGATAATAAGTTTCTGCTAACACCATTCCTTGACAGAGCAAACGCTCAAATGGCTCATCACAGTTAACCAAACCTTCATCACGCATTAGTTTATGGTAAAAACGGGCATAGAGCAGATGTAAGATAGCATGTTCAATACCACCGACGTATTGATCAACAGGCAGCCAATAGTTAGCAGCTTCAGAAGCTAACATGGCGTGTTTACTATTTGCACAGGTGAAACGCGCATAGTACCAGGAAGATTCCATAAAGGTATCGAAGGTATCTGTCTCCCGCTCCACAGCTCGTCCATCAATGTGATCCTGGCACCATTCCGGATCTGCTTTAATAGGAGATTGAATGCCATCCATAATGACATCTTCGGGTAACAGAACCGGTAACTTTTCCAAAGGTACCGGAATTTCGCCACCTTCCGGTAAATTAAAAATGGGGATGGGTGCTCCCCAGTAACGCTGACGGGAAACACCCCAATCGCGCAGCCGATAGTTAGTAGTGATACAGCCTTTTTGTTTGACGGCTAATGCTTGGGCAATCGCATCAAACGCCTGCTCAAAATCTAAACCGTTGAACTCGCCGGAATTGATTAAAATGCCTTTCTCTGTCAGGGCTTCTGCGTGAACATCAACTGTTCTGCCATCAGCAGGGGCAATCACCTGTGAAATGGGTAATTCATATTGCTGGGCAAACTCGTGGTCGCGCTCATCGTGAGCTGGCACGGCCATCACGGCGCCAGAGCCATATTCCATTAACACATAATTCGTTGCCCATACAGGCAATGTTTCACCCGTAATAGGATGAAAAGCTTTTAGCCCGGTATCCATACCCTGCTTTTGCATATTCGTCATATCGGCTGCAGCAGTGGATTGTCCCTTACAGTTGTGAATAAATTCAGCCAGCTTGAGATTATTATCAACCAACGCCAAAACCAGAGGATGTTCAGCCGCCACGGCAAGGTATGCTGCGCCCATCAACGTATCCGGTCTAGTGGTGTAGACGTCCACGTCAGTCATATTATCGATAGGAGAAGCCAAATCGAATGTTATGGTGATGCCTCGAGACTTGCCGATCCAATTACGCTGCATGACTTTGACTTGGTCCGGCCACTGGTCCAGTTTGTCGAGAGAAGACAATAGTTCTTCAGCATAGGCGGTGATTTTAATAAACCACTGAGGAATGGCTCTACGCTCAACCAATGCGCCCGAACGCCAGCCTCTGCCGTCGACAACCTGTTCGTTAGCAAGGACTGTTTGATCCACTGGATCCCAATTCACAGTGGCCATTTTTTTATATACCAACCCCTTTTCATAGAGACGGGTAAAAAACCACTGCTCCCACTTGTAATAACTGGCTTCACACGTAGCCAACTCCCTCGACCAATCTATGCCGAAACCCAGGGAATTTAATTGTTTTTTCATGTAAGCAATGTTGTTGCGCGTCCATTTTGCGGGAGCCGTATGATTTTGAATGGCAGCATTTTCAGCGGGCAGGCCAAAGGCGTCCCAGCCCATTGGGTGCAAGACATTTTTACCCAACATGCGCTGATAGCGTGCAATCACATCGGTAATAGTATAGTTGCGCACGTGACCCATATGGAGCTTGCCGCTGGGATAAGGAAACATTGCCAAACAGTAAAATTTCTCTCTATCCGGGTCTTCTACAACCTCAAAACAGCGGTTTTCTTGCCAATATTGCTGAGCGTTTATTTCCACCTGCCGTGGACAGTATTGTTCTTCCATTGTTACTGTACAGTACCTGCTTTGTCAGTTATTCAAGATAGGGTGCAGATTATAGGTGCATTTACACCGCAATTACACACCAATGACCTTGCACCAATCAAACAATGAGATCGAAACAATGTGTCGCAGTGAGATAATGTTATAGAATAGTGGCTGTAATATTTTCGTGACTCAGAAAGAAGTGGGGATTTTTTGATGGTTACTATTAATAGGTTTATATATCTGTTAATAGGATTATATATCTATAGATAAGTCCATAGACTCATCGAATAATCTGGTTGTTAAGAATTACTTTATGAAACTCTTATTTAGCAATTTGACATCTTACAGCATACAAAAACTCATTATTAACTCGCTTGAGCAGGCACTTTATCAAGCCATTGTGGTAATTGATGGTGAGGAGCGTATTGTATGGGAAAACGATAAAAAAGTTTTGCTAAGTCGTAACCTTATGCAGTTGCGTGAGTTGTTTGAAACATTTGATATTCCCGAAACAGTACTTCGACATGAAAGCCCCTATGATGAAATGATTGGTTTTCCTGTTAATCGTGGCAGTAGTAACCGGATGGAAGTGCAGTTAGGCAAAAATCCTTACATCATTTCAAATTAAGTGAAGAATAGGCGTAACAATTGCGTTCTCCCAGCAGAAGTTGAGTCCAGAATAATTGAAATGGCCTGGGAGGATCGAACTCCCTTTGAAGTAATACATGCAAATTATGGCTTTGATTACAAACGATGGAAGATAGCTGTTGTCAGAATACTCTGGCAAACTAATCGATAAATCCCGTATTACGGAGTGACTTCAAAACTGGGGAATCAATAAAACTTTTCCCAACCACACGTATAAAAATACGATCCACGAATGAAATGGAGTGATAAATTGACGTATAAAGTAGCATTAGTGACGGGCGCCTCCTCGGGCATTGGGAGAGCATGTGCAATCTCGTTGGGATCTCAAGGTTTCAAGTTGATTCTTGTTGCTCGGAGAGCCGAAAAATTAGCTGCGCTACAAGATGAGCTGAAAACTCATACAGAGTGCTTTTGTATCGCCGAAGATATAAGAAACCACTCGCGTATAGAAGAGTTGATTGGTCAGCTTCCCAATCAATTCTCTCAAATCGATGTGCTAATCAATAATGCCGGGCTTGCTCTAGGCCTGGATACGGCACAGAACGCCAGTTGGTCTGACTGGGAGGACATGATCAATATTAATTGCTCTGGTCTAGCATTTATGACGCATCTATTAATCCCCAAAATGGTCGAACGAAACTGCGGACATATCATTAATATCGGATCAATTGCCGGAACCTATCCTTATTACGGTGGAAATGTTTACGGTGCAACCAAGGCATTTGTCGAACAATTAACATTAAATCTAAAAGCTGATTTGCTTGGCACCAAAGTCAGAGTTTCAAATATAGAACCGGGCATGGTTTCCAACAGTGAATTCTCGTTGGTGCGTTTTGGGCATGATCAAGTTAAAGCTAATGCCGTCTATAAAGGCATCGAAGCACTAAAGCCGGAAGATATTGCGAATTGTATTTTATGGATTTTGGATCAACCAAACCACGTTAACATCAATCGGGTTGAGTTAATGCCGGTCAGTCAAGCGCCATCTCGGACAGCTTTCCATAAAGAGGTAGATTCCAGCAGCTAACATTAAGTAGCTGCCAAGAAAAACTTCAATCAAAGAGGGATGTGATATGTCAATGACTTTGTATGGTTCTTTACCGTCACCCTATGTGCGCCGTATTCGAATGCTGCTGGAGGGCGTTGATTACCAATTTAACAACATCAATGTTTATGATGACGCGCAACGAGAGAAATTTTCCGCCATAACTCCACTGCGTAAATTGCCCGTCTTGACCGACGGCGAAACCTCGATTTTTGATTCTCATGTTATTGCTGAATACGTTCGCAAAAAACGTCAGTGGCCTGAAACCACTATTGAACAACATAACTTAATCAGCGCCATCGATGCCGTAACGGATTCATTGATTGTTGTATTTATGTCCAAACGATCGGGTATTGAAGTCAGCAAGGACAAACTCCTGTTTAAATTGCAATTTGAACGCCTACCCGTCACCTTAAACTGGCTCAATGAACAGTCGAAAGGCGGCATTTTTGGCGCCTGGAATCTTGCCACCATTGCATTGATCTCAATGATCGATTGGGTAAACTTCCGCGAACTGTACGACCTTTCCGATTATCCAGCTTTGGTCAGAGCAGCCAATCAACATAACGACAAAGCAATTCTAAAATCTACACTGCCGGAGTAATTTGTAGAATTCCTTTATTTTGTAGACACAAAAAAGACTGCATAGCCTAGCAATGATGGTGTTTTCAATTCATAGAAAGCCTACATGTCAGCTATCCGCAAGTGTAGTTGACCATCTATAAATCCAGGGGTACCATTTTAATGCTTTCTTAGCGTAGACACACTCCACACTAGAGAGATATGAAGTAATTTTCTGACTAATCAACGCAAAAAACAGGATATAAATTATGACTATTAATAATGACCTTACCGTTGAATCGTTTAAACAAAATAACAAACAAGCATACGATGCCTTCTTGGAAGACGGCATGAAGATAGTGACTCTTCCGGCAAATACTCGCTTGTTTAAGCTATCTGCATACGATGTTACTGATAACGCAAAATATAACCCGATTAGCGCTTGGTGGTCATACGTTCATCCGACTGAAGACGATGATGAGGGTGCTGCAGGAAGATTTGTACAAGCTATCATGAATGGTATTAGCTATACAGCCATGGTTAGGTATATGTCTGCAGTAAGAATTGATTGGAATCTGTTAACTAAATATATAGAAATAAATTTAAAAGAGGAAACAAAAGCAGTGTATGGCAAGTTTGCCATGCAAGTATGGCTTTCGGATGATAAAAAAGATGAGATGGGAAAATGGTTAGCGAAAGAACAAGCGCAGCTGCCCGCCCATTACGGTGTTTTAGAGGCTTGGCAATTGTATATTCCCAACCTTTACCTTGAGTCAGGGAAGGAAAATGTTGACAAAATCACCACCATAGACCTAAAGCCCGGCGGTGAGAAGGATCTGGCTATGGCGAGCCATCTGAAAGACAA
>CAZEUZ010000062.1:0-3799 GCA_964515805.1 uncultured Cellvibrionaceae bacterium | reverse complement strand
TTTTCTGTCAGTGAGAATTCTCAGCAACTGTTTGCTTTCTATACAAATCAGGAACGCCAGTTATTTCGTACACTCATTAAAGTGAACGGGGTTGGTCCAAAGGTCGCTTTGAGTATTTTATCGGGCATGGCGGTGAACGATTTTATCCATTGCGTTACTCAACAGAATGCTGTTGCTTTAGCGAAAGTGCCCGGGATTGGAAAAAAAACGGCAGAGCGTCTAATTATCGAAGTTAAAGACCGTTTGGGAGACATCGATCAGCAGGCCACTAAACACGATGACACTATGGTTGCAATGAATCAAATAACGGATGCCAATACCATTATCGCCGATGCTGAGAGTGCATTAATTGCTCTCGGTTATCGTCCTGCCGCAGCTGGTCAAATGATCGCTTCCGTTACTGGTTCCACATCGGTAGATAATAGTGAAGAACTCATTAAGTTAGCATTACGCAGTCTTAATTAACATGAGTGGCGTAAGTCCAATTTAACCGTTAATCGTTATGATAAAAAAAGATCAGCTACAATCGGAGCGCTTGGTTGCGCCTGTTACTCGTGCGCGTGAAGACGTACAAGATCGCGCTATTCGTCCCAAAGCCTTAGTAGATTATATCGGTCAGCCAGTGGTACGAGAACAGATGGAGATATTTATCGCCGCTGCTACAAAGCGTGCCGAGGCGTTGGATCATACCCTGGTGTTTGGCCCACCGGGTTTGGGTAAGACAACGTTAGCCAATATCATCGCCTATGAAATGGGTGCCGAAATTACGGTTACTTCTGGGCCGGTACTGGAAAAAGCAGGCGATTTAGCGGCGCTAATCACCAATTTGCAGCCTGGCGATATTTTGTTTATCGATGAAATTCATCGTCTCAGTCCCGCGGTAGAAGAAGTACTCTATCCGGCGATGGAAGATTACCAGTTAGATATTATGATTGGAGAAGGCCCTGCGGCGCGGTCGATAAAGTTAGATTTACCGCCATTTACCTTAGTGGGCGCCACGACGCGGGCGGGTTTATTGACTTCGCCGCTGCGCGACCGCTTTGGTATTGTGCAACGTTTAGAGTTTTACAGTATTGAGGATTTGACCACGATAGTGGTTCGTTCCGCTAAACTCCTACAGGTTCCTATCGATAAAGAAGGGGCCAGTGAAATTGCCAAACGTTCACGTGGCACACCGCGTATCGCCAACCGTCTATTACACCGCGTGCGCGACTATACCGAAGTTAAAAGTGATGGCGCAATTAATGCGGCTATTGCCAGCAAGGCGCTGACTATGCTGAATGTAGATGACAATGGTTTTGATCATATGGATCGTCGTTTATTATTGGCGATGATCAATAAATTTTCCGGTGGCCCCGTAGGAGTGGACAGCTTGGCGGCAGCTATTAGCGAGGAGCGAAGCACTATTGAAGATGTGCTCGAGCCATTTCTGATCCAACAAGGTTATGTCTCCCGAACCCCGCGTGGGCGGGTAGCCACTCAACTTGCTTACACTCATTTTGGGTTACCATTTTCAGAGCAATCGCTGTTTTAGGCGCAATCTTCGAATACACTATCGAACTATGTTAAACAAGGAATTTTTATTGCCAATTCGTGTTTATATAGAGGACACTGATGCTGGAGGCATCGTTTATTACGTCAATTATTTAAAGTTCATGGAGCGCAGTCGCACAGAATTTTTGCGATCTTTGGGTTATGGCAAAACCTCAGTTTTGGATAACGGTCTGCTGTTTGTCGTTCACAGCTTGTCAATTGATTACCAGCAACCGGCAAAATTGGATGATGAACTTACTGTTAGTAGCGCGATCCTAAAAGCAGCACGTAGTTATATGGTTTTTAAACAACAGGTTCGACGAGAGCAAGAGCAGTTATGCAGTGCTGAAGTGACCATCGCCTGTGTCAATGACCGCTTAAAACCAACGGCAATGCCCGTTGCTATTTATACATCAATCAAAAAGTATCTATAGTCATAATTTCTGATTGATGCCCTTTGTATTAATTAATTCAGGTACTTAGTCTATGCCGGAAACAGTGGTCTCAGATCCTATCTCTCTATTCACTCTGATAGGAAAAGCAAGTTTACTCGTTCAATTCGTGATGGCATCACTGTTCCTCGCCTCTATAATCTCCTGGACGATGATCGTGAAATCTGCTGTCTATCAACACAACGCCAAAAACAGTTTTGACAAATTTGAAAACCGTTTCTGGTCGGGTGTGGATTTAACCCAGCTCTATCGTATTGGTAACAGCCGCGCCAGTAACGGCAAAATCGATGGTGTAGAAAATATCTTCCGCGCCGGTTTTAATGAATTCGCCCGTTTGCAGCAACAGGCAAAAGCTGATCCGGATGCGGTGATGGAGGGCACTCAGCGAGCGATGCGAGTGGCGCTTTCGAAGGAGGAAGAAAAACTCGAAGCCAACCTGCCTTTTCTCGCCAGTGTGGCTTCTGTCAGCCCTTATGTGGGGTTATTTGGTACTGTTTGGGGAATCATGAACTCATTCCGCGGTTTGATTGATCAACCGCAAGCGACGTTGGCTGCCGTGGCTCCAGGTATTTCTGAAGCTCTGGTGGCTACTGCAATCGGGCTGTTTGCTGCTATCCCTGCAGTGATCGCCTACAACCGGTTTGCCGCTCGCGCCGAATCATTGAGTAATGGTTACCAGACCTTTGCTGATGAATTTTCGGCGATATTGCACCGTCAAGCCCACCGTTAGCGTTTATTAACGGAAAACATGCGCGCAAGAAAAACATGTCTGCCAAGAATTTATCGGTTAAAAAATTAAGAAAAAGGCCTATCGCCGATATCAATGTCGTGCCTTATATTGATGTGATGTTGGTGTTACTGGTCGTATTCATGGTGACGTCACCACTATTGATGCAAGGGGTGCCGGTACAATTGCCGCAGGCGCCTTCAGCTCCCTTGGAGCAAAAAGATAAAGAGCCGTTGATCGTTTCCATAAAAAGTGATGGAAGCTACTATCTCAATCTGGGGACTGGCAAGGACCAGGAAACGGAGCAGCCACTGACGAAAATTATCGAAAAAGTCACTAAGATACTACAGTCACAACCTCAGACACCCGTCTTAGTTTGGGGTGATGCTAAGGTTTCCTACGGATCAGTCGTGTCACTGATGGCGCAGTTGCAAACGGCTGGAGCGACATCCGTAGGTTTGGTCACAGAGCCTGAGTCTGTACCCTGAATGCAATGGCGACATGGATGAGCGCTTATTGGCCTGGTTTGCTATTAAGTATTGTCGTTCACTCATTATTAGTGGCGCTGCTCGCTCGAAATTGGTCATTCTCGCCGACACCCGAGATAAAGACTCCTCGTTACCTTAAAGCCACATTGGTTGAACTGGAGGCAAAGTCAGTGATAACAACAACGGTGGCTTCGGCTGAACAACGTAACAAACAAGCAGCGATTGAAAAAGAGCGTCGACAGTTGGATAGAAAAGAAGAGTTAGAGAGAGAAAAGAAAGCGCAACAGCAGAAAATACGAGAGAAAGAGAAAAAGGCGAAAGAGCGTGCACGCCAGGAGCAACTCAAACGACAAAAACAACAGCAGTTGGCCCGGCAACAAGCGATCGCCGATGAGTTGGCTCGTGAGCAAGAGCGTCTGTCGATGGAAGAGCAAGCGCGGACAGATCGTTCTATCTCCCAATCTTACAGTGCTTTAATCGCAGCCCGAATTGAACAGAATTGGAGTCGTCCACTCTCTGCGCGCAAGGGTATGCAGTGCGAATTGGAGATACAGATGGTGCCTACCGGACAAGTGATTAATGTCAAGGTGACCAAGAGT
>CAZEUZ010000061.1:0-10434 GCA_964515805.1 uncultured Cellvibrionaceae bacterium | reverse complement strand
CCGGTATTTTCCACTTGCTATGGTGCGCCATTCATGCCGAGACCCGCTAGCGAGTACGGTGACTTATTAATGAAACGCATCGAAAACTTCAATGCCAAAGTGTATCTGGTCAACACCGGCTGGACTGGCGGATCGGGTGGTACCGGAGGTAAAGGTTCTCGTTTCCCAATACCGGTAACGCGAGCAGTCATAGCGGCAATTCAATCGGGCGAGTTGGAAAATGCAGAAACAGAACATCTGGAAATAATGAATCTGGATATTCCGCTGGCGGTTCCCGGTGTCGACAGCAAGCACCTCAATCCTCGTAAAGCTTGGAATAACAATGCAGGCTACGACGAAAGTGCAACAAAACTGGCTAAACTGTTCAGCGAAAATATCAAGGCTTTTTCAGTAAGTGAAGGTGTCATTGAAGCTGGACCTAAAGGTTAGGGACTTCTACCGTGAATCTCAGCAGATAGTTCATGTACAGCTTCAAAGAAAGCACCGGCGTGATTGGGGTTAACTCCAGGCGTAATGCCATGGCCAAGATTAAATACATGCCCCGATCCCTGTCCGAATGAGGCTAGAATTTCTTTCACTTCAGCGCGAATAACGTCGGGACGTGCATGGAGCACAGCGGGATCCATATTGCCTTGTAGGGATACCCGTTGTCCGACGCGCTGCCGAGCCTTGCCGATATCAGTAGTCCAATCCAATCCCAGACAATCGGCTCCTGTCGAAGCCATTAACTCCAACCACTGCCCCCCTCCCTTTGTAAATAAAATTGTAGGAACCGGCATGCCTCGAGCTTTTTTATTTAAGGCTGCGACAATCCGGGCCATGGGTTCCAATGAGAATTCTTGATAAGTGCGATGTGATAGAACACCTCCCCAAGAGTCAAAAATTTGTATCACTTGAGCGCCGGCATCAATTTGCGCATTTGAATAAGCAATAATTGAGACGACTAGCTTATCCAATAAAGCTTTAAATTGTTGCGGATGGTTGTAGAGCATTTGTTTGGTGCGCCGGTAATCGCGACTGGCACCACCCTCTATCATATAGGTAGCCAACGTCCAGGGGCTACCAGAAAATCCGATCAGAGGTACACTGCCATTAAGCTCTCGATAAATAGTACGTACAGCATCGATAACATAAGGTAAGTCTCTGTAAGGATCGACGACAGGAAGAGCCTCAATGTCAGCGGCTGTCGCTACCGATTTTCTGAAACACGGACCCTCACCTTCCGCAAAATACAATCCGAGACCCATTGCGTCGGGAATTGTCAGAATATCGGAAAACAAAATAGCAGCATCCAACGGATAACGAGCTAACGGCTGCAAAGCCACTTCGCATGCCAGTTCAGGATTGCGGCAGAGACTCATAAAGTCTCCGGCCTTGGCACGCACCGCTCGATATTCAGGCAGATAGCGACCGGCTTGGCGCATCATCCACACTGGTGTTACATCAACAGGTTGTCTTAATAGAGCTCTTAACAACCGGTCATTCTTTAACTCACCCATAATTTTTCAATACCAGTTAACGATATTCACTATGATAACTTAGAGGGAAGTTATATGCTTACACTATCTGAGTTAAGCAGCAAAGACTCACGGTGTCTCTAGTACACTCACAACAATATATCGACAAGAATTCGGAGGACAATTATGACCACACGTTACCTAACTACAACAGCTATTTTTTTGCTTATCTTGTTTAGCCTAACCCAAGGCTGTGCATGGGTGGACTTAAGCGAAGAGGGAAAAACCGTAACAACCACTAGCGCAGAAAAAATTACCGGTTGTAAAAAGCTTGCTAAAGTCACGGTCAATACTTTGCATAAGGTGGGATTTCTCAATCGAGACGATTACACTTTACGCACAGAATTAAATGACCTGGCACGCAATGAGGCCACTAAATTGAGAGGCAATACCCTGGTGCCTGCCACTAAGCCCGAACAGGGGTCGCAGACTTTCGATGTGTACCATTGTCCTTAAACAGACTACGCCCAATAACAGGTCAGGAGACTGGTCAGTCAAGTAGTTAGAGAAATTTTTGAACCAGTAAAATACCAATTGCCATACAAGGTCCAACACCAAAGGCAAATAGTAATGTGCCCAAACCCACCACTCCTCCCAGGTACCAACCAATTGAAACTACCGTCACTTCGAGTCCGATGCGTATACTCGCTATCGGCAAACCAGTAACTTGTTGCAGACCTGTCATCAGTCCATCGCGCGGCCCCGCACCCAGATTGGCGGTCAGATAAATACCAGATGCAATCCCAACTATCAACACACCAATCGCGCACTGGATAATTTGCGAACCCACAAATTTGGGTGTTGGCAAATAGGGTAGTGAAAAATCAATCATAAAGGCGATAATCAAAGCATTCAAAACTGTCCCCATACCAGGCATTTGTTTAAGTGGAATCCACAGTAGCAGAACCACAAAACTGATGATCCCCGTAGTAAAACCAATACTCCAGCCAGACATATCGGCTATGCCTTGCGCTAGCACTGTCCAGGGACTAACCCCCACTCCACCAGCAATGAGCATAGCTTCTCCCAGCCCAAACAGCGCTAAGCCAAGAACTAGATAGAATAGGGTCAACACCTTAGGCCGGAAATTGAATGGGTTGGGCGAACTCCAGTCAAGTATGGGAATTTGCCTGACTTTGAAAATTTTCAACGTCTTATTACTCTGGTTAGCTTACCATCGATACAGTGACACAAAAATCGAACTTGTGGTAAATGTAGGCTAACCATAATTATAGTAGACTATTACCCTGCTTCTTTGATTAGCTGTCATATTGAAAATGGTTTTTTATGTTTATGTCACTTTATATCATTTCTGTTCTATCGGTTTAGACAACTGTTCAACTTAGGTAATTGGGGTGCGACATATTGTTCTAAAATTGGTGGTTTTACTGATGACTGTCAATCTTTTTGCCACTGAGGCACCCAATAATCCATTGCCCAATTTCAACCTTGAAAATAACCAAGGCGCCATTACAAATTCTACTGAACTCAGCGGCCAAGTAGTTTTGTTGAACTTTTGGGCTAGTTGGTGCAAACCATGCCTTGAAGAAATGCCGCTATTAAACAAGCTGCACAATCAATACCACGAGGCGAGTTTTACGGTATTGGGGGTCAATATTGAAGACACTACCGACAGTGACACATTCGGCCAAGTCAACACCTTTATTAACAAAAAAAATATTACCTTTCCTGTACTTTATGATCCTCGGAAAACATTGGTTAATAGCATTGAACGAGATATTATGAACAAAAACATGGGGTTGCCAACGTCTCTATTCATCGACAGAAATGGCAATGTGCGCTACCTTCACGAAGGGTATATGCCAGGTGACGAGAACAAATACCGTGAGTTAATTAAACTGCTGATCCGCGAATAAAAATCGGTTTTACTAGGTGCCGAACCTCTAATCAGAAACTAACAATTTGCTTGTCAACTGCTGCGAACTTGCTGTTTGGCCATCCTTTTCTTTGCTAACAGAACCCACTCTTCTATCGGCAATTTCCGCCTTGATTTTAGCCGCTCTCTGATCCAGGCAATATTATTCTCATTAAGCAAAGCAAGCTGTGAGTATTTGTAGAAACCTAAATTATTCAATTTTTCTTCTAACTTAGGCCCTATACCTCTTATCAAATTCAGATTATCTTTACCTTTAATGGGTGATGGAATCAATCCTTCAGGAGCCCAGGCATCCGGTGTGTTGTATTGTTGGCTATCTCCAGCTTTACTTAAGATTGCCTGCTTTTCTGCAGATACTGACTTTTGTCTATTCAGCAGTTGTTCGGTGGCATCTGTTTTGCCACGTAGCCACCACCCGATGAAAAACCCAATAATAAGCAGTGAAGCGAACCAAAAGAACGTTTGTGTAAATAAATGCAACATTGTTAGACTTCCTTATTTTTTTAAGCTTTGAACAATATAAATATATGCTACAACAAATAGAGCAGACGTACTATAAAGCTAGTCAAAGAAAACAGGAAATTTTCTTGGATGAAGAGCTGCTTATCGCATTTTATAGCGAGTAAGCAGGTAGAAAAAATGGCCCAGATCATTCCGGGCCGTTTTTAAGTCAATATTATTTTTTTTATCGTTTTTAGTCTCTCATGCAATTAATGCCACATGTTAACAATGAGACTACTGAGTCAAGTCTTCCATTTTCATAGGTGTTAATTCACGGACAGCTGTTGCAAATTTAGCACGAAGATCACTGCTTAAAGGAATCATACCTTTATCCGCCAAGTAACCTTCGCTACCCCAGGCTTTTTCACTGGTGAACTCCTTAGCGTAACCCTCAATGCCGGGCACTACACCAACGTGTGCTTTTTTAAAGTAAAAATAGAGTGGGCGTGATATGGGGTAACTTTTGTCAGCGATAGATTCGAAGGTTGGCTCTTTTTCTTCAATTGTAGCGCCTTGCACTTTGTCTGCATTCTGCTCTAAGAAACTGAAGCCGAAGACCCCAATTGAAGACGGATTTGCAACCAATTTATTGACAATAAGGTTATCATTTTCACCGGTTTCAATGTAGTGACCATCTTCACGTATAGTGTGGCAAATACCCTTATATTCGCTCTTGGCTTCTTTCTTAATATTTTTGATCCAAGCAAATGTTTTGCAACCACCTTCCAATGCTAATTCGGCAAAGGCATCGCGAGTACCGGAAGTTGGAGGCGGGCCTAGAACCTCAATTTTCACATCGGGTAATGCTGAATTAACTTCCTTCCAAACCTTATATGGGTTAGCAATCAGACACTCTTTGTAAGAAACAGGCTTGGCATCCGGGCCACACTCTTTATTGGGGTTAGGAATGTTTTTAGCCAATGCCAAAAAAATATCCTTGCGACTCAATTTGTAAGGGCTAACTTCTCTTGAATTAGCAATCACGATGCCATCAAAACCGACCTGCACCTCAACCACTTCTTCTACACCGTTATCCATACAGAGCTTCAACTCAGATGGCTTAATACGTCGTGAAGCATTGGTAATGTCTGGGTGTTTAACACCGATACCGGCACAGAATAATTTCAAGCCGCCACCGGAACCGGTAGATTCGATTTTTGGCGTCTTAAATGAGCTGCTATTGCCGAAACGCTCCGCAACTACTGTAGCAAACGGATAGACTGTGGATGAACCGACGACGCTAACGCTGTCACGTGCATCCACCATCGTACTTACTGACAATGTTGCAGCTACTAGTATAGTGGTTAATGGTAGTATGGTGCTTAATTGATTCTTTTTTCTCATGGTAAATATCCCCCTGGAAAGTAAAAAATTTAAGAGTGAACTAGTGGGTAAGATATGAATGATAAGCACCCAATATGACAATTTGATGACAAATAAGCTAATTTTTTGAAAAGATATCGAGCAGTTGTGGTTGTGCCAATGAACAATTGAAAAACTGAGTTTACATTCACGGCACAGCAAGTTTCCGTAGAAAAAACCAAATAGTTCTTACTCAATGGCGCTTATTCAATAAACTATCTCGAATATATTGCTGTACTGTCTCAATATTATTCGACAGCACTTGATAACGTTCCTCTCGGTCAAACAAGTCAGTCATATGAGAGGGTAATGGAGGATTTTGTATTTGTCCTGCTGCACGCACTGCTTCCGGGAATTTAGCTGGATGCGCAGTAGCCAGACAGACTCTTGGCACACTATTTGATCGGCTGGTTGCCCTCGCAGCCTTGACGCCAATGGCGGTATGGGGGTCTAGGAGATAACCGGTTCGTTGATAGACATCAGCGATCACTTTAGTCATCTCATCATCGTCTACGCAGTAGCTGTCGAAGTGATCACGTATAGAGCATATCGCTCTATCGGACAAGGTCATGGCTCCCGATTTGAAATCGGTCATTAATTGCTGAATTGTACTGCCATTATTTTCATAGACATCAAACAATAAACGTTCAAAATTGCTGGAAACCATAATGTCCATACTGGGTGACAATGAATGAATCAGTTCACGTTTGCTGTGATCATTGGCACTGATACAACGATGCAAAATATCATTACTGTTGGTGGCGACAATTAGACGATCGATAGGTAAACCCATTTTTTTGGCCAGATAACCGGCAAAAATGTCACCGAAATTCCCTGTTGGCACAGAGAAGGAAATGGGTCGATGAGGGCTGCCAAGTGCTAGCGCGGCGTAGAAGTAATAGACAATTTGCGCCAGAATGCGCGCCCAATTGATGGAATTGACCGCCACCAGTTGACAGCCATCGGGCAGAAAAGACTGATCACCAAAACTGGCTTTTACCATAGTTTGACAGTCATCAAAATTACCTTGTAGAGCGACATTGTGGACATTGTCCGACAATACGGTAGTCATTTGTCGGCGTTGAACATCCGAGACTCGCTGGTGCGGATGCAGTATAAAGATATCGAGATTGTCACAGCGGCGGCAACCTTCAATGGCTGCCGATCCGGTATCCCCTGATGTCGCCCCCATAACTACGGCTTTTTGTTGGCGTTTGCTTAAAATATGATCGAGTAAATGTCCGAGAAACTGCAGCGCGAAATCTTTAAATGCAAGTGTTGGACCTTGAAACAGCTCCAGTATCCACTCGTTATGATGAGTTTGCACCAGTGGCGCTATAGCGTCGTGACGAAAAGTTTGGTAAGACTTTTGGATAATAGCAGTTAAATCATCGGCACTGACTTCGTCGTGATCTTTATCACTGCCGATAACAAAAGGCGCCATCACCTTAAAGGCCAATTGTTGATAGCTAAGTTTCGCCCAAGAGGCGATTTCTTGTTGATCAAACTGAGGTAGTTGCTCCGGTATATATAGACCACCGTCAGTGGCGAGTCCAGTCAGTACGACGTCGGTAAAAGTCAGTGCGGGCGCTTGTCCACGGGTGCTGATATATTTCACGTTATCTTTTAGTCTCGTTATATAAATGATTACTGTAAATTTTCGACTCGGATATGAGTAACTTTGCCGTGAACATTTTTCAATGCCTCGATTGTATTGACAACGGCCAGCAGTTCCCTCTCAACAGCAGAGTGAGTCAACAAGATAATAGTAGCCTCGGTTTCTCCGGGTTGCGGTTCCTTCTGATTGACAGCTTCAATGCTAATTCCTGCAGCACTGAAAATCTGAGTGATCTCAGATAGTACACCCGGCTTATCTTCCGCCATCAAACGGAGATAGTAGGCAGTTTCTACATTTTCAACAGACAATACAGACCTTGTGATAGCCTGATGGAGATTACAGTCAGAAGTTTTCTGTTCGTCGATAGTTCGAGCGATATCGACGATATCAGCGATAACGGCCGACGCAGTGGCTTCGGCGCCGGCGCCGGCACCATAGTAGAGCGTCTGGCCAGCGGCATCGCCCTTCACTAAAACCGCGTTCATCACGCCGTCAACATTTGCCAGCAAAGACTTTTCCGGTATTAATGTAGGATGAACTCTCAGTTCTACTCGTTCGTCTAAACGGCGAGCGATACCCAGATGTTTAATACGATAACCGAGTTGTTCTGCGTATTTGATATCAGCAGGTGAAATGGTACTGATACCCTCGGTGAATACCTTGTCGAACTGCAGTGGCATGGCAAATGCCAATGAAGCCAGAATGGCCAATTTATGTGCAGCGTCGATGCCTTCAACATCGAAGGTGGGATCAGCTTCAGCATAACCGAGCGCCTGAGCTTCTTTTAATACATCTGCGAAATCTCTACCCTTATCGCGCATTTCTGTGAGAATAAAGTTGCCGGTGCCGTTAATGATGCCTGCTATCCACTCGATATGGTTCGCTGACAATCCCTCTTGCAGTGACTTGATAATAGGAATACCGCCCGCAACTGCAGCTTCGAAAGCCACGGTGACGCCTTTTTCCCTCGCTTTTGCAAAGATCTCATCACCAAATTCAGCGATTAATGCTTTGTTGGCGGTAACCACGTGCTTACCATTAGCGATTGCTTGCAGTATAAGTGTCTTGGCGACAGTGGTTCCACCAATCAACTCCACTACAATATCAACTTCGGAGTTGCCAACCACATCAAATATATCCCGGCTCACAGTCAGGTCATTGGTATTACAATCAGGATTGTCGCGTCTGGCGCCAATCTGTTCGATGACTAACTCAACGTTGCTTCTAAGCGCAATTTCCTGGCAATTACGGCGCAACACATTCACCGTGCCGCTACCTACCGTGCCAAGGCCACAAATACCTATTTTTACCAGTTTCAATACGCTGCCCTCGCCTTCATAAAAAAGACTGTAAATCCAACCTGATTAACCTGGCAGTCACCTTACTAGTCCGCTTCGATACTGTCAATTTACCGTACTTATTGCACAAATTGATTCTAATAGTTATTCTGATCTGCTAACTTATCGCTTTTGTAATCAGCCTGGACCGCCCCATGTCTCTTTTCCCACCGCCAAACATCATTGTGGCGATGGATTTCGAATCATCCGAAACCTGTTTAACTTTTGCTCAGCAATTAAATCCCAGTCAGTGCCGCTTAAAAGTGGGTAAGGCGCTATTTACTGCCAGCGGCCCCAAATTAGTAGAAAAATTGATAAAACAGGGTTTTTCTGTCTTCTTGGATCTCAAATACCATGATATTCCTAATACTGTCGCCAGTGCGGTGCGTATGGCGGCGAAACTGGGCGTATGGATGGTCAATGTGCATGCCAGTGGCGGTATGCGCATGTTAACAGCAGCTAAAGAGGCGTTGGATAAACACCCTAATGGCGGACCTTTGCTTATCGGCGTAACCGTGCTCACTAGTATGAATTGGGAGGATCTGCAATGTGTTGGAATCAAACGCACGCCTGACGAACAAGTGATGCAGTTGGCGACTCTGACTCAACAAGCGGGTCTAGATGGTGTTGTTTGCTCGGCTATTGAAGCAAAATCTTTAAGGGAACAATTTGGACGTGACTTTTGTCTTGTAACCCCTGGTATTCGTCCCGCTAATTCGATGGCAGATGATCAGCATAGGGTCGCCTCTCCCAGTGAAGCCATAAAATTCGGTAGTGATTATCTGGTAATTGGTCGTCCTATCACTTCGGCTAAACATCCGGCAAAGATACTGAAATCCATCATTGACTCTATATCTACACCAACTACTGCAAGTTAGAACTACTCACTATCTTAACCAGTTTACTGTTTTTCATCACATGTCTTCATCCTCTATTCCAGTTATTACTATTGACGGCCCCAGTGGGTCAGGCAAAGGCACCGTTAGCCAACTGCTAGCAACTGAATTGAGCTTTCATTTACTCGATAGTGGAGCTCTGTACCGAGTGACTGTAGTGGCCGCTCACAAACAGGGCATAGACCTTGAAGACAGCGTTAAGGTAGCTAAAGTAGCACGTAACTTGGTTGTCAGTTTTTCCGTTGTGTCCGGTGAAATTTCAATACAGCTGAACGATTCCGATGTGACTCGCGAAATACGTCGCGAGCACGTTAGTAAAAGTGCTTCTATTATTGCTGCTCAACCTGCTGTCAGAGAGGCACTTTTATCGCGTCAACGCACTTTTCGAAAAGAACCCGGATTAGTTGCGGATGGCCGAGATATGGGCACTATCGTATTCCCCGATGCGCATCTGAAAATTTTTCTTACCGCCAGTGCGGAACAGCGGGCGCAGAGACGTTATAAACAGTTGATGGATAAGGGTGATTCTGTTAATCTCGCCAACTTGTTACATGAGATAAAAGCCCGCGACGAACGCGACATGAAACGTTCAATGTCGCCTTTAGTTGCTGCCGACGATGCAATCACGATAGATAGCAGCTCAATGTCTGTTAGGGAAGTGATAACAACTATACTCGCACTGGCTAGTGAACGCCGGCTACTTATCAGGTAATAAACTTTTAGCGTTATAACTGCGATAACGACGACGGGTGACGAATTTTTCAAGAATTAATTCATGTCAACTTCCCGTATTTGAACGCGCCAGACAAGCATCAAGTCGTTATGGTTATCATCAACTAATCCGTATTATTGGCGATACGGTCAAAAGAGTTGCAAGCTTGCAACTCACATTAATTTGAAGGCCCCTGTAATGAGCGAAAACTTTGCCGAGCTTTTTGAAGAAAGTCAGAAAACCCTTGAAATGAACCCTGGTTGCATCGTCACTGGCGTGGTGATTGATGTCGATAAAGATTGGGTTACTGTGCACGCTGGCTTAAAGTCCGAAGGTGTAATACCTGCCTCACAATTCCTTGACGACAATGGTGAATTGACGGTTGCCATTGGCGATGAAGTACAAGTTGTTCTGGAAACTGTAGAAGATGGCTTTGGCGAAACACGCTTATCACGCGAAAAAGCCAAACGTGCTGAATCGTGGAAAAACCTAGAAATGGCGCAAGAAACAGAGCAAGTTGTCAAAGGTGTTATCAGTAGCAAAGTCAAGGGCGGGTTTACCGTAGATATAGAAAGCATTCGAGCATTTCTACCG
>CAZEUZ010000060.1:0-5955 GCA_964515805.1 uncultured Cellvibrionaceae bacterium | reverse complement strand
CTCATTATTACTGTGGGCCTTGATTCTCACGGGTTGGAGTTTCGCCGTGAGTTTATTTAGCCGTCAACTGCCGTTAGCCATGTTGGCGAGAGTCTTATCGGTTATGGGTATGATCAGTATTGGCTTTCTACTGTTCATGTTGTTTACCTCTAACCCGTTTGATCGTATTTTACCCGTACCTCCAGTGGAGGGAGGCGACCTCAACCCACTGCTACAAGATCCCGGACTGATTTTTCATCCACCCATGTTGTATATGGGTTACGTTGGCTTTTCAGTTACCTTTGCGTTTGCTATTGCCGCGCTGCTATCGGGTCGCTTAGACAGTGCTTGGGCTCGTTGGTCGCGCCCTTGGACAACAGTTGCCTGGTCTTTTTTGACATTTGGTATTGCCTTGGGTAGTTGGTGGGCCTACTACGAATTGGGTTGGGGTGGTTGGTGGTTCTGGGATCCGGTCGAAAATGCCTCGTTTATGCCCTGGCTAGTTGGTACAGCATTGATTCATTCACTAGCGGTAACTGAAAAACGTGGTATTTTCAAAAGTTGGACTATTCTATTGGCGATACTAACGTTTTCCCTAAGCTTACTGGGTGCCTTCATCGTGCGTTCCGGTATTCTAGTATCAGTACATTCCTTTGCCAACGATCCCGAGCGCGGTTATTTTATCCTGTGTTTTTTAGCCGTAGTGGTTGGTGGATCGTTGCTACTCTATGGGCTTCGTGTCCCCGAGGTGAGAGCTCGGTTGAAATTTACCGGCTTATCGCGGGAATCTTTCTTACTCTCCAATAACATTATTTTTTTGGTGGTCATGGCCACTGTACTACTCGGTACACTCTATCCGCTAATAGCAGACGTGCTCAACTGGGGTAAATTATCTGTGGGCCCACCCTATTTTAATTTCTTTTTCGTTCCCTTGATGGGGTTTTTATGCCTGTTGATAGGTATAGGTCCACACACATTGTGGAAAAAAACACGCACGCAGAAACTGTGGGCATTATTAAAGCGACCACTTATTATCAGCGTCATCGCTGGCTTATTCTTTCCTCTTATTTATGGAGGGAGTTATAGAATCACTGCAGCTATCAGTGTTTTCGTCGCTGTCTGGATTATCACTACACTGGTAGCTGATATCCGCCATAAATTGCGTAACGCCACTGAGTTTACCAGCGGACTGCGCAGCCTTTCTCGCAGTTATTACGGTATGATAGTCGCTCATCTTGGCGTTGCGATTACATTGCTGGGGGTTTGTTTAAATACCATTTATAGTGATCAGAGAGATCTGCGTATGGAAGTTGGCCAACGCTTAACACTAGGTCGTTATGAATACCTTTTCGATGGCGTTAAAAATATCCGCGGCCCCAATTACTTTGCCCAACGAGGTATCGTTAATGTGTATATCGAAAATCAATTGATTGCCGCATTGCAGCCGGAGAAACGCCAGTATTTTTCAGGTGGCAACGTGATGACGGAAGCAGCGATTGATTCGGGATTTTTTGGTGATATTTACATCGCTCTCGGAGAACCGTTGCCCGATGGTGATAAAGGTCAACAAGCATGGGCAATGCGTGTCCACGACAAGCCTTTTGTTAACTGGATTTGGTTTGGTGCTCTGTTAATGGGATTGGGCGGCCTTTTTGCTGTCAGCGATAAACGCTATCGCCTTCAGAAAATACTTCGTGATAATAGTCAATCAAAGATTGAGCAAAAAACTACAGTGCCGAAACAATTTGAACAGAAGGAAGACGTGGTTAGCCTGTGATGAATCGCATCAAATTATTTATCCCGCTATTGTTATTTATCGTACTAAGCACTTTTTTTTGGTTCGGCTTGCGTTTAGATCCCGGCGAAGTGCCGTCTGCATTAACTGATAGGCCTTTTCCATCTTTCCAGTTAGGTCGTTTGGACAACGAACAACAACGAGTGGACAAAGGTATTTTTTCCGGCCAAATCTCATTGGTCAATGTCTGGGCCACCTGGTGTATCAGTTGCCGTGTTGAGCATCCTTTCCTCAATCAACTGAAGGAGCAGGGTATTGTTATTTTTGGTATCAACTATAAGGATGATCCAGTGTCAGCCCGGACCTGGTTGAAGGATTTAGGTAATCCCTATCGGTTGAGTATCGTTGATAAAGATGGTCGTTTGGGTATTGATCTAGGTGTTACTGGCGCTCCAGAGACCTATATTGTCGACCAACAAGGTATGATCCGGTTTAAACACATCGGTGTTGTTGATGAACGTGTCTGGAAAGAAAAATTCTTGCCGATCCTAGAAAAATTAAGGCCTTAAAAAAACAGGGACCGTGTGGTCCCTGTTTTTTTAATTTATTAACAATTTGACGTTAAGCGACTTCTTGGCTGCCGAGGGTAGTTTCTCCCAGTTCTTTAACGTATTGATCCAGTTCGGTATATCCACCAATATGCGTTTCGCCATGGAAGATTTGCGGAACAGTCAATACGGGCTTGCCCACCGTTTCTTCGAGATCAGCTTTGGTAATCCTCTCTTTTTCAATGTCCACCCAACTAAAGTCGTACTGCTTCCTCTCCAACAGATCTTTTGCCCTATGACAATAGCCACAAGACTGTCGACCAAATATTGTAAAGTGCTGCATATTTATTTCCTCTCTCAATTTAATTTCCAAATATGCCACTTTTCAACAAAAATTCATATTTGATTAAGCTAATGGGTACCATTGAAAAACTTAATTAACTGATCGGAGCACTTTGTAAAGCAATTGATATATGGTCTTTGCAATTCTATCAATCAAGCGAAGTAAATATTTTAAATGTAGCCGATTAAGTCGTATTGTTGAATCGGGAACTGCTCAAAGAAAGGTACTGAACGGTCAAACGTTTTATCCAGAAGAGGGACGTACCATCGACACTTTCGAATTGATTCCACAGCAGCAAAAAGGTCTTCAGGCGTAAGTCTGTCACGTTCTAGTGTATCTGGATGAATTTCTAACAAAATAACTGCTTTTTCACACTTTTTCAGTGTAGATTGTGCTCCCTTGAATATCTCAGCTTCTTGTCCTTCCACATCAATTTTTATCGCAAGATCGGAGTTTAGAGTAATTTTTTGAAGTGCATTGTCTAAAGTAGAGACTGCTGTAGAACCTGTTCGATTAATTTCAAGATGGCCCTCATGATCAGATTTAACCGAATCATCGAAGATAAACTTAGCAACTCCATTAAAACTTGAAATAGCCTTGTTAATTGCTAAAAATCTGTTAAGGGAAGACTGACTATTTTTTTCTAAAATCTTAAATGAAATCGGGTTAGGTTCAAACGCATAAATAACTTGGTTTTTACAGCAATTATTGGCAACTAAATGACTGACAACACCTACATCTGCTCCTAAATCTATAAAGTCAAACTCACCCAAATAATCGTTAATTGCTGAGCAAAAAGGAGCCAGTTCTTCTAGATAATAATTTGCCGGTCCTCGAGTCTGCCAAAAACACCATTGATCATATGGAACGGCAAATTTTCCTGCAGCTGAATCATGAATAATTAGCTTGTCTGAAAAAAAATCCTTTGTTTTCTTATAAAAGCTATATTTTCCTTTTATATCTGATCGTTGAAGCCATACAAAAAAGCGATTCAGCAACCCTGGGAAAGATTTCATAGGTCTCTAGTAATAGGCATTGGTTCTATCAGTATGGTCCGTCATATCTCTGACGCCTTGAATTTCAGGGAGTTGTTGCATTAGCGTTTTCTCAACACCCTCTTTTAGAGTGAGATCGACAGCACTACACCCCTGGCAGCCGCCGCCGAATTGCAGTACTGCATAATTATCGTCAGTCAACTCCACTAGGCTTACTTGGCCACCGTGCGCTGCCAATCCGGGATTAATTTCGTTATATAGAATATAGTTCACTTTATCTTCTAAAGGACCGTCATCGTTTATTTGCGGCATTTTGGAGTTGGGTGCGCGAATAGTTAACTGTCCGCCCATGCGGTCTTGTGAGTAGTCAACACTTGCGTCCTTTAAAAAAGGTATACTGCGATTTTCGAAATAGGCTTTGAAACTGTTGAATTCGACGATAATATCGTCCACCTCTTCTTCTCCCGGCCGACAGTAAGCGATACACGTTTCCGCCTGAGGTGTGCCCGGATTATCTACGAACATGCGGATGGCCATACCTTCCGTCTCTTGCGTTTTTAGCAATTCCAATAGATATTCTTGAGCTGATTCGCTGATAGTGACCATAAAAAGCCTGTAATTTACTTTGGATATAGTATTGATCTAACAATAACGCTATGATTCAGAATGATAGCAAAGTAAGAGCCATTTCGCACTCATTGAGGCATAGGCTAGTAACGCAAATAACAGCGTGAAACAGTAATATGAAAACTAAAAAATCTAATAAGCCCGGTATATGGCATGTTGTACTAAGCACTCTAGCGGCTGCATTTGGCGTGCAGAACAACCGTAACCGCGAGCAGGATTTTACCCATGGAAATATGACTATCTACTTAATAACAGGTGTTGTTTTTACTGTACTTTTTATTGTTACTATTATCACAATAGTTAACTTAATTCTGTCGGCAAATACCTAAACTAAAAGCAGGCGATTGAAGAGTTACCATCTTAGCGCAGAGCGTTATATCCTTTTCCAAGTTTCGATAGCATCAATACCTCCCGCACGTAACATTTTTTGTAATTCGCCTTTCAGCGCCCGTTGTTCGGAACTGTGTAAATCTTTTAAAAAATGTGCTTGATGCCGCTTTGCTAAATCGTTAATGCTGTTCATTATTTGTTTGCCTGAATCGGTAATGTGCAACTTGATAGAACGGCGGTCTAATTTGTCGTGTTCTCTCTCAACGAAACCTTTATTCTCAAGGCGATCCACCAATCGGGTAATTGTCGACCGGTCAACTCCGATACATTCCGCTATCTTTACAGGTGTTTGCCCCAAATTATGGTAGAGCACGTTGAGCACCATCCACTGCGGCCACGTCACTTCATATTGACTTAACTGTTGGTTGAAATGATCCTGCATCAGTCCTGATAGGCGATTTATCCAAAACACAAAACTCTGATGTAAGTGAAAATCTTCTTTCATATTTCCAAATAAGCTCTTTTAAAAAATTTTATACGAAGTCAAAAAAAAACGGTCCGGCTTAATGTTCGGCGATCAGCTGATTGGTAACTATTTGATGGTATCGCAGAATGCAGATAAATATCATGGATAAAATTTTACATTCTAGATCAACGCATCCCAAATTGCTCAAAAATATTTTGAACTGAAAAACCATTGTGTATATAGTAGATTGCTTTAACAACGAGACAAAATAAGCTTATGTATCAGTACGATCAATATGATCGCCAAATTCTTCAACAGCGCATGGTTCAATTCCGCAGCCAGACGGAACGTTATCTCGCTGGCCAAATGAAAGAAGAAGAATTTTTACCGTTACGCTTGCAAAATGGCCTCTACATACAACGTTTGGCGCCGATGTTACGCGTCAACGTTCCCTATGGCATGCTAAATAGCTGTCAACTCCGGTGTCTGGCCCACATCGCCCGCCATTACGACAAGGGTTATTGTCATGTGAGTACCCGGCAGAACATTCAGTTCAACTGGCCAAAATTAGAAGAAGTCCCCGATATTTTATCTGAATTAGCCAAAGTGGAAATGCATGCCACACAATCGAGTGGTAACTGCATCCGCAACATTACCTCGGATCAATTCGCCGGTATCATCGCTGATGAAATTGTCGATCCACGTCCGTACTGTGAGATTATTCGCCAGTGGTCGAGCTTTCACCCGGAGTTTGCTTTTCTGCCGCGCAAATTCAAAATAGCGATCACTGGATCTGTGACCACTGATCGCGCCGCCATATTGGTGCATGATATTGGGCTGCAATTAGTCATCAATGAAAATAATGAAATTGGCTTTAAAGTGTTTGTCGGCGGCGGTTTGGGGCGCACCCCGGTGATAGGGTCTGAAATTCG
>CAZEUZ010000059.1:0-11120 GCA_964515805.1 uncultured Cellvibrionaceae bacterium | reverse complement strand
TTGGCGATAGTTATCTATTCGTTGAGGCACAAGCAGCACTTTTTTGGTATTACAGATTTTATCGCTCCGTTGATTCCTTTAGGATTAGGCTTTGGCCGTATCGGTAATTTTATTGGCGGCGAACTATGGGGTAGACCGACCGAATTACCTTGGGGAATGGTATTCCCTCACGTAGATGACGTTGCCCGTCATCCCTCGCAGTTGTATCAGGCGTTTCTAGAGGGTGTTTTACTATTCGCCATCATATTTTGGTTCTCTGCCAAGCCTAGGCCAAGAATGACAGTATCCGCCTTATTTCTAATTTTTTACGGGCTTTTTCGTTTTTTAGTGGAGTTCGTGCGCCAGCCCGATGCTCATATTCCCGAACTGGCTTTTGGTTGGATGACGCGCGGGCAATTATTATCTATTCCCATGGTTGCCGTGGGTTTTATTTTATTGGTGCTTGCTTATAGCCGTACATCTGTTGCAGTAAACAATAAAGGCGCTATATGAAGCGTCTCTAATCCCACTAGAGGTGATTCATCCTGATACCCCAAACATGAAACAGTACCTATCACTATTAGACGATATTTTGAAACGAGGTGTCGCTAAGTCAGATCGCACCGGTACCGGCACCTTGTCATTATTCGGTTGCCAGTTTCGCCACGATTTAAATAGCGGTTTTCCTCTGTTGACTACCAAGAAATTACACTTTAGAAGCATTGCCAATGAATTGATATGGTTCCTCAATGGGGATACCAATATCCATTGGTTGAATGAGAATAGAGTTTCTATTTGGGATGAATGGGCTACAGTTGACGGTGAACTCGGCCCCATTTATGGTAGGCAGTGGACAGCCTGGCCCACAAAAAACGGCAGTACTATTAACCAAATTGATTATGTGATGGATTGTTTGAAAAACAATCCCGACAGTCGGCGTATTTTATTTCACGGCTGGAATGTCGAGTATCTTCCCGACGAAAGCATAAGTCCTCAGGCAAATGTCGAGCAGGGCCGCATGGCTTTGCCTCCCTGTCATCTACTTTATCAATTTTATGTCGCTGAAAAAAAACTGTCCTCACAGCTTTATATTCGCAGTTCGGATTCGTTTTTAGGTTTGCCCTACAACGTCGCCAGTGTGGCTCTATTAACTCACATGTTAGCGCAGCAATGTGATTTGAATGTCGGCGAAATCATTATTACTACCGGTGATTCCCATATCTATTCCAATCATCGGCAACAAGTAGATACCCAGTTGACCCGCCAACCGAGACCACTGCCAAAATTAGTGATTAAACGTCGGCCTCGAACTATTTACGACTACCATTTCGAAGACTTTGAGATTGTCGATTACCATCCTCATCCCCATATCGCTGCAACGGTGGCAGTTTGATTGATGAAAACTGAATGTGATAGCAAGCCGACACTGGCAATTGTTGTTGCTATGGGTAACAACCGTGGCATCGGTAAAGGCAATCAATTACTGTGGCATATTCCGGAGGACTTGCAGCATTTTAAGCGCTTAACTATGAACAAACCGCTGATTATGGGCCGAAAGACGTTTGAGTCCATCGGTAGACCATTGCCTGGTCGTCTTTCAGTAGTTATTACGCAACAGCCCGATTGGCAGTTTGATGGTGTTGAAGTTGCCTACAGTTTTGAACAAGCAGTCTCCGTAGCCAGTAGTTATATAAAGAAAAATCATCGAGAGAAAGATAGCTCTACCAATGAAATTATGGTTGTCGGAGGTGGACAGATATATACTTTGGCGCTACCCATGGTAGAACGTATTTACTTAACGCAGGTCGATGTTTCCTTGGAAGCGGATACTTTTTTCCCCAGTATCGATTCTAAGACATGGCGTTTGTTAACTGAATCGCCGATGATGAAAGCCAAAATGGGTTATTCATTTCAATACAAGTCGTTTGAGCATATTTAGCTAGAAGACACGACATATATGCATTGATAAATCGTGCAGAGCTATTTGATCAAGTATGAAAGAAAATCACTTGTTTTACACTGACACCTTATGATGTGCTTGCTCTATGTGTATAATTTGTTGGGTCGATTCAACTATATGAGCAAGCAAAATTCAACAATAGCCAATGGATATCAAACACTACATGCTCACGCTAGGCGAGAATGCTCGTGCAGCATCACGATTAATGGCGGCAGCTGATACTGCAGCTAAGAACAACGCCCTTTTAGCTATTGCCGAAGCATTGAATGGTAGCCGTAGTCAGATATTAGCTGCTAATGACGAGGATACTAAGCAGGGTGAGTCAAATGGTCTCGACAGTGCGTTGTTAGATCGTCTTAGTCTAACCCAAGAACGTATTGATGCTATGATCGAGGGTCTGCAGCAGGTGGCTGCTCTACCCGATCCTTGTGGTGAGATTACCGATATGAATTATCGGCCCAGTGGCATACAAGTGGGTAAGATGCGTGTGCCGCTAGGTGTGGTCGGTATTATTTATGAGTCACGGCCCAACGTGACAATTGATGCTGCCAGTTTGTGCTTGAAATCGGGTAATGCAGCTATTCTTCGGGGAGGTCGCGAGGCTATCAACTCTAATACCGCTATCGCCAGTTGTGTCACTGAGGGTTTATTAGCAGCAAAGTTACCAGCCACTGCCATTCAAGTATTGGCGACAACTGATCGAGCTGCCGTTACCGAAATGGTGACCATGCGCCAGTTTGTCGACGTTATTGTTCCACGTGGCGGCAAGGGATTGATTGAGCGCATCATTGATGAAGCCACAGTGCCTGTTATCAAACATCTCGACGGTGTCTGTCATGTCTATATCGACGATCAAGCCGATTTGGATCAGGCATTTGCTATCGCAGTCAATGCCAAAACGCATCGTTATGGTGTGTGCAATGCGATGGAAACCTTGTTAGTGGCGGAAAATATCGCCGCTAAAATTTTGCCGCGATTGGCAAGAGAATATAATGAAAAAGGCGTAGAACTACGCGGTTGTGAAAATACCCGGAAATTGATTCCGGAAGCGTTGGAAGCAACAATAAATGATTGGTACGAAGAATATCTGGCGCCTGTCTTATCGATACGTGTTGTTACCGATATCAATGCCGCTATCGATCACATTACCCGTTACGGGTCCGGTCATACGGAAGCCATTGTTACGGAGAGTTATAGCCGTGCCCGCCATTTCATGACATTGGTGGATTCCAGTTCAGTGATAGTCAATGCATCGACACGTTTTGCCGATGGTTTCGAATATGGCTTGGGTGCGGAAGTCGGCATCTCTACGGATAAAGTGCATGCTCGTGGACCAGTGGGTTTGGAAGGACTCACTTCACAAAAGTGGATCGTGTTCGGTGACGGGCATATCCGTAACTAAGGTAAGTGACAATAATTACGGCGTTATGTCGATAAATCCTACCATTGGTCTATTTGGCGGTACCTTTGATCCTGTACATTTTGGTCATTTACGGATGGCGCTGGAGAGTAAGTGGTCACTTGGCTTGGATGAAATGCGGTTGATGCCCTGCCATATTCCACCTCATCGTCAACGGACCAAAATTAGCAGTAGACAACGCGTCAAGCTACTCGAGTTGGCACTGACAAACTGTAGTGAAATTCAACTTGAATACTTTGAGATGAGCCGATCAGCTCCTTCTTATACGGTTGATACTTTAAATCACCTTCGTCAACAGGGGCTAAAAACTAACAGCATTACTTTGATAATGGGCATGGATGTCTTTACCCAATTGACACAGTGGCATCAATGGGAGCAGTTGCGAGAGTTGGCTCATATTGCCGTAGTAACCCGTCCCGGATTCCAACAACCGTTGCAAGAACCATTGAAGCAATGGCTTTCTGTGCCTGATGAAATCAATGTCATTCAACAACAACCTGCCGGTGGCATCGTCTTGTTGCAACAGCGGTTGCTAGATATATCAGCGACAGATATTCGCAAACTGTTGGTTAATGGTCGATCGCCGCGTTACTTATTGCCAGATGAGGTTCTGGCCTATATAGAGATTAACAACCTCTATCGAGATAAAAACGAGGTATAGTCTTAACTTAAATAAACGGTTAACAGTTAAAAAGAATATTTATGATGAGAGATGAGCTAACAACTATTGTTTTGGAAGCCTTGGAAGATTTAAAGGCACAAGATATTACCCAACTTAATGTAACCGGGTTAAGTGATGTAATGGACCAGCTCATTATCGCCAGCGGAACATCAAATCGCCATGTAAAATCCCTGGCTGATCACGTTATTGGAAAGGCGAAAGAAAAAGGCTACAAACCTATAGGTGTCGAAGGCATGGAAAATGCCGATTGGGTATTAGTGGATTTCGGTGATACGGTGATCCATCTTATGCTGCCACAAACTAGGACACTTTATGATCTGGAAGGGTTATGGTCCGTTATTACTTCCATTGATAGTGTCGAATAAACATAGGCAGAAATTAACAATATATAGAAGAGACTTTAATAGCTGATGCAGATACGGATACTCGCCGTTGGCACTAAAATGCCCAATTGGGTTGTTACGGCTTGCACCGATTACAGCAAGCGTCTGCCACGCAACTGGCTGAAAATCATTGAAATTCCTACCCGTCAGAAATTTAAGAGCGTCGCTGTGGCAATTGCCCATGAAGGAGGAAAGCTATTAGCTTCTATTAACGATCGCGACAAGACTATTGCCCTGAATGTTAAAGGTAGCTGCTGGAGCACCGAAGAACTCTCTCGACAGTTGGCGAATTGGCAAATGCAAGGCAAGACCGTTAACTTACTTGTCGGCGGGCCCAATGGCTTGAGCGATGAATGCCTGGCACGTTCTCAGCAGCATTGGTCACTATCGCCGTTGACCCTGCCACACCCATTGGTGAGGGTTGTTTTGGTCGAACAGCTTTATCGGGCGTGGAGCATCTTACAAAATCACCCCTATCACAAATAACCTGATACCCCATGCCTCAACAGGAATTGTTTAAAGACCATCTGCGGGAGATCCGCACCTTTGGTTATCGTATATTTATTGCCAGTGGATTGATTATTGTACTGACGATTATCTTGCTGATACGCTACTACAGTTTGCAGATTACCAATTATGAAGACTATGCAACGGAGTCGGATAAAAACCGTATACTGGTACAAACCATACCCCCTAAACGTGGTCTCATTTATGACCGCAACGGTATTTTATTGGCCAATAACCGCCCCAGTTACACACTGACGGTAACCCCTGAACAGGTAGAAAATTTAAACCATACTATCAGTGAATTAAGAGAAATTATCGCTATTGGTGAAGATGATATCAACGATTTCCATAAGTTCGTCAGCGATAATCGCCGTCCCTACCAACCGGTACCTCTACGTTATCGCCTGACAGAAAATGAAATAGCTCGCATTGCAGTTAACGAGTACCGTTTTCACGGTGTTGATGTAGAGGCGCAGTTAGTTCGACATTACCCAAAAAAACAATTATTTGCGCATACTGTCGGTTATGTTGGCAAGATTAATAACCGCGAAAGAACAACATTTAATGAAGTTCAGAAAGCACGCTATAAGAGCTTTCATTCTATCGGTAAAATCGGTCTAGAAAAACAGTACGAAGATAGACTCTTTGGCGAAACCGGCTACCATCAAGTGGAAGTGAACGCCCGTATGCGAGTGTTGCGTCAACTAGAGCTGGGAAGAAATGATCCCATTCCTGGGTCCGATCTTCATCTGCATATGGATACCCGCCTCCAGCAGACGGCTTATGAACAGATGCGCGGTAAGCGCGGGGCAATAGTCGCCTTGGACGTGTCCAACGGGGGTGTATTAGCTATGTTAAGTGCACCTAGTTACGATCCTAATTTGTTTGTTACAGGTATTAGCTTTAACGCTTATAAGCGCTTGACGGATAATGCCGATCTACCCTTGTTTGACCGCACGATTCAGGGACAATATCCGGCTGCTTCCACTATCAAACCAATGCTCGGTTTGGGTGCGCTGGAATATAAAATTGTCACTTCATCTGACACTATCTATGATCCCGGATATTATCAGCTGGAAAATGATGACCGTCTTTATAGAGACTGGAAAAAAGGTGGTCACGGCGTAGTTAATCTGAAAAAAGCAATCGTACAATCTTCTGATACTTACTTTTACGATATGGCATTTCAAATGGGCATTGACCGGATTCATGTTTTTGGTTCACGGTTTGGATTCGGTCGTCACTCGGGCATCGATATTCCCAATGAATACAGTGGATTATGGCCATCCAGACAATGGAAACGAGAAAAGCGCGGGCTGCCTTGGTTTCCCGGTGATACACTCAATGTTGGTATAGGCCAAGGTGATGTATTGGCGACACCACTGCAATTGGCGGTAATGACAGCGACACTTGCCAGTCGAGGCAAACAGTTTACACCGCAACTTGTGAAAATGATCGATAATCAATCGGTAAAGCCGGTATTGGTCGATCAAGTGATGGCGGATGATGCCAATTGGCGTGAAGTACTCGATGCGATGTACGCGGTTGTGCATAAACCGAATGGTACTGCACGACTGATTGGTAATTCGATCAGTTATAAAATGGCAGGTAAAACCGGCACAGCCCAGGTGATCGGGATTAAGCAAGATGAAGAGTACGATGCTGAAAAGATAATGGAACAGCAGCGTGATCACGCACTGTTTATCGGATTTGCACCCTTCGAAGACCCGAAAATTGCCTTAGCTGTACTGGTTGAAAATGGTGGCGCCGGTTCATCAGCTGCTGCGCCTATCGCTAGGAAATTATTTGATGTATATCTTCTCGATACTCCAGTTAATGGTGAGGGCTAAAGGATGCGTTTTGATCAGCAAGACTTTTTGCGGCGCATGCCGGAAGCCGGTCGTGATTTGCGCAGCAGACGGAATTTATGGCAAACCATTCATGTGGATCCCTGGCTATTGTTACCACTAATAGCACTGACTGCTTACGGTCTTGTCGTGTTGTACAGCGCTAGTGAAGATAATCTTGGAATTATTAAACGGCAGGGGTTATTTCTACTGTTTGGCTATGTAGCTATGTTTATCGTGGCCCAAATAAATGTGAGCGTATTTTTTCATTGGTCAGTATATTTGTATATCGGCAGCTTGTTGTTGTTGTTGCTGGTCTGGTTTATCGGTGTCGATGCTAAAGGTGCCCAGCGGTGGTTGAGTGTATTTGGCTTTCGTTTTCAACCCTCTGAATTGATCAAATTAGTGGTTCCCATCACGATTGCCGCCTATTTATCTAACAAAAGCTTACCTCCGGCCCCCAAATATCTATTTTGTTCACTTTTAATCGTTATTATTCCGGCTGTTCTGATTATGAACCAGCCAGATTTAGGCACTGCGATGATAGTGATCATTGCAGCACTATCTATCTTTTTCTTTTCCGGTATTCGTTGGCGTCATATGGGTTCAGCTGTCGGTTTAATTCTTCTTGGTAGTTGGCCAATGTGGCATTATGTGATGCACGATTATCAGCGGCAGCGTATATTGACGCTCTTCGATCCGGAAGCGGATAAATTAGGAGCGGGTTGGAGCATTACTCAATCTAAGACAGCCATTGGATCAGGAGGCTGGGAAGGCAAAGGCTGGTTGCAGGGCACACAGTCTCATTTGGACTTTTTACCAGAGAGTCACACGGATTTTATTATTGCCGTATTGGCCGAAGAATTTGGTTTTACCGGTGTCATATGGTTGTTGGTAATTTATTTAGTTATTGTTGCTAGAGGTTTGGCTATTTCTTTTCACGGACAAAATTCTTTTTGCCGCTTGTTGGCAGCGAGTATAACAGTCACATTTTTTGTTTATGTCTTTGTCAATATCGGTATGGTGTCGGGTTTGTTGCCGATCGTCGGGGTACCCCTTCCTTTAGTCAGTATGGGAGGGACTTCGGTAGTTACACTGATGGTAGGTTTTGGTATCTTAATGGCAATCAGCACTGAACAACGCAAAATAACGAGTAGGGCTTGAGCAGAAAATGATGTTAACAACCTGGATTAAATCGGCAATTTTTACGGCTTATGTTTCTGCAGCAATTGCTATTTTTATCGGCAATACAGTGGTCAGCGCTACAGAAATAAAGAATGCGAACAGTTATGATCAACATGGCAAGGTGCAGGCTTTTATCCGCGAACTCACTGAAAGGGATGCCTTTTCACAGCAAGAATTACGCAGCTGGTTTTCTACCGCAAACAGACAACAGCAGATAATTGATGCAATTTCGCGCCCCGCTGAAAAGACGCTCAGTTGGAAAGAATACCGTGAGCGCTTTATCACCCAGGATCGAGTTGAAAAAGGCGTTGCATTTTACAGAGAGCATCAAGCGGATTTGCGGCGAGCCGAGCAACAATTTGGTGTTGCCGCTGAAATTATAGTCGCTATCATCGGTGTAGAGACACATTACGGTCGCCATAAAGGACAACACCGCGTTATCGATGCGCTGTCGACACTGGCATTTGACTACCCACCGCGTGCTAATTTCTTTCGCAAAGAATTGCGTGAGTTTCTACTGCTGAGTCGTGAACAGCAACTCGATCCTCGTAAGCCGATGGGTTCTTATGCCGGTGCCATGGGATACGGCCAATTTATACCCTCCAGCTACCGTGTTTATGCAATCGATTTTGATAGTGATAATAGAGTTGATATTTTGGAGAATGCTACGGACGCTATTGGCAGTGTTGCCAATTATTTTAAGGTACACGGCTGGCAAAAAAATGAACCTGTAGCCATAAGCGTTGATGTATTACCAACCTATAACGAGAAAATTGTTAATTCGTCTTTGAAACCAAAAATTACAATCCAAGAACTACGAGATCAAGGTATTATACTTGCAACAAGGTTTGCGGACGGAGAAATTACAGAAAAACAGTTGGCGACAATTATGCGTTTACGAGGAGTTCATGGTCCGGAATTTTGGCTGGGTTTACAGAACTTCTACGTTATCACACGCTACAACCACAGTCGGCTCTATGCCATGGCAGTCTGGCAGTTGAGTCAATCCATTGAACAAGAATTACAAATGCTAAATTAAAGTGAATATACTGTCATCCTGTATGTTTAATTCCTCTGTTATCCACTTAAACGAATAGCCAGTTAGAGTTTTCTTTTATGCGGTCACAATCTCCAATTAACTTATTGTTATCTCTGTTTATTCTTCTGCTAAGCGCCTGTAGCGTTATTAATGACCCCAATCGTACTAATAGACCTATGGGAGGTGTAAAAGACGGCGCACCTAAAGTCTCTGTCGATTTGTCCCATATAAAAAATCCCACACCTAGCCCAGTAGTCCGGACCGCCGCAGGTAACAAAAGTCCCTACGTTGTTTTTGGCAAACGCTATACGGTATTGCCGGATAGTGTCGGGTTTCATCAGCGCGGCAATGCTTCCTGGTATGGAACAAAGTTTCATGGTAGAAGAACATCCAACGGCGAAACATATAACATGTATGCAATGACGGCCGCTCATAAAACCTTGCCTATTCCGAGCTATGTCAAAGTCACCAATTTAAAAAATAAGCGCAGTGTCATTGTTCGTGTCAATGATCGTGGGCCTTTTCATAGCGATCGAATTATCGATCTCAGTTATGCGGCCGCTAGAAAATTAGACTATGTTAAAGCTGGTGTAGCGCCTGTGATAGTGGAAGATGTAACCCCTAGAACTGATCCAATACCCAAAGATACCGGCGTTGGTTTGATAGTGATGCAGGGTAAAGACGATGACAAAATAGCCGGCAATGAAAAAGTGAAAGAACCTGGGGAGACGTGGTCCCCAAACCGGACGCCAGCCTATCTGCAGGTAGGAGCTTTTAGAGAGCGTGACTCGGCTGAAAGATTACGGAAAAAATTGATAGAAATGGTGGGTTATCCAGTAGCAGTCGCTCGCGCTGAGGATGCTTGGTACCGGGTTCGTATAGGGCCTGTTAATACGGTGCAATCCATTGCCTATCTAAGTGATGATTTAAAACGCCATGGCTATACTAACTCGTTGATAGTTTATGATTAGATCTGTATTAAGTCTCCATACTCTTTTTACCCCATGGACGAAGGTACCGCATGGACAAAGGTACTGTAGGTAGCGTAGAATTCAGCTCGAAATTCAGTTGCCTGATTTTTTCACTCGTTTCTCTAACCACTTTATCAAAAATTACTTGATGAATTTGACTCAGCCTGCAATTCTCGTACTTGCCGATGGCAATGTGTTTAGAGGTTGTGCTATTGGTGCCGAAGGCCATTCTGTTGGTGAAGTGGTTTTTAATACAGCGATTACAGGCTACCAAGAAATTCTCACCGACCCCTCCTATGCTCGACAAATTGTTACCTTGACTTATCCTCACATCGGTAATGTGGGTGTCAATAAGGAGGATGAGGAATCTGGTAATATTTGGGCTGCCGGTCTGGTGATTCGCGACTTATCCTCAGTGACCAGTAATTTTCGCAGTCAACAATCTCTCAATAGTTATTTAAAAGAACGTAATATCTTAGGTATAGCCGATATCGATACGCGTCGTCTAACACGTATTCTGCGTGAAAAAGGCGCACAGAATGGCTGTATCATGGCCGGTGATCTTGATGAAGAACAGGCTCTGACATTGGCTAGTGAATTTACAGGTTTAAAAGGTCTGGATCTAGCTCAAGAGGTGACTACCGACAGTATCTACTCATGGCGAGAGGGTCTATGGGCGTTAGGACAGGATTTCTTCTCTAAGCGTACCACTTGTAAATATAGAGTCGTCGCTTTCGATTTTGGCATTAAACGTAATATTTTACGTATGTTAGCTGATCGCGGCTGTGAATTGACGGTTGTGCCGGCGCAAACTCCTGCCAGCGAAGTATTAGCCATGAATCCCGACGGTGTTTTCTTATCCAATGGACCTGGTGATCCGGAGCCATGTGATTACGCGATTAAGGCTATTCGCGAGTTATTAGCCGCCAACATTCCTTTGTTCGGTATCTGTTTGGGCCATCAATTATTAGCGTTGGCCAGTGGTGCTCGTACGCTCAAGATGAAATTCGGCCATCACGGCGCAAATCATCCAGTACAAGATATTGCCACTGGGAAGGTGATGATTACCAGCCAGAATCACGGCTTTGCCGTCGATGAAGTCAGCCTTCCGAAAAATGTCAAAGTTACGCATAAGTCGTTGTTCGAT
>CAZEUZ010000058.1:0-14477 GCA_964515805.1 uncultured Cellvibrionaceae bacterium | reverse complement strand
ATTTTCCCAACTGATACCTAGAGCAATAAGTGTAAAAAATACTAGTGCCGAATAGAAAATTATATTCTCAGTCATTTCATCGTATAACGCCCAAAACAGCGGCGCGTTTACGCGTCCGACTGATTTTGCTTGTTATGCAATTCCTTCAAAAACTCTGGTGCTAGGTCGGCCCCGTTAGGCCAAACAACCGTTTCCAGTTCAGGATCTACGGCAACTTTTGAGAATACGGATAAATCTTTTAATGGTTCAAAGATAGGTCCTTTTAGTGCGTTTTTTAGATCTACTTCTCCATCTGTACCATCATCGAAGGCCACCCACAAAACAAAATTAGAAACATATTGCGCTGATTTAATATGAAGCATATGTTTACTCCAAGGGTGCGATGTAGTTGAGAGGGTGGCCAGTACGAGCTTTTTCCCAATTTTCTTCTAGCTCAGATTTATGAAATGAAATCCACTCCCGCACAAATTTTGTAGCTCGTTTGGGAATTTCACCCTCAATTATTTCGCCATCAAAATTGAACAGCGCTTCATAGCCAGAATATTTGGCATGAAAATGTGGCGGGTTGTGATCTTTAAAGTACATTGCGATCATTATTCCATAAAATCTGCTTATTATTGGCACTGACGAATCCCCAGAGACTTTAATAAACTGTGATTATATCATTGGGATAGCTCGTTACATATTTTTTGCATAACAGCTGATTCAACGAACTCAGTTCGTATATGCCTGAATTCGTATATTTTTGTCTATAAAGTATATCTGATTTGAAAAGTACTAAAAAATCAACCCATTAACAATGGATAATATTTAACCAATCAAAAATAGGCGAACGCAGCTCATTTATATCTTCGTAGGTTTTAAAATTAATTCATTTTAAAACAATAGATTAAACAGTTGTTCGTTGAAAAAAGACATATTTGCGAATTGACAATCGCAATTGAAATTGATTCTATAAGCTTTCGACTACACAATTAACAGGACGTTAATGATGCAATCAATGGATGATGTTCCCGTTCGCATTCCTTCTGTTCCCACACGCTTTATGCACCAACTGCGAGCATTTATACGTTCCCAAAATAAATCGTGGAGTACGGAAAAAACCTATGTCTATTGGATTAGGCGCTTTATTTTCCATACAGGAAAAAAGCACCCTACAGAGTGTGGCGCTGTCGAAATAGAAAGTTTTTTATCCTATTTGGCCGTATCTTGTCATGCGTCACCCAGCACACAGGCGACGGCTTTAAATGCATTAGTTTATTTGTATCGCCAGTTTTTAAATAGAGATGTGGGCGAACTCAATTTCCAGCATGCTCGTCGAAATAAGCGCGTACCGGTTGTTTTCAGTAAACAGGAGGCAGATCGTATCATTCAAAACTTAAAAGGCAGTTACCAGTTAATGGCGAAATTAATGTATGGCTGTGGTTTGAGGGTTTCAGAATGTTTGCGCTTGCGTGTTAAAGACATTGATTTTGATATGCAGCAAATTATCGTCAGAGAAGGAAAAGGTAATAAAGACAGGGTGACTGTATTGCCCAATTCGCTCAGGGATGATATCCAGCTCCAAATTTCTCGAGTGAACTTACGGCATCAACAGGATATGAAAGATGGTTTAGGTGAAGTTTATATGCCTTATGCTTTAGATAAAAAATATCCATCGGCAAAAATAAGTACCGAATGGCAATTTTTATTTCCTTCCGCTCGTATATCAAAAGACCCGAGGTCAGGTGTTGAAAGAAGGCATCATGTACATCAACGGGCTATTCAAAAGGCTGTTAAAGAATCGTTACAGAAATCGGGTATCTACAAACAGGCTAGTTGTCACACTTTTAGGCATTCATTCGCCACTCAGCTTTTAGAGTCCGGGTATGATATCCGTACCATTCAACAGCTTCTAGGTCACGCCAATGTCGAGACGACTGAAATTTATACTCATGTGGTTAAAAAGGGTGGCCTGGGTGTCATTAGCCCCATTGATTGATGTATTAGGTTTTGGTCTGAAGAATTGCTCAACATGCCCGGGTATTACTGCCAGCTTTTCCACCCTTGGAGGTAATAATGCAGCACATTTGGCGAGTCTAGTGTGCTAATTTCCACATTGGACTCCCGTAGATCTTTTTCAAAGTAAAGCATGCGTGTTATAGCGTATTCATCGATATATTTGGTTTCGGTGGGCAGTTTGGTTGAATCGAGATGAATTCTCGATGGGCTGGCGAGAATAAATCCCCATTCACCGAAGGAAGGAATGTGAGTGTGATAGGGCAATACATCAAAATAGCCGGCGGAGTCTATGGTTTTTTTAATCGACCAAAACGCTTTCGATGCGTAAAAAGGGCTGGTCGCTTGCGTGACAAAACTGCCGTTTTCGTTCAACTTACTTTTTATAAGTAGATAAAATTCCCGGCTATAAAAACGTGATAATGAGGTATTGTTGGGGTCCGGCAGGTCGACAATGATCAGGTCAAAACGGCGATTTGTTTCATTCAGATATACAAACGCATCTTTGTTAATAACTGTTAATCGGTCGTTTTCCAGCGCGGCTTCATTGAGCGATTTAACATGAGGGTTAGTTTTAGCTAAGGTAGTCACTGATGGATCCAAGTCAACCAGAATCATTGATTCAATACTGTCGTACTTTAATAATTCTTTGACCGCCAAGCCATCACCTCCACCAAGCAATAAAATATCCCGGCACTGACAATTAAGCATGGGAAGGTGCACCAACGATTCATGGTAACGATATTCATCGCTGGATGAAAACTGCAAATTGCCGTTTAGGAAAAGACGAACATCGTTTCTGTTTTTAGTCAGCACAATCTGTTGATGAGGTGTCTCCTCGGCGTATACAACGCGGTCATCATAGATATCGCTTGTCCACACCCTCAATAACGTTTGGGACAGCAAGAAAACGGTGACTAAAACCCCTAACGCTGAAAAACTATAAAAGTACAATACGGTTTTTTTTTCAATAATTAATGACCGTGAAAAAAACCAGAGCATAGAAAAACCAATGCTCATATTGACCAAACCAAAAAAAAGCGATGTTTTGAAGAGGCCAAAAAAAGGTAATAACAAAAAGGGGAAGAGTAGTGTCGCTACCAGTGCACCCAGATAATCAACCGATAAAACCTTAGATAAATTGTCTTTAAGCACAAAATAAGGCGACATCAACCGGCTGAGCAGAGGTATTTCCAAACCGATCAATAGACCGACAATAGCTGTCAGAGACAACACCGTGAATTGGAAATAGTCGAAATAGGCAAAGAAAAAATATAACAGCGGTACACTTAAGCCACCGGCGAGTCCGAGCGCAATTTCAGCGGCAATGAAAAAGTGGAGAACATTATCGTCATCAACCAAACGCGACAGATAGGAACCCACACCCATGGTGGCCATGTAGAAACCTATCACTAGTGAAAATTGCTTGATGCTATCGCCGAGAAAGTAGGTGCTTGTCGATGCGATAAGTAATTCGTAAACAATAGAGCAAACACCCGCAATGAAGGTTGAAAATATCAAAACCTTAACGGATGTGGATACAGGGCGCTCTGAATATTTCAGAGACACGAACTATTTGCCGCGGCTATAACTGCCACCCCGATTATTTGGGCCTCCCCAGCTATCGTTACGGATACTGGATGAACGGTAGATACGGGGTCCGCCCCAGTACCAAAATGAGGGGCTGTTATAATAGCCGCCATAACCCATATAGCCCCAACCGCGCATGCTGATCATTAACACGCCAAAATAAACAATAGCCATAACAATAATCAGACCAATAAAGGCATTTCCGGACTGCTTATTGTTTTGGTTTGTTTTTTTCATCACTCACGGACTCAGTATTTCTTCAACTAAAAATTTATCTGATTATTATTGACAGGGTTACTGCTGAAATTGGTAAGGTAGATGATGACTACGCCAATAATCAGCGACAGTAGACCAAGCCAGAGATAGGCAACAGAGCTACCCATCTTTTCGTTAACTTCAACAAAAATATCTCCAACACTCTGGTCCTGACTATTTGTTGCCGTAAAATCAATAAAGTATCTTCCTGGCTTCGCAAATGTCACCGACATATCGTATTTGTCCTTACCTTCTTGCCAAGCACCATCGGCATCATAACCCGTTTCAAACCAGAGCCCTTCGCTGAAAGCAAAGAGATTGTTGTTGTATGAATCGCTAACCTTGGCGTCTATATTACTCCAATGGCGGTCGCTCACACGCTGAGAAATTACTATTTCCAGGACTGTGTTTTCCTCCTTTATTTCAATCGGACCGAACTTGCCGCCAGTGGGCGGAAAGCGCTGTTCGATACTGGCGCCGGTATGTGAGGAGAGGACCCATGAAGTAAGCAGGCAAATAAGGCCAAAACCGATAAAGGTGAGCCCGTATTTATTTATTTGCATCGAGATATCCGGTAGCTATATCACAAAAAATATAATCGATGCGAAACAGACAGTCATCACAAATTCCAATATACCGGCGCTGATGTTTTGATTATTGTGAATTTCATGATTTAGGTCGTAATGGGGGATCAAACACTTATCCATAATGCAACGAAACAGCGGTAGTACAATTAAAGCACCCAACAAAACAAAAGCAAAGTAGCTAAGACTCTCACTCCAGCTGACAAAATTACCCAGGGTTGCATTCATTAAAATGATACCCAGGGCAACTAATGTTCCACCAAAGGCGACGCCAGCAGCGATATTATTTTTTTCTATCTCGTCATGTATATCATAAGGAGTAATCAAGTTATAAACTTTTGAAAACAGGATAAGCCCCAGCTGGCCGATAACGAAAAAGGCCAGAGTAGTGCCCATTCCACCGCCCTCGCCGTGAACGGCGCCGGCCACGATTAGCCCCGAAGCGATAAAAGAGCCGGCAATAACTGCACCTGTGCCCTCGTTTTGATCGTCGACCAACTCTGCTTTATTATGAAATTTATAGAGAATAAGCTTGTCATTGACTACTCTAGCTATATTCAAAAGCACGATGCCAATGACGGCATAAATGCCCACAAGCCTAAGATCATCGACAATACCCCGGCTAGGACCAATCAAAACACTGCAGAAAATGATAGTAACGGCTATAAGATAACCTGATAGTGACAGCGCTACTGCTCTGTTGTGTTTTTCCGATATCTCGGTATTGATATTGTAGGAAGTCACTTTATTGGCCGTCCATTTGGACAACCAAAAAACCACCAAATACAACAGTAGTAAGCTGAGAGGGGCTATTATATTAAGTGCGATTAGTTGCAAATCAAACATGGTGTTTTCCTATTTTCGCCACAGTTCAGTAATATCGGATATCGGCCTGACTAAACCTAGACAAACTTCAATTTCATCACCTTCCCACACTTCGATTTCAAGTGTTTTACCTTCGTCTGATGTGAAATATTCAAAATATTTGAACATTTCACCACCCGCAGGAATGCCATCACTACCTCTCACATCATAATCAAAATACTGACCCGTAGCGCCAAAGACTCTGCGGGAATAATGGTCAGCTGCCCAGTTAGCTATCCAGGTATCTGAGGCAACTTCAGCAGTCCTGATTTCGCGTTCAGTCTCATCTTTCATGGCCTTATGCAATTTATCCCAATCGAATAATGAGGCGATCTCTTTATTCTTCAACTTTCTGGATAAGATAACAAGCTCTTCGCCATCAAAATCCTGAATAGAAAGATAAAATGGTGTGCTATTACCACTTTTTATAACGAATTGTGGCGAACCGGTGTCAGCATAGAAGTAAGTGGCCACTTTCTGAACTTGAAACGTCTGGCCACGCACATCGTCTGGCATAGCGAAACTATCTGCAAATCGTAATATATCGCCTTTTGAAAGTTGTTTAGGCGATGTCAATGCTTTGGCTGTTTCCTGTTTTTTAAAGGACTTAATCAGTGAACCCAATGTTTTTAGCATTATTATTTTCCTGTTTTTAATTAATTTTCTCTTATTTTCAATCTATCGCTTATGGCCACAGGATTTTGGATTTCACCTCGGTAATGCGACTCTACAGTCAATTTTTTAGGCCGATAGGCCTGTTTTATCACTGCTTCGACTTTGTCAGGCTGAGCTTTACCACACATGAATACATCAAATGCAGCAAAATGGCGCTCCGGCCAGGTATGTGCGTTAATGTGCGATTCTGCCAAGATGGCGGTACCAGATAAACCACCCGTCGAGGTAAACTGGTGAATATGCAGGTGCAGCAGCGTCGATTCAGCTGCATCGACAGCTGCTCTCAATGTGTTTGCGAGTAGTTGCTCATTATCGAGCTTTTCAGCCCCCCAGATATCAATGAGAATGTGCTTACCCGCATATTCTCTATCTTCAAGTCGAGTGAAATAATCTTTACAGGACATAGAAAGCAATGGATTATTTTTTCAATCGTGCCAAGACTGATGTTGCGGAGGAATCTTGTGAACCGATGCCAGCGGCTTTCATCTTGGCACTCAAATCACCTGAAAGCTCACCTTGTAGTACTTTACTGGCCGCCATTTTATCGGCATTGTCGCGTTGTCTCTTTTTAATACGCTCTAGTGACTCCCGGGCGCTGGTCATAGTCGACGCGTTGGCGGAGATATTATCGGTGATGCACATCGTCGCTTTCTGGACGGACTCGGTTGTCTTTACCATTAACATCTGCCGTTCGTTCTCTGCAATGGTTTTTTCCGCCTGCTTGATTTGCGACTTCAGCGTTGCGATATGATCAGTAAAGCCTGCAAGAATGGTCCGTTGATCGGCTAACGCTGATTCGTACTCAACGATTTTCTCAGCTATTTCCAACGCCAAAGACTCATTGTCTTTTTCCAAAGCCTCTTTGGCAAATCCTTCGTGTTCGGAGATATTGGTTTGGATAGCCGATAGCTCGCGTTTTGTTTGCATTTCTTTGGCCATCAGTTCCGTCAGACTGACTCGCCCTTTTTCCAGACTCTTTTTAGCATCGACGATCTCCTGCTCGAGAATTCTAATAGCGTTAGCGTCAATAATCGCCTCACCGGCTTCGCGAGCGCCACCTCGAACGGCTGTTATAAGCTTTTTTAGTACATTCATTGATCTATTTCTCTCCCTATTTAAATTACTTAATATATTCCTCAAGAGCTTCTAATGCTTCCACCGCATTTTCAGTTAGGGTTACGATTTCTTTTTGAATATTGTCAAAAGTAGAGTCGGTGGAAAGTGCGCCGAAAAGGGTATACTGGTCATCGATCATGGCAAATGCAGACAGCGGCATAGGTATGTTCAATTGCAGACATTTTTCATTGAGTGTAGCTAGCATTTCGTTTTTGACTTCCTCTTTCTTAAAGAGATAAGCAATACACAATATTTGAGTATCCGTTATAGTGATGTAAACAGGTATCTCTTCACTATCGGTCAAAATAACCTGGAGTATTTCCTGATTTTCAGAAATAACTGAACAGGTAAATGAGCAACCTTCCCATTGCGCATCGGACAGTTTGATTGCCAACTCTGTTAACTGATACATCGATTTCTCCTGTATTTTTTGCAATTTCACTGATTTTTCATCTTTGGACTTAATTTGACCAGCTTGCCGTTGTGAGCGTCGGCACCTAAGTGCACACCGCGAGTTTTACCTAAAGAAATCTCTAGAAAACAATTATATTAATCATCGGTGCAATAGAGGTGAATAACCCTTATCAATTCCTTTTACAGTTATTGCAACGGCGTCGTGCGCATGTAAACTCTCCAAGTGTTCAACTCGGATCCAAAAATCTTCAAACTGTGATTGTTGGCTCAGATGATTTTTAATGCGCCTAGCAGCATCTTCACAGAACATTTGGTTAGCACCATTTAAACGAGCAAATTCCTGCTCATCTTCGCGTTTTGCTGCTGTTTGTACAGGAGTTTTCAGCACAGATTCGATGGCATCAATCAGTCGATAAAATGGGAATTCAGCAGAATCACTGGATAGTTTAACCCAGACGCTAGCATAGCTCCGCTGACTATGTGGGATCGCTGTACTGCCTTTTTCAGATTGCAACCATGTTTCTATGGATCGCTTGTCAATAACATTGTGATCTTTGAAATCTTCACTAAAAGCCTGTTGTAACAGCTGTCTGGAAAGCGCCGATGAACAGGGACAAGTCGACGAATAAGGAACTTTCACCGCCACTTCTACATTCATCTTTTGTTCTTCAGAAGTCAGCTTTATGGTGATGGGATAATCCTTCCAGCCTTGGTAATCACTTTTTAACGCTGGCTGTTTAATCAAATAATCAAATGCTATCTGCAAACAAGCATGATTACTTATATGATCATGACTAGACAGCTTCTCTTGCAAGAAAGTAGTCAAATTGGGAACCGTTAATACCTGGCTGCCGGCGAACTCTACCAAAAGCAGATACAGGCGTGACATATGAATACCCTTTACTTTTGGATCAACCAAATTGACGTAAGTCTCTATAGAAGCACTGGTTATGAAGTCACCAAAGTGTTGATCTCTGACTTTTATGGGAAGGGCAACGCTGCTCATTCCAACCCAGTCGAGAGTTGATTGGTACTGAGCCTGCTGCTCAATAGCAACGTCGGGCATTGTTTTTCTATTTTCTTTGATAACAGGGCTTTTTTTTAGATTCAATGTTAGACCGTTCGCTTAAATATCAAATCTTTTACACCATGACCAAGTCGCTCACCACGCTGTTCAAATTTAGTTTCAGGCCGGTAGTAAGGCTTTGGCGAAAAGTTGTATTCCCCAGCTTGATTACTAAAGCCATTCGCTGTCGTCATGATAGACATCATTTCGTCAGCGTAGTCTTGCCAGTCTGTAGCAAAATGGCAAATCCCGCCCAATATGAGCTTGCGCCTGATTATATCTACAAAATGAGGTTGAACAATGCGCCGCTTGTGATGTTTTTTCTTATGCCAAGTGTCGGGGAAAAATAGCTGGAATCGAGTGATACTGTTATCGAGCAAGCATTCCTGCAATACATCCACGGCGTCTGCCATATAGATACGCAAATTACGCACTCCCTTCTTAAGAGAGTTATTGACTAACTGCCCCACTCCGGAGACATATACTTCAATGCCGAGAAAATCGACCTCAGGATTTTCGACAGCCATTTTCAGTAGTGAATCGCCTGAACCAAACCCGACCTCAACAACCAGTGGTGCGGAACGACCGAAAACCTGTTTTTGATCTAGCCGACCTGAAAAAAGACTCAAACCGTAATTTTCCCAGCCGTTATTGAAAGCCTTTTTTTGCGCTTCTGTTAGTCTGCCATTGCGAATCACATAACTGCGAATTGGCTTGGGTTTGTACTCTGGTGTGAACAAATTAATAAAAACCGTTAGTCACACCCACACAAATGAGAGCACCGTCAGGTTTCCATAATTTGGCGCACTTTTTTTATTGCATTTTTTTCAAGTTGCCGGATACGTTCGGCGGAGACACCAAATTCATCAGCCAGTTCGTGCAGCGTAGACTTACTTTCATCGTTGAGCCAACGCCGTTGGAGAATAATGCGATTTCTCTCGTCAAGTTGGTCTATCGCATGCCGCAGTCTGCTGGTACTGTCAGCAGTCCAATCATCTTTCTCCAACTGATGAGCCGGATCAAAACGATCATCTTCTAGAAAGTTGACAGGCGCTTGATAGGCAGCCTCGTCATCATCGTTATTGCTTGCATCGAAGGCTGCATCATACGATGAGAGGCGCCCTTCCATCTCATAGACATTTTTTACATCGACATTTAAATCATCGGCAACCGCTTTGGCTTCTTCATTAGTCAACCAAGAAGTGCCTTTTTTCTTGCTGCGTAAATTGAAAAATAATTTGCGCTGAGCCTTGGTGGTAGCAATTTTGACGATACGCCAATTACGCAGGATAAATTCATGAATCTCGGCTTTAATCCAATGAACCGCAAAAGATACCAAGCGTACCCCTTTTTCCGGATTAAAACGCTTAACGGCTTTCATCAGGCCCAAATTACCTTCCTGAATCAAGTCAGATTGAGAAAGACCATAGCCAGAGTAGGATTTAGCTATGTGTACCACAAAGCGAAGATGAGCCATAACCAACTGCTTAGCCGCATCTAAGTCTTCTCGATAAAATAACCGCTCTGCCAAACTTTTCTCTTCCTCTGCAGTGAGCACGGAAAAACCATTGACTGCTTGAATATACGCATTAATATTTGCTCCAGGAGCTAGTGTACCAAGCGGTTGTAAGTCTTTTCCCATATCTTAGGATTCTCCAAAAATAACTATTACTACTACATCGCTCAATTCTAACATATTCTATCTGAAAACTATATAAACTCTATTAAACAGGTTGTTATTATCCAATGAACGTCTCCGAAGAGATTACAAGCAATTCACTGCAACAACTTGCAACTAATCTAAAGGTTTGGGGTCAAGATTTGGGTTTTCAAGAGTTGGGTATTACCGATACTAATTTGGATGCGCATAAAGGCCTCTTTCTGAAGTGGTTGGCAAACCACTATCATGGTGAAATGCAATGGATGGCTAGCAATACATCTAAACGCCTACAACCGCAAAAGTTGGTGCCACAAACTATTCGTGTTATCTCAGCGCGAATGAATTATCTTCCTGCCGAATCAAAGCAAATAGCCACACTAAAAAATTCTGACAAAGCGTACGTTTCTCGGTATGCCCTAGGACGTGATTATCATAAGCTCATCCGGAAGCGGCTAGCGCTATTAGCAAAGAAAATAGCGGATGATTTTCAACAAATCCAGGATAGATCTGAAATGATCGTACAGCGTCCATTCGTGGACAGCGCTCCTGTGCTAGAAAAGGCATTTGCCGAAAAAGCAGGATTAGGCTGGATTGGCAAAAATACACTCCTGTTAAACCGGCATGCCGGAAGTTGGTTTTTTCTCGGCGAGATCTACACCAATATTCCACTACCCGTTGATAACAAGACTCAAGAAAACCGCTGTGGAGACTGTTCGGCCTGTTTAAAAATCTGCCCAACCGACGCCTTTGTCGGCCCCTACCAATTAGACGCAAGCCGTTGTATTTCTTATTTAACTATTGAGCTGAAAGGGCCCATCCCAGAAGTATTTCGAGAAGCCATAGGTAACCGAGTATTTGGTTGCGACGATTGTCAAATAATCTGTCCATGGAATAAGTTCGCCGAGACTAGTGATGAAAGCGATTTCAGGCCTAGACACAAACTTCAAGACAGCAAACTAGTCGAGTTATTTTTATGGAGCGAAGAGGAATACCTGCGTTATACACAGGGTTCCGCAATACGCCGCATTGGGTATGAAAGGTGGCTGCGCAATCTCGCTATAGGACTCGGCAATGCGGACTCATCAACACAAACCATCAGTGCGTTAAAGTCCAGGGAGAATTTTCCCTCAGAACTAGTTCGAGAACATGTTGATTGGGCTATCAGACAACAACAGAAAGTCAATTACAGACGGCGCAGAAAAATTAAGCGTTAGCGCTGAGAATATTTTTTATCCAACTCGAAATAGCATCGACTTCTTCCGGACAAACTGTATGCGCCATAGCATAAGTCTGGTAGTCAGGTGAAAGGCCCATTGCCAGTAACTTATCTACAGCTAACCTTCCCAAAGATTCATCGACCACCGAGTCTTGGGTACCATGAAATATCGTTATCGGTAGTGAACGGTTGGCAGGATTCAGTTCAATATGATTACTGGTGGCAAAGTAGGTTGACATCGCAATCAACCCACCAAGAGGTTGGGGATAAGTCAATGCAGCTTGATAACCAACTGCACCACCTTGAGAAAAACCTGCGAGTATGATTCTTTTTGAACTAACACCGGATTCAATTTCTTTGTCTATCAGTGTGTGAATAAAGTTGGCGGAAGCCATTAGTTGCATTTTATCGACTTTTCGATCGATTTTCATATCTAGAATATCGTACCAAGCTGGCATCACATAGCCACCGTTGACGGTGACAGGCATTTGTGGCGCATGAGGAAAAACAAAACGAACACCCAAGGAAGGTGGCAAACGTAGCTGAGGAACTATAGGCTCAAAATCATATCCATTAGATCCGAGTCCGTGGAGCCATATGATGGCTGCAGTAATAGGTGAACAAGTTTCAACCACGAGAGGGGCAGAATATTGCATTTAGTCAAGTACTATTTTTAGTAAGTAAAGGAAACATATTAAATAATATTTATTATATTGTTAGATAATAAGGAAATTAAATTTAATGTTGTAATAGAGAACAAACATTGTTGTGTGTAAGTATATTTTTTAGTTGAAAAACAGAATGATAAAAATTTTGCAGATAAGGTATAAACCTAGTTTATATCATTAGACAATTTGGTGATAACCTCTTTTCTAAATTGGATAAGTCAGCTTCATTATTATGCATTCGGCGAATATTTTAATAATTTCTACTCTTTTTGATGAAGATATCAGTGAGTTTAATCACAGGTTTATTCAAAGTTAGACTTTAGCAGGCAATGATCTTTTTCATTGGTCATTGTAATATGGAAAATCTCATGAATAGTTGTGGGTAAAATATAAATAAGTTCATATTTCGATCGTTAAAGATATATTTTTTGTCGATAAACTGTTGATAGAATCAACGATCAGTTAATCAAAAATTGACGATATTGCTTCGAGCGCGTCGGCTAATTTTTTTACTGGGATAACTTCTAGTCCATTAATCGTTTTATGTGGTACATTACCCTTGGGGATAATGGCTTGTTTGAAGCCATGTTTAGCCGCTTCCCGCAAGCGTTCCTGACCGCTGGGTACAGGGCGAATTTCCCCGGAGAGACCCACTTCACCGAAGATGATTAGGGTTGGTGGCAGTGGCCGATCCCGGAAACTAGACACTATGGCTAGTAATAGGGCTAGATCGGCACTCGTTTCATTAACTTTGACGCCACCGACCACATTAATGAATACATCTTGACCACCTAACATCAGTCCGCCGTGTCGGTGCAAAACCGCCAGTAACATACTTAACCGGTTTTGGTCCAAACCGACAGCCACTCTCCGTGGGTTGCCCATATGGCTATCATCGACTAATGCTTGAATTTCTATTAACAGCGGGCGTGTGCCTTCCCACACTACCATGACTACCGAACCGACAGCGCCATCGTCAGCTCGCTGTAAAAAGATTGACGAAGGATTAGTCACTTCCTTCAAACCTTGGTCGGTCATACCAAAGACGCCGAGTTCGTTGACCGCGCCAAAACGGTTTTTATTGCTGCGCAGCGTGCGATAGCGAGAATCGTTTTCTCCCTCTAACATAAGCGAGCAGTCGATAATATGCTCCAGCACTTTAGGGCCCGCTAAACTGCCATCCTTGGTGACGTGACCGACCAACAGTAGGACGCGATTAGACTGTTTGGCAAATCGGGCCAGATAAGCTGCGCTCTCACGTACTTGTGAAACACTGCCCGGCGCGGACTGTATTTCTGTTATATGCATCACTTGAATGGAGTCGATAACAATAATCTTAGGGTCATTTTTTTCAGCTGCCATACACAAATTTTCAACGTTTGTTTCCGATAGCAAGTTCAATTTTTCCGTAGTCAAATTGAGCCGTTTTGCTCGCATTGCAACTTGCTGCAAGGACTCCTCCCCAGTGACATACAATGCGTTGATGCTATTGGCTAAATGACACAGTACTTGTAGCAGCAGGGTCGATTTTCCAGCACCGGGGTGTCCACCTATCAATATCACTGAACCAGGTACTAAGCCTCCACCCAGAACTCTATCGAACTCGGTGATTCCCGTTGGAAGGCGTGGTAAGTCAGTTAAATCAATATCGGCTAACAGTTTGACGGTATTTTCCTGCTTCCCTGCATAGCCCGAGAATTGATTAACTTTATTGGATGGCCTAGCAGATGAACTGAGACGCATTTCCTGTAAACTGTTCCAGGCTCCACAATTGGTGCATTGTCCTTGCCATTTAGGAAAATCTTCCCCGCATTCATTGCAGACATAGACACTTTTTTTCTTAGCCATTATTATCCGTTAAATTCAAGTGATATATTCCAGAGCAAAGGGTAGGATTAACATAATCCGGTTACCCTCTGAAGAAACTAAACATAGACAAATAGAGTCAAAAATAAGTGAAGAAGAGAAGTAAAGATACATGACTACTACAACTACTATCAATACAGACAAAGCTCCGGCAGCTATAGGTACCTACTCACAGGCAGTAAAAGTAGGCAATACGGTTTATCTTTCTGGGCAAATCCCCTTAATTCCCGAATCCATGAGTATGGTAGAAGGTGACTTTAAAGCACAGGCAAACCAAGTATTCAAAAATTTAACGGCCGTTTGTTCAGCTGCGGAGGGCAGTCTGCAGGATATTGTTAAGCTCAATATTTACCTCACTGATTTAGATAACTTTGCTATAGTCAACGAAGTGATGTCGCAATACTTTAACCAACCCTATCCGGCACGTGCTGCTATCGGCGTGGGCCAACTTCCTAAAGGCGCATTGATAGAAGCCGATGGTGTGATGGTTATTTGAAGTATGTAA
>CAZEUZ010000057.1:0-11326 GCA_964515805.1 uncultured Cellvibrionaceae bacterium | reverse complement strand
GGTACGTGCGCAGTGATGGCAGTGTGCTCGAAGAAAGTGCTTGGACTACTGCCCATACCAGTCAAGAAGCAGCTGCTATGGGCTTTATGGCGGTCCATGTGGATACTATGCTGTGGTCAATTGTTCTCGGCACCTTGTTTTGTGTATCCTTTGCCTATGCTGCTAGAAAAGCCACTGTGGGCGTCCCACGCGGTTTTCAAAGTTTTGTCGAGCTGTTGGTAAGCTTTGTTGACAATACCGTTAAAGATATTTTTCATCATTCTAGTCGTTTAGTTGCACCGATGGCGCTGACCATTTTTTGTTGGGTGTTTTTAATGAATTTTATGGACCTAGTTCCAGTAGATTGGTTGCCCTTGGCTGCTCAAAAAATTACTGGCGACCCCCATTTTTTCTTCAAAGTTGTGCCTACTACCGATCCGAACGCCACTCTAGGTATGGCATTCGGGGTTTTTCTATTAATGATTTTTTACAGCGTCAAACAAAAAGGTTCGCTTGGGTTTATTAAAGAATTGACCTTGCATCCCTTTAACACTGGCAAGTGGTATACGGATATATTGCTAATTCCCATCAATTTTACCCTGGAAATTATCTCGTTGGTAGCCAAGCCAATATCCCTCGGTTTGCGGCTGTTTGGCAATCTCTATGCAGGAGAAATGATATTTATTCTAATAGCGCTGATGTTTGGAGCCGGCTTGATGCTTGGTATTTTTGCAGGTGTATTGCAATGGGCATGGGCCGTATTCCATATCTTGGTTATTACTCTACAGGCATTTGTGTTTATGGTTTTGACAACTGTCTACATGGCTATGGCTCACGATATAGAGGATGAGCACTAAATTTTTAGGTTTTTTAACGCTGTTCTGTTTTTTATGTCACTACTTTAGGAGAAGATAATGGAATCCGTAGGTTTAGTATATTTTGCAAGTGCTGTGTTAATTGGGCTCGCTGCTATAGGCACAGCAATAGGCTTTGGCAATTTGGGTGGAAAGTTGTTAGAGTGTTCTGCTCGTCAGCCTGAGCAGGCGCCCGCCCTTCAAGGTAAAATGTTTCTTATGGCCGGTTTGTTGGATGCGGTCCCCATGATCGGCGTTGGTATCGGCATGTATTTAATTTTCGTTGTGGCTCCTGGTCTTGGCGGTTAACAACAAACAATATGCGTCTATTGAATCAGTTCATAAAACGTCATAATGTCATAAAAAACAGAAGCGCAAGAGGTATCGTGTGAATATCAATCTGACATTGGTTGGTCAAACGCTAACCTTTTTCCTTTTTATCTGGTTTTGCAAGGGCTTTGTATGGCCCGCACTAATTTCGGTCATGCAGGATCGTGAAAGGAAAATCGAAGGCGGTCTGCAGGCGGCGGAACGTGCGCAAAAGGATTTGGAATTAGCAAAGAAAAATGCTGCCCAGAAAATTCACGAAGCTAAAGAACAAGCTGCAGAAATTATTGACGCAGCCCACAGGCGGTCTAATAAAATTGTCGATGAAGCTAAAGCGCAAGCAAAAACAGAAGCCGGACGTTTGATTGATGCGGCTAAAGCTGAAGTTGAGCAGCAAGCTAGCCGCGCTAGAGAGGAGCTGAGCAGTGAAGTGACTAATTTGGCGCTATCTGTTGCTGAAAAGATTTTGGTTTCCTCTATTGATACTAAAGATCATAAAGACATAGTCAATAAGTTGGTTTCAGATTTCTACAAGAGTTGAACCCTGTAATGGACGAACTTACTACAATAGCACGCCCTTACGCCAAGGCATCATTTGAGCATGCATCTGAGACTAACTCTCTCGGCGGTTGGTCCAACGTGCTGTCAGTGCTTGCTGAAGCAACTAAAGAACGGAAGGTAATGAATTTACTATCTTCGCCAACAATCACATTGGAGCGAAAAGTATCTGAGTTGACAGATATATGTGGCGACCTGCTAAACGATGCTATGGTCCGCTTTCTGACGGTGTTGGCTGAAAACAAACGTTTGTTATTGGTGCCACAGATAAATACGTTATTCGATGAATATAAAGCGCGGCAAGAAAAGTCTACCAATGTTGAAGTGATTACAGCTTTTCCTTTAGAGAAGAAAATCACACAACAGTTGGTAGACAGGCTGAGTGCTAATCTCGATAGCACCGTTAATATTACAGTCAATCTTGATAAGACGCTGATTGGTGGAATGGTTATTCGTATCGGTGATTCCATAATTGATGGTTCAGTGCGCGGACGATTAGCTAAACTTGCCGAATCCATAAATTAATCATTGTTAGTTTAAGTTAGGAAACACTTATGCAACAGTCCTCTTTGAATGCCTCAGAAATCAGTGAAATCATTAAGAAACGCATTGATTCAATTGATATGAAAACCGAAGCTCGTAACGAGGGTACAGTCGTTTCAGTCACTGACGGAATTATCCGTATACACGGCTTGGCCGAAGTGATGTACGGCGAGATGATCGAGTTCCAAAGTGGTGTTTATGGAATGGCGCTCAATCTTGAACGCGACTCGGTAGGCGCCATTGTTTTTGGTGATTACGAAGGAGTTGTGGAAGGCCAAAAATGTCAGTGTACAGGTCGAATCCTCGAAGTGCCTATAGGGCCCGAACTACAAGGCCGCGTTGTCGATGCGTTAGGTAATCCCATCGACGGTAAGAGCCTATTTAACGCCGAACTCAACGATGCGCTTGAAAAAATTGCCCCTGGCGTTATCGCTCGTCAATCCGTTGAACAGCCCGTTCAAATTGGGTTGAAAGCAATTGACGCAATGGTTCCGATCGGTAGGGGGCAGCGTGAGTTAATCATCGGCGACCGCCAGACCGGAAAGACAGCTATCGCAATCGACGCCATTATCAATCAAAAAAATACCGGTATTAAGTGTATTTACGTGGCCATCGGTCAGAAGGCATCTTCAATTGCCGCTGTAGTCCGCAAACTGGAAGAACACGACGCTATGGATCACACTATAGTGGTTTCTGCGTCAGCCTCTGATCCAGCATCAATGCAGTTTCTGGCGCCTTTCACAGGCTGTACTATCGGTGAATACTATCGTGACCGCGGCGAAGATGCGCTGGTTATCTATGACGATTTAACTAAACAGGCTTGGGCTTACCGTCAAATCTCTCTTCTTTTGCGTCGTCCTCCGGGCCGAGAAGCCTATCCTGGTGATATTTTTTATCTACACTCCCGTCTGCTTGAACGCGCTTCTAGGGTCAGCGCAAAATATGTAGAAAAATTTACCAATGGTGAAGTGAAAGGCAAAACAGGCTCTTTGACTGCCCTGCCAATCATCGAAACGCAAGCGGGTGATGTCTCGGCCTTTGTTCCAACCAATGTGATTTCGATCACTGACGGACAAATTTTCCTGGAGACTGATTTGTTTAACTCTGGTGTTCGTCCGGCTATGAATGCGGGTATCTCTGTGTCCCGTGTAGGAGGTGCAGCGCAGACCAAAATAATCAAGAAACTGTCTGGTGGTATTCGTACTGCCTTGGCGCAGTACCGTGAATTGGCGGCTTTCTCACAGTTCGCTTCTGACTTGGACGATACGACCAAATCTCAGTTGGATCATGGTGAACGCGTTACCGAATTAATGAAACAAAAACAATATTCTCCACTGTCAGTCGCTGAGATGTCCATTGTGCTCTACGCTGCTAACGAGGGGTATTTGAATGATGTAGACGTTGCTAAAGTCAGTGATTTTGAAACAGCTTTGCTATCCTATATGAATTCTGAATACGCTGGGTTGATGGAGGCAATAAATGCTGATGGTGACTATTCAGACGCAATCGCCGAACAATTCAAAGTAGCTTTGAACAGCTTTAAAGAAACGCAAACATGGTAGGTTTCTGATTGGTGTAATAAACAGTCAATAGAGCAAGAAACAGAGGGCCAATATGGCAGGTGGTAAAGAGATACGCACAAAGATCTCGAGCATTAAAAGCACGCAAAAAATTACCAGTGCGATGGAAATGGTAGCCGCTAGTAAAATGCGAAAAGTCCAAGAGAGTATGGAGATTGGCAAGCCCTACTCAAAACGTATTCGCGCTGTAATGGGGCACATTGCTAATTCCAAGCCCGAATACAAGCATGCATATTTGATTGAACGAGCCGTAAAACGAGTGGGCTTTATTATCGTTTCAACAGATAGAGGTCTCTGTGGTGGCCTCAATGTCAATGTGTTTAAAACAGCTGTCAGAGCAATAAAAGAGTGGTCTGATCAGAGTGTAGAGATAGACTTTTGTCTGATAGGAGGAAAAGGAATAAGTTTCTTCAATCGGTACGGGGGCAATATAGTGTCTACTGTCCGCGACGTAGGCGAAGAGCCTTCGTTATCCAGACTCATCGGCTGCGTTAAAGTGATGTTAGATGCTTATTCCGAAGGTAAGATTGACCGTTTGTTTGTGGTCGCTAATGAGTTTATCAATACTATGCTGCAAGTGCCATTCGTTAATCAACTGCTGCCACTGTTGCCGGACGAGGATGAGAAACTGAAGCAGTACTCCTGGGACTATATTTATGAGCCCAGCGCAGAGAGTATACTTGAGGGATTATTGGTGCGTTATATTGAATCTCAAGTTTATCAAGCAGTTATTGAGAATGCCGCCTGTGAGCAGGCGGCACGCATGATAGCGATGAAAAACGCTACCGATAACGCCGGAGATCTCATCGATAATCTACAGTTGGTATATAACAAGGCACGCCAAGCTGCCATCACCCAAGAGCTGTCGGAAATCGTTGGTGGTGCAGCGGCTGTTTCTTAATTTGGATGTAACAAATATATAGAGCTATACATTAATGGCCATATACAAGAATTTTTTTAGACTAGTTTTCAGAGGACTCGGAGATGAGTGACGGACGTATTGTGCAAATTATTGGCGCTGTTATTGATGTGGAATTTCCCCGCGACGTAGTGCCCAAGGTTTACGACGCACTTAAAGTTGAAGATAAAAATCTCACCCTCGAGGTCCAACAGCAGCTGGGTGATGGTGTTGTTCGTACTATCGCGATGGGAGCTTCTGAGGGTGTCAAACGTGGTTTAAGAGTCAGTAATACCAATGCACCTATTTCTGTTCCCGTGGGTAAAGAAACTTTGGGTCGCATTATGGATGTGCTCGGTAACCCCATCGATGAAGTCGGTGATATTGGCGAACAAGAGCGAATGCCTATTCACCGTAAAGCGCCTGCCTATGACGAGCTCGCAGCTTCTGAAGAATTGCTGGAGACTGGCATTAAGGTTATCGATTTGGTCTGTCCCTTTGCCAAAGGTGGTAAGGTCGGCCTATTCGGTGGGGCAGGTGTCGGTAAAACCGTTAACATGATGGAACTTATTAATAATATTGCCACTGAACACAGTGGATTATCTGTATTTGCAGGGGTTGGTGAGCGTACTCGCGAAGGCAATGACTTTTATCACGAAATGCAGGAAGCCGGCGTTATTAACGTACAGGATTTTGAAAAGTCTAAGGTTGCGATGGTCTATGGTCAGATGAATGAGCCGCCAGGAAACCGTCTTAGGGTAGCCTTGACAGGCCTGACTATGGCTGAGAAATTTCGTGACGAAGGACGTGATGTTTTGCTTTTCATCGATAATATTTATCGCTACACACTGGCCGGTACCGAAGTGTCTGCCCTCCTGGGGCGCATGCCATCCGCTGTAGGATATCAGCCGACACTGGCTGAGGAAATGGGTGTGCTGCAAGAACGTATTACCTCCACTCAGACAGGATCGATTACATCAATACAAGCGGTTTACGTACCAGCTGATGACTTGACCGACCCCTCACCTGCGACTACATTTGCGCACTTGGATTCCACGGTAGTGCTCAGCCGGGATATCGCCGCCAAAGGGATTTATCCGGCAGTTGATCCGCTAGATTCAACTTCTCGTCAGTTGGATCCACTGATCATCGGTCATGAACATTACGATGTGGCGCGAGGCGTACAGGCAGTGCTACAGCGCTACAAAGAATTGAAAGATATTATCGCTATCTTGGGTATGGATGAGCTGTCGGAGGAAGATAAGCAAGCAGTGAGTCGAGCGCGTAAAATTGAGCGTTTCCTATCTCAACCATTCCATGTGGCGGAAGTATTTACGGGTTCTCCAGGCAAATATGTCTCGCTTAAAGAAACAATACGCGGCTTCAAATCTATACTCGAAGGTGAATATGATCAGCTTCCAGAACAGGCTTTTTATATGGTCGGTAGTATCGATGAGGCAGTTGAAAGAGCTAAATCACTCTGATAAAGCCATTTAAATACAGACTTGGTGACGAGAATAAATAGGCGGTAAAGTTATGCCAATGACATTCCACTGCGACATCGTTAGTGCTGAGCAGCAAATATTTTCGGGATTAGTGGAGATGATTGTGGCTGCTGGCAGTGAGGGCGATCTTGGTATTTATTACGGTCATGCTCCTCTGTTAACCCGCTTAAAGCCAGGTCCTGTAAGGTTGAAAGAGCAGAAGGGCGATGAAAATATTTACTACGTCTCAGGTGGTTACCTAGAGGTACAGCCCTATAAAGTAACGATACTTGCAGACTCCGTTCTGCGCGCTGGCGATATGGATGAGGCGGCCGCTTTGGAAGCAAAAGCTGCTGCCGAGAAGGAATTGGTCAACCAGACAGGTGATTTTGACTATTCATCGGCAGCTGCACGGCTAGCCGAAGCAGCCGCACAATTACGGACATTGCAGTCAATACGTAAAAAAATGGGTAAGTAAATAATAATTCTTAAGGCGATGCCAAACTGTTTTTACCATTTCTGTTGAATGGCCACATTGCCAATTTTAAATAGCACGATCCAAATGGAAAATACAGTGATAAATGTTGTTATCCTTGCTGCTGGTAAAGGCACGAGAATGATGTCTAATTACCCTAAAGTACTCGCCCCAATTGGAGGTCAGCCACTCCTCGCCCATGTTATCGAGACAGCTACTGAATTAACCAAAGCACCACCAACCGTAATAGTTGGTCACGGTGCAGATCAAATAAAGCAGCAGTTTTCTCAGGGTGTCGATTACGTCGAGCAGCGGGAACAGCTTGGCACAGGGCATGCAGTCATGCAGGCCCTACCTTATTTACAGGACGACGCAACAGCACTGATTTTATGTGGTGATGTCCCTTTAATACGTACCGAGACACTACTAAAGCTCACAGCAAGAGTTGACGATAAGACGATGGCATTGCTAACCATTGTTCTCGATGACCCCACAGGTTACGGGCGCATACTGAGAAATGATAGTGATGAAGTGGTAGGGATTGTCGAACAAAAAGATGCTACCGCAACTCAGGTTGCTATAAATGAAGTCAATACCGGCGTCATGGCTGCTACGGGTTCTCAACTGAAACGTTGGTTGCCAATGTTAAGTAACGATAATGCTCAGGGAGAATATTATTTGACCGACATTATTGCCATAGCTAATGCCGACAAGGTAGTTGTTGCTACTGAGCAGGTAGCTAATGCCTGGGAAGTACAGGGTGTAAATAACCGTTTGCAATTGTCCCAATTAGAGCGCGAATACCAGCGCCTCCAAGCGGAAGAGTTGATGCATAAAGGGGTAACTTTATTCGATCCCCAACGGTTCGACTGCCGCGGCCGCATAACGATTGGTCGCGATGTTGTCATCGATATCAATTGTGTTTTTGAGGGGACAATCGTCCTCGGTGATAACGTGGCAATCGGTCCCAATGTAACAGTAAAAAATAGCGTCATTGGCGATAATACAACTATCTTTGCCAACAGTGTCATTGAAGAAAGCCATATTGATAGCGACTGCGTCGTTGGACCCTTTGCCAGATTACGCCCGAAGACAAATTTGGGCCGAGCAGCTAAGATTGGAAATTTTGTCGAAACTAAGGCATCAAACATCGGCGTTGGCAGCAAAGTTAATCATTTGAGTTATGTCGGCGACTCTGAATTAGGCGTCAATGTCAATGTCGGGGCTGGTACGATAACTTGTAATTATGACGGTGCTAATAAGTCGAAAACCATCATAGGCGACAATGTTTTTATCGGCTCTAACAGTGCGTTAGTGGCTCCGTTAACAATCAAACACGACTCAACGGTTGGCGCCGGGTCCACCGTCAATAAAGACATTGATGCCGAGGAGTTGGTGATAACGCGCGTACAGCAGCGTCATATAAAAAATTGGCAGCGGCCAAAAAAGAAAAACGTAACTGAAAAGTAGACATTGTCAATGAGAGAGAAAGGCTTATGTGCGGCATAGTCGGCGCTATTACCCAACGCAATGTGACCGGCATTTTAGTTGAAGGATTGAGGCGTCTGGAATATAGAGGTTATGACTCAGCCGGTGTAGCGGTCATCGAGAAAACCAGCGGCGGATATGATATAGCTATTCGCAAAGAAGCAGGAAAAGTCAGTAATCTTGAAGAGGCTATTCATCAATCTCCTTTAAAGGGTTATGTTGGTATTGCCCACACCCGCTGGGCAACTCATGGTAAACCCAGTCGTGATAATGCCCATCCACACTTTTCTAATACCATTGCATTGGTCCACAACGGTATTATTGAAAATCACAATGAGTTGCGCGAGTCATTGATAGCTAAGGGATATCACTTTATCTCACAAACCGATACGGAAGTGATTGTTCATCTGGTCGATAGCTACCGGCAGCAAGGCCACGATCTGTTAAACGCTGTGCAAAAAACTATCGGCGAATGCGAAGGAGCTTATGCATTAGGTGTTATCGATAGTAGTGAGCCAGACCGTATAATCGCCGCTCGTAGCGGCAGCCCTTTAGTGATTGGATTGGGCATTGAAGAAAACTTCATCGCTTCGGATCAGTTGGCGCTACGTCAGGTTACTGATCGTTTCATCTACTTGGAAGAAGGTGATGTTGCTGAAATTAGTGCCGATAATATCAATATTTTTACCGCCGATGGTGAATCTGCGGTTCGCGAAAGTACCGTGCTGTCAGATAAAGAGCAGTCTGCTGATCGTGGCGAATACCGGCACTACATGCTCAAAGAAATTTTTGAACAACCCGCGGTGTTAAAGCGAACGTTAAATGGCAGAATTGGCAAGGAAAAATTATTAGAAAATGCCTTTGGCGTAGCAGCTACCGATATTTTTGACCGCGTCAAACACGTCCAAATTATTGCCTGCGGAACCAGCTACCATGCAGGTTTAGTGGCTAAGTATTGGATGGAAGACTGGAGCAATATTCCCTGCAATATAGAAGTAGCCAGTGAATTTCGCTACCGTAAAACCTGCGTTCAACCTGACAGCCTATTTGTCACTATTTCTCAATCGGGAGAAACGGCTGATACCTTGGCGGCTTTGCGCAAAGCCAAAGAAATTGGTTATTTGGCGAGTTTAGTCATTTGTAACGTTGCCAATAGCTCTCTTGTACGTGAATCAGATTTAATGTTAATGACTGAAGCCGGTCCGGAAATTGGTGTTGCTTCAACTAAGGCATTTACTACCCAGCTAATAGCGTTACAGTTATTGACTATCGCATTGGGGCGCAGGAACGGGTTAACGGCGGATAAAGAAGAGCAAATCATCAGTGCATTGCACGATCTTCCCAACCTGTGTGAGCAAGTACTCTCTTTAGATAAAGCAATTGAAAAAGTCAGCGAAAATTTCATAGAAAAACATCATGCACTTTTTCTCGGCAGGGGCGTTCAATATCCCGTTGCTATGGAAGGCGCCCTGAAACTAAAAGAAATCTCTTACATTCACGCTGAGGCCTATCCGGCGGGAGAGCTAAAGCATGGACCTTTGGCATTAGTCGACAGTGATATGCCGATCATTGCAGTAGCCCCCAATAATGAACTGCTGGATAAATTAAAGTCCAATCTTGAAGAGGTGCAAGCCCGTGGCGGCCGTTTGCTGGTTTTTACTGATAGAGACCATGAATTTACGGCAACAGACGAATGTACGATTATTACATTGCCACCTGTGTCCGAGTATCTTGCACCCCTTATATACACCTTACCACTTCAGTTACTGTCTTATCATGTCGCTGTATTCAAAGGCACAGATATCGACCAGCCGAGGAACTTGGCGAAATCAGTGACTGTAGAATAACATGACTGTAGAGTGACATTGTATTAGAGTTTGAAAAGAGTATTAGAGGTTGTAAAATATCAGAGACTGTAAAGTGCCAGAGGTTGTAAACGACGTAAGTTTCCGCTGGAAGGACTATTTGGAGCTTTGTAAGCCCAAAGTCGTTGCGCTAATGCTGCTGACATCAGTTATTGGTATGTTGCTGGCGACTCCAGGCCTGGTTCCTTGGCAAATTATGTTGTTTGGCAATTTGGGTATTGCCTTTTGCGCCGGCAGCGCCGCCGTTATCAACCATATCGTCGATCGACATATCGATCAAAAAATGCGCCGGACTTCTAATCGTCCTATTGTCAAAGGCCGTGTACAACCGCAACAAGCGCTGTTATTTGCTCTGATCCTCGGTATTCTGGGTACGGCAACTTTACTCACCTTCACCAACCTAACAACCACTTGGCTAACACTGGCCTGCTTGATAGGTTATGCCTTGGTCTATACGTTGTTTTTAAAACGGGCTACGCCCCAGAATATCGTTATTGGGGGTATCGCCGGTGCAGCGCCGCCGTTACTTGGTTGGACTGCGGTAACTGGTGAAATCCATGGTCATGGATTACTGTTAGTGTTGATTATTTTTGCCTGGACACCACCTCATTTCTGGGCATTGGCAGTGCATCGTAAAGACGAATACGCCAGTGCCGATATCCCCATGTTGCCAGTAACTCATGGCGAACGTTACACCAAACTCCATATCATGTTATATACGCTTATCATGTTTGTGGTTACTTTACTGCCTTTTGCTACAGGCATGTTTGGTTGGGTTTATTTGCTGGGAGCTGTAATCCTCGGTAGTGGTTTTATCTACTGGAGTATCGTGTTGTTAATAGGCAAGCAGCCGAATGCCGCCATGGATACGTTTAGATATTCTATTGTTTATTTGATGGCGTTGTTTGTAGTGATGTTGTTGGACCATTATTTTTTGTCCTCTGGTCTTTAGCTAAAATAATGAACCGGTATATAACACACTAACCACCATTACTATGGATACTGAAGTGACTGACGGTCAAGTGAATCACACTCAAGGGCAAAAACGGGGTATTTGGTTAACAGTTGTTGCGTGTGTAGTCTTTATTACCATTTTATGGATGTTGTTCTATCATAAAATAACAACTCCTCGCTATTTGTCACCCATTGAGTTGCGTGTCAATGGTTTGGTTTTGCTAAAACAGCCGCAGTTATTATTTACAGACTTACAAGGACAGGCTGTGGCCGAACAATTATCGCCGCGAAAGTGGCGATTGTTGGTAGTTCATGAAGGTC
>CAZEUZ010000056.1:0-18436 GCA_964515805.1 uncultured Cellvibrionaceae bacterium | reverse complement strand
CGACTAATGGTCGATTTATGGCATCCCACTATCATGGCTATCTCGGTTTGATCACATGCTGCTTTCAACAAGGCGTGAATCTGGTATCTTTGCGCCTGGGTAAGCTGTTTGTAACTCATTGTGCTCCTCTTTCTTGGTGGATAGAGAAAGCTGTGAATCATACAACAGCTTACCCTTTATCCAACTCTTATAGAGTTGCACTTACAAGTTGAATTCACGTTATTTGATAAGTTGATGGTTGCGGTTTATTGAGAATTTATTCAAACTTGTGACACTAAAGCATGCAAATTATTGTGAGCAAAATATATGAAACTATCAATCGTTAAATGGTCAATGCTGGTTATTGCCATTGCCCTATCCTGGCATAGCTTAGCCAATACAGGTGAGCATCAGCGCATAATGGATGGTGACCACAATCAGCAAGAGAAGCAGAGAATATTGGTTCTCAATTCTTATAGCCACGGGTATAAATGGACTGATAATATCGTTCGAGCTATACGGGATGAATTTAAAGATAATCCTAACGTTATTATCCATATTGAGTATATGGATACCAAAATGGTTGGTAATCAAGACCATCTTCAACAGCTCAGTCAACTCTATCAAAGTAAATATGCGGACCACACCATCGATGTCATTATTTCTTCAGATGATGATGCACTAGAGTTTCTTCGCGAATACCGCGACCAGTTGTTTCCAGGCACGCCAGTGGTATTTTGTGGCGTCAATAATTTTAGTGAAAAAAAAGTGGCAAATTTTCACAGTTATACTGGAGTGAGTGAGGAGTCTGATTTCACCTCTAATTTCGAGCTAATTTTAAAATTGCACCCCAATGTTAAAAAACTGTACGTGATCAATGACAATTTAGCGACAGCGAGAGGGTTGCAAACGGAGTTCTTTGAATCGGTAAAGGAATACGAAGATAAATTTGAATTTGAAATTCTCTCCGATTATTCACTAAAAAACCTCATCAATAAAATCTCTTCATTAGAAGAGGGCAGCATCGTTTATTATTTATCCTTTTTTGTTGACAATACCGGCCGTCCACTGACTCCGGGTGAAGTTATTCCCTATATTTCCAAAGCATCTCCAGTACCTGTCTATGGATCAGTCGATTACATGATCGGGCACGGCATTATTGGTGGCATGTTAGGTAGTGGCCACTTTCAGGGTAAAACAGCGGCCAACGCCGCGCAAAAAATCCTGGACGGCTACAGTGTCGATAAAATACCCGTTGTCTTTCATAACTCCAATAGCTACATGTTTGATTATCACCATTTGCAGCGCTTTGGAATTAAACTCTCCGACCTTCCGGAAAGTGCTGTTGTCCACAATAAGCCGCAAAATTTATTCGAGCAATATACGCACTTTGTGATCGTTGCCGCAGTATTTTTCGGTTTGTTAATAGTTTATATTTTTATGCTGATTTCGACGGCAAAAAAACGCACTAGGACACGTCAAGGGTTGCAAAAAATTACGGAAATATCCTCAGATTCACTTGATATTACGTCAATTGAAGCTTTCGAGCGTACATTATTAGTTCAACTAGATCGGATATTGCCTTTTAAAAGCTCTATAGCTTTAAAGGTAGCCACTAATAGTGCAACTTTTGATCAGTACGATATAGTCTATGTACAAGGTTCAGGAAAGTATGAGACTACAACGATAGAGGAGGGAAGGTACTTTTTACCCGAAAGGCCGCTAAAAATGATTGGGAACTCGTTTGATCAACAAACGAATACTATCAAAAAGAATACCTTTGTCATTTTCTTCAAGAGTGGCTTAGCCCCTATTACTCTGCTTTATATAGAGGCAAAACGCAGTTTGGATATAATCGATAGCGATTTGCTGGAACTATTCAATGAAAAAATCTCAATGGTGTTGGAGTGTATTGAGAAAAATAAAATGGAAGTGTCATTGGATACAGCGCGGGATATACAGATGGGTATGCTGCCAACTAATTTTGTCGAGTTTAACTACAAAAACCCTGTAGATTTACGAGCGTTTATTAGCACCTCACAAGAGTTAGGCGGCGATCTGTATGATTTCTTTGTAAAAGACAAAGACAAAATTGTTTTCACAATCGGTGATGTTTCCGGCAGTGGCGTACCCGCTGCGCTATTTACGACGGTTGTCAAAACGTTGGTTCACTCTATATCTGAGCAGTACGATAAGCCGTCTGATATTCTCTACAAAGTCAATAACGAACTTTATCATCATAAAGGCCGGTCGATGTTTGCAACATTATTTCTAGCTATACTCGATCTAAAAAAGAGTGAGCTGCACTATGCCAATGCAGATCATCAACCACCTTATTTTGTCGATCCAAAAGGCTCTGTACAAAGTATCGCAGTCAGTCAAGGGGTTGCCCTTGGACGTTTTGAGAACGTGGAATTTACTGATGAGCAAACGATTTTTGAAAAAAATGACGGCATTCTGCTCTATTCCGATGGTGTGATTGGCGCAATGGATTTGGACGGTAATGAATACGGTAACCAGCGGCTAAAATCATCGTTAGCCAAGGTCAGTACTAAAGACGCCGATAAAATTATTAAGTTTTTGATAGAGGATATTCGGTCATTTACGTCTAATGCTTCTCAAGTAGATGATATGACCTTGCTGTTTTTGCGCAATCGTGAGTGATTATCTTCAGTTATCTGGCTTGCTAGGTGTTTACCCAAAAAATCTAGCACGACATGCTCATATTTTTCTTGTGAAAAATTATAAAAATCAACGTGTGCAGCATCATCAATGATCCACATCTGTTTTGGGTGAGGGGCATTGTTATAGAGTTGTTTAGATTCTCTTAGCCTTGTGTGCTTATCTTTAGCGCCGGCAATTATTAGTATGGGTGCGTTAATGTTTTTAATCGCTTCTTTGGGCTGTAGTGAGTCCAGTGGGATATCTAGCCGCAAAGGTATTTGCAAATACAACATAGGCGCTAATACCGTTGCAGCAATATCCCCTAGTTGCATTGCTACTCGATTGTACACCGCCTGCTCAATGGAGGAATAGACCGCTTCGACGATATATGCATCGACTTCTAGAGGTTTAGTGCCCAGAAGGCTGGCCGCTCCACCCAGTGATGTGCCTAGCGAAACAATTTCATGGCAGTTTTGTTTTGCTTTTAAGTAATCAACTGCCCTATGAGCGCTTACCGATTCTCTCAATCCGAACGTTATTCTATCCCCCGCACTTTCTCCGTGGGCTTGAAGATCAATGAGGAGTAAAGAGTAACCCTCTTCTAACAAAAAATTAGCGCGGTTGATCATTGATAAACGGTTCGATCTTATTGCGTGCATCAGTAGCACACATTTCTGATTACTACTACTGCCAATAAACCAGCCGGAAACATCGTCAAATGTGACTTCTGTTATATTCATATCGAGTGGAAGCTTATCGATCACTGAAGGTGTGGGTTCAGTTAATCGACTGGCAATGATCCAGGATCCACTCAATGTGATTACTAAACCAATGATGGCTACAGACAAAAAAACTTTCATTATTGACTTAGATAATTTTTATACTAAATAGCTACGTCTTTCTCAAATATTATGTTTCTTGGGTAATAGTGTAGGGAATGGTTAATAACTTAAGTTCGTGCTGATGATGTTTATCGAGATAAATTGGGTCTTTTTCAACGATAACCTTATTAAGGACTACTGCTAATATATCCGCATAACCTTTTATACAACTGGCGATAACAACGGTACCTATCGGTTTGTCTTCAGATGGCGAGTAGATAGAGTCGCCGGGCTTGAATAACTTATCTGTCTTCGAACGTAAGCGATACATTTGCCGTTTTAGTTTTCCTCGGTATTGCATTCGAGCCACTATTTCTTGGCCAGTGTAGCAGCCTTTGTTGAAGCTGATGCCGTTACCTACAGCGTGTAAATTTAGCATTTGAGGAATAAATTCCTCGATAGTCTCGGGCCTAACTTCTCCTATGCCTGATTCAATGTTGCCCAGTGTCCAATGATCACCATCTGCAGGTTTACAGACAGCGTATAGGCTGTCTTTACAGCTCGCTGTGTGACTTGAATCATTATCGGAGTTATGGTTGAACAATACTTCATATCGCTTATTGCCCAAGCAAATAGCGGCTAAGCCGTCAGTTAACGAAACCGTATCAACTTGATCGCTAAGATTAGGAATATATTCTTCAAGTACAGCCTTACCGGCTTTTCCTTCGATACCTAACAACTGGTAATCTGTTTGAGCATCGATTAGTTCCGCTTTTGAAAAGACAATATATTTGGACAAATTTTGTATAGCCTGTGGTATTAATTCTCGGTGGATTACTAGGGTAACCGTCTTGTTATCTAAACAAAAAGCACGGAAAGTGAATAACATACGGCCTTTATGGGTGCAATGAGCACCGAGAGCGCTTGGACGCCGATTGGACAAGGATAAAAGCGCGTTTATGTCGCAGGTAACTTGGCCTTGTAAAAATTTAACGGCATCAGCACCTTTAACTAAAACGACACTGTGATCACTAATGGCTACTATACGATTGGTGTTTTTCAGAGATTGATCCATCAGCCGCTCATAAATAATTGTGCAGTTACTGCCTATAATGACAGGCAGAAAAAAAATGAACTATAATCAATGTACTAGTATATATTAAAAAATTAATTTGATTGACAGAGACAATGGAAAAGAAACGTCTATTATGGGCAAGCCGACGAGGTATGCTGGAGTTGGATTTAATATTGACCTCTTTTTTAGAGAAGCAGTATGCTAATTTGTCATTAGATGATCAAAAATTTTACGGGAAACTGCTTCTAGAACAAGATCAAGATCTGTTTGCTTGGTTTCTTCAGCGTCAAGACCCTGAAGATCCAGAACTACTAAGGATAGTACAAATAATACGTGAACATAACGGATTACAACCTCACTAAGCCGCTGAGGTTGACGCCTTCAAAGTTACTTCTAATATTTATTATTACTGGCCATTTACTATGTGTAATAGCTGTAGTCAGTAGTCACTTACCACTATTTTTACAACTTGGCATTTTGCTAGCAGTAACTATTCATTGTCTTTTTTCAATCTACCAATGGCGACTGTGGCCAATCTTAACGTTCCATGTTGAGGCTGGGGATTGGGTTTTGTCTAGTGGTGACTCAAAAAGCCCACGTTACAGGATATTAAGGTGCAGTTATTGGCACCCGTGTCTGCTTGTGCTTCAAGTAAAGGATCAATCTAACAAAAAGAGCTATGTGCCGTTACCAATAGATAGTTGCAAACGCTCTGAATTCAAACGGCTACAGCTTATAACCGCCACATGGTTAGATAAAAGCCAGTAACAACAATCCGTTATGTTTTTATACTTGTCATTACCAGCTTATGATAACTACGAATCATCTGTTTTTTGTTCGCTGCTATCAGTTGTTACAGCACTATTTTTGCTTTCAGCCAACGCTTCCTTAATAGAAAGCTTAATTCGTCCACGTTGATCGACATCTAAACATTTCACAGTAACTTTCTGACCTTCTTTGAGGTAATCAGTCACTTTATTAACACGTTCTTCGGCAATTTGTGAGATGTGCACAAGACCATCTTTACCTGGTAAAAAGTTGACAAATGCGCCAAAATCGGCAATTCGTACCACTTCACCTTCGTAGATAGCACCAATCTCTGCTTCTGCTGTAATATTGCCAATCATATCGAGTGCCGCCTGCAGTGACTCTTTGTCACTAGCGTACACTTTGACGGTGCCGTCATCTTCGATGTCGACAGACGCACCCGTTTGCTCGGTTATCGACCGAATTGTCGCACCACCTTTGCCGATAATATCGCGAATTTTATCGACATCAACCTTAAACGTTTCAAATGACGGCGCATTTTCAGATACTGCTGGCCTCGACTTGTCGATAACTTTATTCATTTCAGCCAGAATATGTAATCTTGCATCTAGCGCTTGATTCAAAGCCTTTTCCATAATTTCTTCGGTAATACCATCAATTTTGATATCCATCTGCAGTGCGGTAATTCCCTTGCTTGTCCCCGCCACCTTAAAATCCATATCTCCCAGGTGATCTTCATCGCCGAGAATATCGGTTAGCACTACAGAATTATCGGCTTCTTTCACCAATCCCATGGCAATACCGGCAACAGGTTCACGCAATGGCACACCGGCATCCATCATCGCTAAACTCGCTCCACAGACACTCGCCATAGAGCTGGACCCATTGGATTCGGTAATCTCGCTGACCACACGTATGGTGTAGGGAAAATCTTCTTCAGATGGCATCACTGCAGCGACACTGCGTTGAGCTAGACGCCCATGACCTACTTCACGACGGCCAGTGGCACCGATACGACCACATTCTCCCACAGAATATGGTGGAAAGTTGTAATGCAACATAAAGTTGGCTTTACGCTCACCTTCAAGGGCGTCAATAATTTGTGCATCACGAGCACTGCCCAGGGTGGTCACCACCAAAGCTTGGGTTTCGCCTCGGGTGAACAGTGCTGAGCCATGTGCCTTCGATAGGACACCAACTTGGACATTAATAGGACGGACGGTCTTGTTATCGCGTCCGTCAATGCGCAAACCGCCGGAAGTCAAGTTGCTGCGGACAATATGTTTTTCCAGTTTGGCAAAGCTTTCCTTGATATCTTCAGCAGTGATTTGTTCCCCATCATAAATTAAAGTGAGCGCCTCAACAGCAGCCATACGCAGTTCGTTGAGTCGATTGTAGCGCTGCTGTTTATCTGTAATGCCATAAGCTTTAACGATGTCTTCGTGGTAGTGGTCTTTGACTGCTTTTTTAAGCTTTTGCTTTTCCATTGGTGGCTGCCACTGCCAACGAGGCTTGCCGGCATCGCGGGCTAATTCTTCTACCGCTTTGATAACAACTTGCATTTCTTGATGAGCGTAAAGTAACGCGCCCAACATAATATCTTCGGGTAATTCGTTGGCCTCTGACTCCACCATCAGTACGGCATCAGACGTGCCGGCAACCACCATATCCAATTCGGACGATGCCAATACAGAGTGATTGGGATTCAACAAATAGCCGGATTCTTCAGTGAAACCAATGCGAGCTGCGCCAATAGGACCGCTAAACGGAATGCCCGATACTGCCAGTGCGGCTGAAGCGCCTATCATTGCTGTTATGTCAGGGTCAGTGTCTTTTTCAGCAGACATCACCGTACAAATGACCTGTACTTCATTCATGAATCCATCGGGGAATAAAGGCCTTATAGGCCGATCAATCAGACGCGATGTCAATATTTCCTTTTCACTGGGTCGACCCTCGCGTTTAAAAAAACCACCGGGAATCTTGCCCACAGCATAGGTTTTTTCCTGATAATGTACGGAGAGAGGGAAGAATCCTTGTCCTTCTACAGCTTCTTTAGCTGCGACCACCGTACACAATACTTGTGTATCACCTATAGTCGCTAGTACCGCAGCAGTAGCTTGACGCGCAATTCGCCCTGTTTCCAAAGTCACAGTCTGATTGCCATACTCAAACTTTTTTATCACTGGATTCACAAAAAATATCCTTGTATACCTTGTTTAAATTAATGTTTAAGTTATCAAAAAAATGGTCTATGAAAAATTATCTGCACATAGGCCAACGGATAACTACACGTGATATTTAGCGTCGAAGGCCTAACTTGCCGATTAATGCAGTGTAACGTTCAACATCTTTTCCCTTTAGATAATCAAGCATCTTACGGCGTTGATTGACCATGCGAATCAAGCCTCGACGAGAATGATGATCGTGCTTATGATCGCTGAAATGGTTTTGTAGTTTGTTAATGTTTGCCGTCAGTAACGCAACTTGAACCTCGGGTGAACCTGTATCACCTTCGGCGCATTGATGATCCTTGACGATAACCGACTTTTCTTGTGCATTGAGTGCCATACCTTCTATACCTCTTTTCTATACCTCTATTAGTCCATATTCACCTAGTCCATATTCACCAATCGCCGCGGTGCAATTTGCCCGTCACCGGTAATTTCTCCGATACCGAGAAAGTTACCGCCATCTAGGAAAACGCGAACCATATCACCTTCTGCGCCCAAACGATAGACTTTTGTGTGCATAACCGCTTGCCCACGGCGAAAATAAAACCCGGTAGTCTCGGGAATTTCAACAGATGGCAATAATCGAGCAGGTGCATCAATAGACAGTAAATGGTGATCCAACACTTCTGCTGATTGGTCGCCGCGCTCTAATGACAGATCATTTAGAGTAATGCAGGAGTCATCGGTGAAGGGGCCGGCACTATTACGATGCAAGCGAGCCACATGGGCGCCTACACCCAAGACTCTACCCAAATCTTCCACGAGCGTTCTAATATAAGTTCCCTTAGAGCAGTGGACTTCGATATCAGCTTGCGCCTTCGAACCAGGACAAAAATTGACTAGTTTGTATTCAAAAACAGTGATGTCGCGTATTCGTCGCGGAACATCTATTCCTTCTCTAGACCACTGATAAAGTGGTTTGCCTTGATACTTAAGCGATGAATACTTTGGAGGAATTTGTTGGATGTTACCAAGAAATTGAGGTAACGCTGCTTCAACCTGTTGCTGGGTTAACTCGCTGGTGTCTGCGGTGGCTAAGATTTTACCGTCTGCATCGCCTGTATCGGTCTTCGCACCGAATTGGATTCTGCTCAAATAGCGCTTGTCCGCAGCCAATAAATATTGTGAGAATTTACTGGTTTCACCAAAACAAATGGGCAGAACACCAGTCGCCAACGGGTCCAAACTGCCTGTATGACCCGCTTTTTGAGCAAAGAATAAACGCTTGGCTCGCTGAAGCGCGTCATTAGAGGTCATGCCCGTTGATTTGTTTAGCAACAGCATACCGCTGATTACTCTTCCTCGAAACCTTCTTTTCGCCACTCTCGCCTTGCAATTCTCTCGAAATAAATTTTTCTAAGTAACTTTTGGACTAAAGTTTTAGTCATCCGCCATTTAGGTCAGTTACTCTATCAGTGGTTGTTCGTCACTATTGGTGGCGTTATCTTTGGCGACTGCCTGATCAATTAATTCCGACAAGTGTTGTCCTTGCACTGGTGTTTTATCGTAAATAAATTCCAATTTGGGTGTAGTGCGTAGATCCAGTTCTTTGGAAACACAGCGACGTAAGAAGCCAGCGGCACGATTTAGTACTTCAACCACTGTCTGACATGCCTTCTCATCATGCTGGCCAATTAATGTAATGTAGACTTTTGCATAGGAGAGATCTCGTGTCACAGTGACCGCATTGACGTTCACCCTCGATACACGAGGATCGCTCATTTGCTGTTGAATAATACGAGCCAAAATCCGCTGGATGGCATCGGCAACTCGATCAGTGCGGGCAAAATCGCCAACCACAACTAATATTTCACCTCAATTATCAGAGTCCGTTAACAAGTTAAAACAACGACAAGCATGCAGCCAAGGTTATCAAGTACAAGAAGACTTCAGAGATGACTAAAGCTTTCGAGCAACTTCCTTAATTTCATATACTTCAATTTGATCACCGACTTTGACGTCATAATTTTTAACGCCAATACCACACTCTACGCCACTCTTAACTTCATTGACATCATCTTTGAAACGACGCAGTGATTCCAGTTCGCCTTCATAGACGACAACATTGTCACGCAGTACTCTGATGGGCTTATTTTGATAAATTGTGCCTTCATTGACAATACAGCCGGCGATTTGGCCAAATTTCTGTGAACGAAAAACGTCACGTACCAGGGCGATACCGACAATTTCTTCAACTTGCTCTGGCGCCAACATACCTGATAGTGCGGCTTTTATTTCATCGAGCAATTGATAAATGATGCTGTAATAGCGAATTTCAACCATTTCACTTTCCGCCAATGCGCGCGCTGCTTTATCGGCACGTACATTAAAGCCGAGAACAATGGCATTCGATGTGAGCGCAAGATTAATGTCGTTTTCAGTAATTGCGCCAACTCCTCCAGAGATCGGGTTAACTTTGACTTCTTGGTTGCCGAGATCCATCAAGGCGGACATGATAGCTTCTAGAGAGCCGCGAACATCTGTTTTAACCACCACCGATAATTCTTTTGGTTTTTCGGCATCCATATTGGCAAACATGGTTTCCAGTTTTACTGATTGCTGTCGATGCAATTTCTCGTTACGTTCGCGTTCCTCGCGATACTCGGCCACTTCTCTCGCTCTTCGTTCATTGGGAACAATAACGAACTCGTCGCCTGCCTGAGGGGCCGTATTGAGACCCAATAATTCTACTGGGGTTGACGGCCCTGCCATTTTTACTTGGTGGCCGAGTTCATTGGTCATCGCTCTGACCCGGCCAAAACTATGTCCTGCTAGTAGAATATCGCCTCGTTTCAATGTGCCCAAGCTTACTAATACCGTAGCAATAACACCGCGATTTTTGTCTACTCGCGACTCGATAACCACGCCTTTGGCTGCCGTATTAGTCACGGCTGATAATTCCTGTAATTCTGCTTGTAATAATACTGCTTCCAGCAGCGCTTCTATGCCCTCGCCGGTGTGGGCGGAAACATTAATAAATTGGGTATCGCCACCCCAATCTTCTGGAATGACGCCCTTGCCAGACAATTCATTTTTAATTCGCTCGGGATCGGCAGACTCTTTATCACATTTATTGATAGCGACCACAATGGGAACTTTAGCTGCGTGGGCATGTTGCACTGCCTCTTCTGTTTGTGGCATAACGCCATCGTCAGCAGCTACAACCAGAATGACCACATCGGTACACTGAGCACCACGGGCGCGCATAGCTGTAAAAGCGGCGTGACCTGGAGTGTCCAGAAAGGTGATTTCTCCGTTATTAGTCTTGACTCGATAGGCGCCGATATGCTGAGTAATACCTCCAGCTTCAGCCGAAGCTACACGAGATTTGCGAATATAGTCGAGCAAAGAAGTCTTACCATGATCGACATGGCCCATGACAGTGACGATCGGTGCCCGCGGCTGCTGGTCACCAGTTGTCTGCAACTGCTTTTGCAGCCCTTCTTCAAGTGCATTACCACTTAATAACACCGGTTTGTGTCCCAATTCCTCAACGACTAGTTGCGCCGCTTCTTGATCCAGTAAATCTCCAACAGCGGCCATCTCTCCAAGTTTGATAAGCTCTTTCACAAGCGCAGGCGCCTTAATGTTCATTTTTTGCGCTAACTCTGTCACCGAAATTTGCTCTGGTATTTTCACCTCATGAATCATTTTGGCGGTGGGCTTCTTAAACCCATGGCTGTTTGAACGACTAACGCGAGAAGAACGTCTCGACCTGATAATATCTTCTTCTTCATAATCGTCACTAAGCCGTGAAAGATCGACTTTATTGGTTGATTTTTTAGTCTCTAAACTCTTGCGCGCCTTTTTGGTTCTGCGGACTTGTTCTTCTAAAAGTTCGGTGTTTGAAGGTTCTTTATCCTTTTTCTTAGTGTGCTTGCCCTTTTCCTCTTGCTGAACCTTTAATGCATTGGCTTCCAAAGCTGCCTGTGTTTGTTTGGGTTTTGTGGGCTTTTGCTCTGCAGATTTTTTGGTTGCCGCAGTTTCTGATTGCAATTTAGCTTGTCGTTCTTTTAACCTTTCCTGTTGATTTTTTTTCTCTTTCTCTTCAGCTTCGCGTCTTGCCTCGAGAGCGAGTTTGCGTTTTTGCTCGACATCATCTGTATGGGAAGTGGTATCTTGAATAGATGAAATTGGGCTCTGAGTCTTCTTGTCAGATGTTTCTGCACGCTTTACATACGTGCGTTTTTTACGAACTTCGACATTTACTGTCTTGCGCCCACTGCCGGCTCCTGTCTTTATGACAGTAGTCGTTTTGCGTTTTAATGTGATTTTTTTGGGCGCAGTCGAGGCTTCACCGTGACTGGCTTTTAAAAAAGCCAATAGAGTTTTCTTTTCTTCATCGGAAACCAGACCATCAGCCGAGTCATGAGGCAGACCAGCCGCCTTCATTTGACTCAGTAAGCGCTCCACTGAAGCACTCACTGATTTAGCGAGATCGCTAACGGTAACATTTGCCATTGTAATTCCTCGAAACTTTACTTTACTACTTCAATCAAGTTCTTTTGAAAGACTATAATTGACGAGTCAGACATGATTAACTGATACTTTTTTCAGACACATTGTCTTCGGTGGTTCTATCATTTGCTTTCTCTGCGGCAAACCAGGGTTGACGAGCTTCCAGTATGAGTGAGGCAGCGCGTTCTTCCTCCATGCCATCAATGTCGAGCAATTCATCGACAGATTGCTCGGCCAAATCTTCCATGGTAACAATGCCGCGTTTTACTAGAGCTTTCGCCAAGGCATCGTCCATGCCCTTAACAGCTAGTAGATCCTGAGCAGGTTGACTATCTTCGAGCTGCTCTTCTGAAGCAAGTGCTCGTGTCAACAACACATCTTTAGAACGGGAACGCAGCTCATTCGCAATATCTTCGTCGAAACCTTCAATCGCTAACATCTCATCTAAAGGCACGTAGGCTAATTCTTCCACACTTGAAAACCCTTCTTCCACAAGCATGGTTGCCATATCCTCATCCACATCCAAACTATCGACAAATAATTGTATTTGATCAGCAGCTTCATTTTGCTGTTTTTGTTGCCACTCCTCATTAGTCATCACATTGAGTTCCCAGCCGGATAACTCGGAGGCCAGGCGCACATTTTGTCCATTGCGTCCAATCGCCATTGCCAAATTTGCTTCACTAACGGCTACGTCCATCGAGCGTGTTTCTTCATCAATGACGATGGATTCTATTTCCGCCGGAGACATGGCGTTAATGACAAATTGAGCGGGATCATCGTTCCACAAGACAATGTCGATGCGCTCGTTAGCTAATTCATTGGACACTGCCTGGACACGAGCACCGCGCATACCGACACAAGCACCCACAGGATCAATACGGCCATCATTAGTTTTGACCGCGATCTTAGCTCTAGAGCCCGGATCGCGAGCGGCAGCTTTTAGTTCGATGACTTCTTCGGCAATCTCAGGCACTTCAATTTTGAAAAGTTCCACCAACATTTCACGACAAGATCGACTTAGTGAAAGTTGGGGGCCGCGAACTTCAGTGCGAATACCAGTCAACATAGAACGAATGCGATCACCGACTCTGAAATTCTCTCGGCCTACCAACTCTTCTTTGGTCAACAAGCCTTCGGCATTGTTACCTAAATCGACAATAACACTATCTCGGGTGACTCGTTTAACTGTGCCGCTAACCAGTTCATTCATTTTGTCTATATATTCATCTACCACTTGACTGCGTTCAGCCTCACGGACTTTTTGAACAATCACTTGTTTAGCGGTTTGCGCTGCAATTCGTCCAAAATCAACATTTTCAATTTTTTCTGTAAATACGTCACCAGGCTTTAGGTCTGGATCTCGCTGATGGGCTTCTTCTACAGTGAATTGGGTGCCGAGTAATGCCAATGTATCGTCATCGACAACTTCCCAGCATCGAAATGTTTCGTAGTCACCTGTATCCCGGTCAATTTCAACACGGATATCGGAATCTTCTTCGTAGCGTTTTTTAGTGGCTGTAGCCAATGCCAATTCAAGGGCCTCAAAGATAATGCCTTTGTCGATACCTTTCTCGTTGGAAACGGCTTCGGCTGCAAATAATATTTGCTTATTCATACATGTGACTCACTCTCTTGTTACGCCGACCGAATGAATGGTAAGCGACAGTCGTAAAAAATAACTTTAGTCAAAATCAGGCGCCAAGTTAGCCGTTGCAATATACTCCAACGGCAATAAATACTCATCGTCACGAACTTGTAAAACGATTTCATCTCCTTCGACGGTGGCCAGTATACCCTTGAATTTACGTTTACCTTGATAAGGCTTGATCAAGCGAACTGAAATACTTTCACCGATAAAACGACGGTAGTGGTCGAGAGTGAAAAGTTGCCTATTCACACCCGGCGATGACACTTCTAATACATAGGGTTCAACAATCAAATCTTCAACATCCATAACGCTACTTAGCTGACGACTGATACGCTCACAATCGGCCAAAGTTACACCGCTATCTTTGTCAATGAACACACACAGTGACAAGCTCTGACCACGATACTTACAAACCAATCCCCAGAAAACACAACCCATCGCTTCGACAGTCGGTGCTATCAGAGATTCGAGTTGCTGTTGCCTAGATTTCATAAACTATAACCTGTAACAGCGATTAATCGTCGACTCTGTTGGAAAAATAGCATTCCGACTTGCAAATGGTTCGATGGTGATTTTATCGATGGCCGTCAATTAACCGGGCACAAAAAAACCCCTAAAACGGGGTTCGTCATCTGAGCTAGTCGGAAATCTACCAGCCACTGTTTAATGAACCTCATCTGTATTCATTTCCAGTTACTTATTGATAACTGCTCCCAAGCTGTTCCGACAGCTAGATTTGAATACACGCGCGATGAAAGCTGCGTATATTAACAGTATGATTTTAAGTCCACAAGGCATTTGTCCTAACTCGCATATGCAAGACAGAATAGATAATTTGGATAATTATCGACAACAAGGTTTCATTGTTTTTGCCAATTCTGTTCCATCAAAAATTGACTAATTGTAGGCTTTAAAATTTATTTTTGAAATCGAGAAATTTCTTCATCATCGTCTTTCTAACATCTTTGTTACGCGATTTTTTGATGCCTTTGGCGGTCTGACAGGGATTGGGGTCGGCAAAGACTTTGTGGGTAAGTCCTTTAAGAAGCAAATAACTGCCTCCGGTTGCGAAAGTGCCGAAAGCTTCTAAGACTTTAAGCGCGGTCTTATCATCATCCACTCCCAATTCAGGGTTTGCTAACGAACCTTTTATCTGGACAATGCCAACAAATTCACCGACGCCAAGTCCTAAACCTTTCGTGGTCTTATGTGGTTTGGGGACAATAGCAATTTTTAGCGTTTCTCGCTTGAGATCGATAATACCCGAACTAACGATTACCATCTCGTCTGTTTCCATGGCGACTTTCTTATCGTACTTAATGATACCGTTGCGCGGATGTAGATTAATGACAGCACATTCGAACTCAGTATAGGGATCTTTTTTGATCTTTGACGAATCGAATTTACTCCATAAATTGGCGGTAAGATCAGTACCCATTAGATTCAAATATTCGTTGTTGACGCGGCCGCGGCCAATATCCACTACAATTCGGCCTGATAAGCTGCTAGTCAGCGCTGCCGGAGAATCCCCACTCCCTTGCAGTAAAATATCAATATTTGCTGGCGCACCAATGATCATATCCGTAGTATCCGTCTTTTCAAGCATTTCCCCTAGTCTAAATTGCTTGCCTCTACTGGATAATTTGAGCTGAGGTGTCTTTTTACGGGTATCCAGTATTATCTTATTGTGTAACGTGCTGCCTCCTACATCGAGCCTTAAGGGTGAGATTTTCAGCACTCCGTTCACCAGTTTTGCTGTCAGTGACAAATTATCGAGCGCCAGGCTGCTGCCGAGAATTTTTTCTCCTTTAATCGTTATATTGGCATTGATGTCTTTGAGCAGTGAAAAATCCATTTTTTCCGCAGAGAAAAGTTTATCTTTTTTGGGTCTTTTATTAGAAACGGCATTGCTATTTTTACTAGTCAACCGGCGCAGATCAAATGATTTAAATTGGAGATCGGCATTGAGTGTCGGTTTATTGAGTGAGAAATCGTAGTAAACGCTGCCAGTCAACCGATTCTCATCGAGCGTGAGTTGCAGTTCTTCGATCCGGTAGTCCGAGGGGGTGATCCCTAATTCCCCACTCATTCTGGCTTTGATACGATTGTGTTTCTTATTGTTATATTCGAGATCTAATTTTAACGGCACCGATTGTTGAGAAAGTAGTTCTCCAAACTCATTTACGCGTGCCGATAGCGTAAAGGCTTGCTTGTCGATAGTGCCTGTTATTCGAGCCTTGAAAACGGCATGTAAGTTATCCATTTTGGCTTCGATGCTGTCAAGCAATAGCTGAGTTTGCTTTCCTGATGCGGTATCCTTATAGTTCAAATTGACATTTGTAATAAGGATATGATCAATATTTGGTAGATTGTCAGCTTGCCATGCGTTCTCACTACTATCGCTAAGGTTTTTATCTTTTACCGGCTCGAAATGCCAATTGCTCCTGCCATTGTTGTCTGTTTCTAGTAGAATGCTCGAATTGACTAATTCTAGACGTCCGATACGTATATCCCCAAAAAGGAGTGGCAGTAATTCAACCTCGACCTCAGCACGCTCTATTGAAACCATAGCATCGCGTGAACCCCAGTCAGCGTTACGTAATTGCAAGCCACCGATTACCAATCGGGACTCAAAGTCGATATCGAGCTGAATGTCGCCTGTGATAGTGAGGGTACGCCCCAAAAGTTCTGTTATGTGCCTCTGTACAGGTGATTTGTAGCTGTTAAAGTCGATAGACTTAAGCATAGTGAATGCAGTGGCGAGCAGCATTAGTAGAAGCGCCCCGCTAATTATTGCGAGGCGTTTTAATATTCTCATAAGACGATTTGCTATTAGGCTGTCTTCGATTAGAACAACTTTGTTAAGGAAAGTAAATAAATGACCCAGTACACTGTTTTTACCTCGGAATCTGTTTCTGAGGGCCATCCGGATAAAATAGCCGATCAAATTTCCGATGCGCTTTTGGATGCTATGCTGCAAGATGATCCTGAATCTCGGACAGCCATTGAAACCATGGTAAAGACAGGCATGGTAATTGTCGCCGGTGAAGTGAGAACATCGACTTATATCGATTTGGAAGATATTGTTCGCAACGTCATTGTCGACATTGGTTACGATTCCAGCGATGTTGGCTTTGATGGCGCATCCTGCGCTGTGCTGAATGCGATTGGCAAACAATCCAATGATATCGCTATAGGAGTGGATGAAACGGATGATAAGGAGCAAGGTGCTGGTGATCAGGGATTGATGTTTGGCTACGCTACCGACGAAACCGAATCATTAATGCCAGCACCTATTTATTATGCTCACCGTTTAGTTGAGCAACAGGCCAAGCTGCGCAAAGAAAATGTACTGCCTTGGCTGCGGCCCGATGCCAAAAGTCAAGTAACACTGCGCTATGAGGATGATAAGCCCGTGGCTGTGGATGCCGTGGTATTGTCAACTCAACACGACCCCGGCATCTCTCTAGAAAATGTGCGTGAAGCGATAATGGAAACTGTTATTCGTCATGTTCTTCCAGCAGATTGGCTGCACAGTAATACATTGTTCCACATTAACCCGACGGGAAATTTCGTGATAGGTGGTCCAATGGGCGATTGCGGCGTCACTGGACGTAAAATTATTGTCGATACCTACGGTGGTATGGCGCGCCATGGCGGTGGCGCTTTTTCCGGCAAGGATGCATCAAAAGTCGACCGTTCAGCCGCTTACGCTGGCCGTTATGTTGCTAAAAATATTGTGGCTGCCGGTTTGGCGAATCGTTGTGAGATTCAGGTTTCCTATGCGATCGGTGTAGCTGAACCGACATCCATATCCGTCAATACTTTTGGTACGGGTAAACTCCACGATAGCGAGATCGCCGAGTTAGTGCGCGAGCACTTTGATCTAAGACCCAAGGGTTTGATCGGCATGCTTGATCTCAAACGTCCGATTTATCAACCTACCGCGGCCTATGGGCATTTTGGACGCGAGCTAGATAATTTTACCTGGGAAAAAACCGATAAAGCGGATGCTTTAAAAAAAGCGCTTTAATAAGGTTAATCGTATATTAAGGTATATCTTATATACAGTTACACTGCTCCATCTCCATGACATATTATTTGAGGAACTGATCGATGCACACAAACGTTCAACCGATGGTAAATTTTACTGATTACGCTGTCGCCGATATCGAGCTAGCGGATTGGGGTCGCCGAGAAATTGATATTGCCGAAAGTGAAATGCCTGCCCTCATGGCGTTGCGAAAAAAATACCGCAACAGTCAACCCTTGGCCGGAGCCAAGATTATGGGTTGTATTCACATGACGATTCAGACGGCGGTATTAATTGAAACACTGGCCGAGCTGGGCGCCGAGGTGAGGTGGTCTTCCTGCAATATCTTTTCTACCCAGGATCATGCTGCTGCCGCCATCGCCGCTGCTGGTATTCCTGTATTTGCCTGGAAAGGAGAAACGGAAGAAGAGTTTCTGTGGTGTATCGAACAAACGATTCGCGCTGATAAAGACAGTAAAGAAATCTGGGACGCCAATATGATTCTCGATGATGGCGGCGATTTGACCGCAATGTGTCACGAACAATTCCCGGCAATGCTGGATAAGATTCACGGAATCTCTGAAGAGACGACGACCGGTGTCCACCGCTTGCTGGAAATGATGGCTAATGACGAGTTAAAAGTACCCGCTATCAACGTTAATGACTCGGTGACCAAAGCGAAGAATGACAATAAATACGGCTGTCGTCACAGCCTCAATGATGCGATTAAACGCGGCACCGATCACCTGTTAT
>CAZEUZ010000055.1:0-4481 GCA_964515805.1 uncultured Cellvibrionaceae bacterium | reverse complement strand
GAAGTGACCCACTATGTCTCCGATGTTGACAGCTTTGATACTGATAACAGTAGTACCTGGCCGGTGCATGCAACAGGTGCCGCGGTGGATTTAACCATTCGCTGCAAGTCTTCCGGTGAATATCTGGATATGGGCACCTATTTTGATGATATGAGTTCGCTGAGTCACTCCGATTTCTTTGAACGTGAGTTAGTTTGCGGGCGCATTAGTGAGCAGGATCCGCGGCTGCTAAACCGACGTATACTGCATGCCGTGATGAAAGTACAGGGATTTATTAATTACCCGCGCGAGTTCTGGCATTTTGATTGGGGAGACCAGATGTACCTGCAGAATTTGCACCATCATACCACTGATATACCCGCAGCTGCGTGGTACGGTTATATTGCACCTCCCGTCGAACGTTAGGATATCTTAATGAAACAGTATACCGGTGACACCGGCCAACAACTTTCCTATATAACATTAGGTGGTGCTCAAAATTGCATTTTTATTTGGGCTCATGGCTGGGGCCGATCTCATGCCGATTTTTTGCCGCTTGCGCAATCATTGACAACCCTGGGAACCCACTATTTGATTGATTTTCCAGGTTTTGGTCAATCTCCCCGACCCACCCAAACTTGGGGTACTGAGCAGTATGCAGATTTTGTTGCCGAATGGTTAGATTCCCTGCCAGCTGTCCCAAAAATTTGGATCGGCCATTCATTCGGTTGCCGGGTTGGTCTCCGTTTAGCAGCTAAGCATCCGCGCTTAGTGACTGCACTCTATTTGATTGCTGCGCCGGGATTACCTAAGAAGATGAGCTTTTGGCAGCGGTTGCAGCGCTGTTTGCGCATTTGCGTCAGCAAACCATTGAAGTTGCTCTTGCCCGCTTGTTTTATAGAAAAGGCGAAAAACTATGTCGGCAGCGCCGACTATCGAAGTGCTGGTAATATAAGGGATATCTTGCTTGCCACTATTGAGGAAGATTTAACCGTGGTAGCCTCACACATTCACTGTGACACATATCTTGTTTATGGTGAATTAGATGAAGAAACACCCACTGAAATTGGTCGGCGCTACCACCAGTTACTGAAAAACAGTATGCTGGTAACGCTTCCTCATCTCAATCATCACTCCTTGCTTACAGAGGGTCGGCATCAAATTTTGAAACAACTTAAAGAGCTGACGAGTCAAATCATATGACACTACAGACACTATTAAGCCTGTGTATTTTAATGGCATTTTGCTGGTTTTTATACAAACGGTTACTGACGTATTCTCAATACTTTCAACAAGAGGAGTATGACAATCGGCGTTTTTTGCAATGGCTGTTACAAGACAAAGTATTCGATCGGCGTGTTTCACTAGCGATATTGGTAATGGCTGGACTGTCGATGGTGATTTCATCCACGTGGTGGTTGATTATTGTTACTGTAGTCTTCTGTTGCGCCGCTTATTTTGAAGCCAACCCTCAGCATACGGGTAAAAAAAAACTGGTACTCACTCAGCGTGCTCGCCGCATCCTATGGCTCGCTTATAGTATGGTTGTTTTTTTCGCTGCTGGGGTTTTTACTTATTCCTCAATGACAGGTTCTGCAATAGCAGTTTTTTCAATAATAGCCTGGCTTGTTCCCATTCACTTGATACCTTTTTCTTTGGTAATCAGCAACTTACTTTGGCAACCTTACGAAAAATCTGTCCAGAAGAAATTTTGGCAGGAAGCAAAGGATAAAATGGATGCGCTCGATCCCTTTATTATCGGTATCACGGGATCATTCGGCAAAACGTCGGTAAAACACATTCTCGGCCATATTCTGCAGACATCAACTGAAACACTATGGACTCCAGGAAGCGTTAACACTCCAATGGGTAATACCCGGATTATCCGTGAACGACTCATGCCTGAACATCAGTATTTTATTGTCGAAATGGGCGCTTATGGACCCGGATCCATCGATCGGCTTTGTAAGCTTACGCCGCCGGATATGGCCGTGATTACAGCTGTAGGAGCGGCTCATTATGAACGCTTCAAATCGCTGGAAACCGTTGCCAAAGCAAAATTCGAACTCGCCTATGCAGCCATAGCAAAGCGCGATGACGCCAAGGTGATCACCCATAACAAAGTCACAAAATTTGCAGCAGTCGAGGCATTTCGAACACAGCATGGCGATAACCTACTGCTTTGCGGTGATGATGCAGAGTTGGCTCTGCAAATTAAATCTGTGCAGCAAACAGTTCATGGACTCAATGTTGAGGTGGTTTATCAAGGTAAATCTCATACTTTAGAGGCTCCTCTTTTCGGTCTGCATCACGGACAAAATATGGCGATTGCCTTCCTTGCCGCCTGTGAACTCGGTTTGCAGGTGGAAGCAATTAAAGTTGCCCTGAAAAGTGTTCCGCAAATTAAACATCGCCTGAATGTTCAACAACAACCCAATGGCACAGTTATCATTGATGATGCCTTTAATTCAAATACCGATGGATTTATCGCCGCTATGCAACTGTTGGACCTGCTGGCAAAACGTCATGGAGGACGTCGCATTCTGGTAACCCCGGGGATGGTAGAGCTTGGGACAAAGCACGATACTGATCACGCCACTGTGGCGTTGAACGCGGTGCAATGTACTGATGTTGTTTTGTTAATTTGTTCTGAGCGTATTCCGAGCTTCAGAGATACTTTCTTGAAAACTAAATCCGAGCATCAACAATTAATTCAGTTACATTCCTTTGCCGAAGCCCAGTTGTGGATGGAGCAAAACCTGCAAGCAGGTGATGTTATTTTGCTAGAGAATGATCTACCTGATCGCTACGAGCGAAAGTTGTTTTTGTAGTCATCTAATGTAAAACGTGAAAAGTTGATATAAAAAATAGTCAATGGGATACCCTACACTAGAAAAATTTGTTGGCAATACGCCTCTGGTTAAACTGCAACGGCTTCCCGCCGATTCCAGCAATACATTACTGGTCAAACTCGAGGGTAATAATCCGGCCGGATCGGTAAAAGACCGTCCTGCTCTATCGATCATCAGCCGCGCAGAGGAACGCGGTGAAATTACGCCGGGCGATCACTTGATAGAGGCCACCAGTGGCAATACCGGGATTGCGCTGGCCATGGTTGCCGCTATCAAAGGGTATAAGATAACTTTGATTATGCCGGACAATATGACAGCGGAGAGAAAAGCTTCGATGACCGCTTATGGCGCGAAACTGATTTTAGTCTCCAAAGAAAAAAGCATGGAAGGTGCTCGCGATCTGGCTAAACAAATGGAGGCGGAAGGGCAGGGGAAGGTGTTGGATCAATTTGGCAATGCCGATAACCCTCTAGCGCATTATCGAGGTACTGGCCCTGAAATCTGGCGGCAAACGGAAGGGAAAATAACACATTTTGTCAGTTCTATGGGAACGACCGGCACTATTATGGGTGTATCCCGCTATTTGAAGGAACAAAATTCTGCCATTCAAATTATTGGACTACAACCTGAGGAAGGAGCAAGTATTCCGGGCATCCGGCGTTGGTCAAAAGACTATATACCGCGTATTTTTGACAGCAGCAGAGTAGACCGGGTAATGGACATGGGACAACAGGAAGCTGAGATCACAATGCGCCGGTTAGCAACAGAAGAAGGAATTTTTTGTGGCGTCTCTTCGGGGGGGTCCGTTGCCGGCGCTCTACGACTTTGTAGCGAACTGGAAAACGCCGTTATTGTCGCTATCATCTGCGACCGCGGTGATCGCTATTTATCTTCGGGCGTCTTTAAAGTCTGTTCATAATCCATCAGCAGATCTTAAAGGCTCAATTTATCAAGTCGTTTTCAGTAAAATCTTTCCCGCTGTAAAGCTTATACTCAGCCCGCCATAAATCTGCGTACTCTACATTTTGGTAAGCTCTAAAATACGGACCGCCTTCGGTGAAGTGTAGCATTTTAGGCTTGCCATCGCGTGTTTCTTTGTTCCATTCCACCAACCAATTCCATTCGCAGGATAAATCGCCTATTTCATGGTTTTCCAACCACATGAATCTGTGTAGAAACATGGGAGATATTTCATTGACCAAATCAGGGGTAATTAATTTATTCTTTGCATGATTGCAGTTCCAAAGTACGACGGACGACCAATTTTTTCTGGGATACTGAGTTTGTAGTTGATTATCTAACTTTATTGATTCTTGTGGTTTGTGATTATGCTTTACACACATAATGGCGTATTTATCATCTGCTTGGGCAAACAGCTTGCCAATATCGTCCAACGCTAAAGTGTCATTATCACAAAACAGCACCCAACCTTTGTAACCTGCTAACCAAGGCGTTAAAAATCGAGTGATGGAAAATTCCGTACTACCTTTTTGATCAACCTTTCTGTAGTAGATGCCTAATTCCTTCAAGGCGCTCTGTACAATGGGGTAGACTTTAACAATGTCTTTTGAATGGCGTTCAATGGAATGTTTTGCAACTTGATAAACGACATCTTGATAAGACGTGTATCCCATAAATATTTTATACATA
>CAZEUZ010000054.1:0-5258 GCA_964515805.1 uncultured Cellvibrionaceae bacterium | reverse complement strand
GCCTTAGCTCCTGTAATCATGCAGAATGACAAAGGCGAGAAAGTGAAAACTGAATATATGTTCCAAATTAACGGTGCACCGGTGGATACTATTGATTTTATTCACTCTATTGCGCATGTAGATGCTGATATCGGTAATCATACTGGGGGAGGGCACAATATTAATTCTGGTGATCCTGTGCCCTTGTTACTTGGAGGCAATGCCGAAAATAATGAGCAATTTTTAGAGGCCGTGCGGCAGGTTTCGAATGTGTTTGGCCTTGGAAATAGCTCCAGTCCTCATTCCAACTATTTTTGCCAGGGTGATTTCTGTGATGATAACCAACTTGGTATAGGGCCGAATCCATGAGAAGGCTTTATAGATTTGCGAGTATATTGCTGGTCAATACCTTGCTAATGATCAGTGGTTGTGTGTCGTTATTCCCGCCGGAACCCAGCTATGTTGATGGTGTGGTTACTGATCATCAAGAACGGCTTTACACGGTATCAGGCATCTCATTTTTACCGCCTGCCTCCCCGCCATTGCGACAAAAGCCATGGCAAGTAGTCAAACGGTTTGCCGAAGGCACTAAAACAGAGTTCTATGCGTACCGATTTCGAGCTTATATCCCCCAAAATTCACAAGGATACTGCTGTTTTGTCCGTATTAATATCGACGAAAACATAAAACAGGTAGGAAACGAAAAGTGGGCTACTCTGAATATAGATGAACGTCTTGTTCGAAGTAAAAAAAGTATTGAAGCTAGGCAACTTAAACGGGAGGAGCTGCTACGCGGCACCTTGGAAGAGCGCTGGCAAGAAGCATTGCAAGCCGATCCTGACTTGGTGGCTAAGACGGTAAAAAACATGAAAACACGCGATGAAAAAACTAAAAAATTAGTGCTGGCGAGACGTTATAGTAGAACAAAACAAGCCGAGATAGCGGAGAGTTCATTCAAGTATCATTTGGCACATAAACGCGCTTTACATCGCAATCTGCCACCCGATACAGCCCAAATTATTAACAGTAATGGCAAGCGTTGTTTAAATACTGTGCGATATGAAGGGTTACCCACTATACTTGCAAAAGAATACGCCACATCGACCAGCGGTGGAGTGGAAATGAACCAGACCATATTTTGTCCTATCGGGCCAGACAAGAAGAGAGAATTTAACGAGTTATTTGTTATCCATCTCAGCACCAAAATTCCACCTGGCGAAACTTTCGATCCCTATCCGATAATCGAACCAATTATTAATAGTGTTGATTGGGCGGGGCACTGAGAATTAAAGAGGGTCGGTGACAAATGAAAATAATTCTTATTATCTGTAGCGAGTGTGTACTTGTCAGCGACCTTTTTCTTATTGAGGTTGGTAATTAAATTCCCGACAACGACTTCACTTCCTCAGTGGTAATAAACACATAAACCGGTGCCTGCTTCGGATCAGGAAAAGCATTAAAAGCCAGTGAGTATTCCCTTCCCTCTGCCTAGGTAAGCAGTTTCTTTGGCTTTTACGCTCATAATACGTATGACCCTTTGAATAAATACGTATCGGCCTATATACTTCTAATCGGAGGTACAGTATGACAACCAAATTAACACTTTCGATGAATGGAAAGACCATTGAAAAAGCAAAAGTATGGGCAAGGGCTCACCACACCAGCTTGTCTGGCCTTGTCGAAGGCTATTTTGAATCACTTGTTTCAAAAAGTAGCGATATCCCGACTATATCGCCAAAAACTCAAATGCTTTCCGGCATGTTCAGGGAGCATGATGAAGATTTGAACTACAAAGAGCTGGTTAATAAGTATAAGGCTGATCAGTGAAGGCCTATATCGATTCGGATGTCATCCTTGATGTGTTATTGGGGCGTGAAGAATTTATGTCTTCGTCATCTCAGATCATAAATAATTGCGAAATACGCGAAATGGATGGTCATACCACGGTATTAGCGTTAGCCAACATATTCTATATCCTGAATCGCTATAGTTCCTCTAACGCCAAAAAAGCGATACAAACGTTAAGGGAAATATTGGCGATACTGCCGGTTACTGATCGTGAACTTGGCAAGGCTTTGAGCTCTGACTTCAGGGACGTGGAGGATGGAATACAGTACTTTACCGCAGAGTATCATGGTTGCGAGATCATCATTACCCGTAATAAGAAAGACTTCTCTTACAGCCGGTTACGGGTTCTGACCCCGGATGAATATCTGTTGCAGACCAAATAAGCAAGAGTGCAGGGCATGTATATGGCGCAATCAATATAACGACAACAAGCTAAAAGGCAATTTTCTTTATCTAAATACCCGATAACGACTTTACTTCCTCAACAGTCATAAAGACATAAACGGGCGCCTGCTTCGGATCACGAGAAGTATTAAACGCTAAGGGATATTCTCTTTCCGCTGCCCAGGCAAGCAATTATTCTGGCATCATAACGACATAAGCAAAGTTATTTTTTTGAATGCCTAACTGTTGAGCCGTTCGTTCCAGTGAAGACTGGTCTGTGAAAACGGGTAACGCGGTGCCTAAGTTAGGCCAGTTCATCAATGACGCGGCACGGGTCTGAGAGTTGATGAGAAAAAGCAGTGGAAATTCCCGCTTTATACACATACATTAAGGTTTTTTAGCACCTGGTAGTGCTTGAGCCGCCACATCGAAAGTATAGTAGCCTTCGAAAGAATCACCGTTAATCAGTGCATAAGATTTTGACTTGTTGGCAATTAACGCATCGGGAAAATCGGTTTGCTTCTTTTTTTTGCCGATTGTCATACTCTTTGCTTTTCGGTAGTCATTCAGTGCACACCAAACGGCTTGTCCATCTTCAAAACAGATATTGGGTTCTTGAAACAAGGCATTGACTAAGTGAATAATACCTTCTTTATCCAGATTATATTTTTTGCCTTTCAACGTCCAAATTGCTTCTGCAAGAACAATATCGGTAAGAAGCGCTTTTTTTGAACTGTTTATCAGTTTGTTTGCTTTTGGTGATTGTATTTCATCGTCTTCAAGCAGATAGCGTAAAAGAACATTGGTATCAATGGCGATCATTGAACAAAGTTACTTTGTAAGGATGATTCATCACTTAAACGTGTGTCTGCTTTGATGCCTTTAAGTATGCCTCTCGCCGCACCCATTGCTTTCTTGATAATGGTGATATGTCCTTCGTTATCTACGTAACTTTCATATTCATCACCCGGGCTAATATCAGCTAACCGGCATTGGTCTATAGGCAAGGTAATTTGTCTTTTAGCACTGACTTTTGGCATACAGAGTGACCTCTTGAATTTAAATAAAGGATAGCTTTTTCTTTACCAATAGTCAAATAGTAAAGATTTAAAGCGAAAGGGATTTCAGCACTGACGAGTTTGACCAAGCTGGCTTTGCGGCGAGCGGGATGAACTACGACGACACTCTGTGGAGCATTGTCCGCGATGATGTGCCTGAATTGTTATTTCAATTACAGCAATTGAAGCAATCGGTATAATCGTAACCTGTTAAATACCCGACAACGATTTCACTTCCTCAACAGTCATAAAGACATAAACCGGTGCTTGCTTAGGGTCACGAGAAGCATTAAACGCCAAGGGATATTCCCTTTCCGCTGCCCAGGCAAGCAGCTCTTTTGGCGTCATCACAGCATAAGCAAAATCATCTTTTTGAATGCCCAACTCTTGGGCCGTCCGTTTCAGTGAAGACTGGTCTGTGAAAACAGGCAATGCAGTACCTAAGTCAGGCCAGTTCATCAATGATGCGGCACGGGTCTGGGGATTGATGAGAAAAAGCAATGGAAATTCTCGCTTCATGAGTTCGTTATAAAATACCTGCCGCGCTTCACTGTTTCTATCTCCCGCTTTTTCATCATAAACCGACAAAATCAAGCGCTGAAGATTAGGTGCTCGCTGGACTGGACTGACTGTTTTCTTCTCACCACGGGCTTTTTCAATTAAACGGGTTAACAGTTCTTTCTCTTTTGTTTCGATAAGGTGAAGTTTTTTGATATCGCCTGAGTTTTCTGCGCGGTCTTTTTGTTGATTAATGGTTAGGATACCTTTTTTGGCTTGTCCTTCCGGGATAAATAGATCGCCCAGTAAAATTGAGACAATAGTCCTATCGGACCGGTGCACTTCGGCAAGTAAACGATTTTGGGGATCGACGCTGCGGACTTGAATACCAAGGTCATGAAGTAGTTCGGCGAGTAAAAAACCTGGCGCGGACTGCGGACTGGCAACAAATACCACTTGGGGCACGCCATTGGTATTATTTTTATGCAGCTTTCGAAGTAGCCTCTGTAAAGTGGCTGGACCCATGCTAGAATTAGTGAGAGCCGATGGATTTAAAATCCATAATTGCAGCTGATCTTCAACAGTAACCAATGGATTAGAAGGCGCAAACAGCGCAGATATTTCCGTGGCTTCCTCTGGGACAAATAATGCGACCTTAGGCCGGTTTCGATTGAGCATTTCACTGACTGCATTCATCAGCACCGCCATCTCTATGTCCGGTTCATCACTGGTACTGCCTTGGTGAATAATGGTAATGCCACCGTTGGTAAGGTCAACAGCGGGATTGAGTTTTACATCAAAAGTGATCACCTTCTGGTCTTCAGGGGCCGCCTGGTCTATCTGTGATAGGAGTTGCTCCTGGCTTAATAGAAAAGCATCTGGATAACCAGTGGCACGCAGTTGCTGAAGGGCTGAATTAGCTGCTTCTCTTGATTTAAAAAGGCCAACGAGCAGCTTTTTCCAACGATCCGACTCAACCCTATAAGTTTGATAACCCATTCCTTCTATACGGCGTTTGTAGGTCTCTAGTCCCGTCGTATTGTTGCCGGATAAGGATAGTACCTGTACTGACCAAAGTTTGGTTACGTCTTTATTTGTCACTTTAGGTGCTAGCTTGTCAATACTTATCTTTGTCTTGGTGTTGCGGCTAATCGAGTTAACAACACGTTGGCTATTAGGTGATTGATTGTTGGGTGAGTCAGTTTTTGACATTGGCCTCTCTCCTTGATTATCACTCAAAGTGGGAGCAGCTCTTTTGGCTATGGTTTCCTGACCATTTTCTGGTTTGACTGTACTGCAAGCATTGAGGATAAGGATAATAGATACTATCCAACTTAACTGTTTGATGGGTATGATCACGTGGGTTCGGTCCAGTGGAATTCAATAAATAATGGGATAAACCCAATTCCGTTATTCTGCTACTTCATTGTTTTATAAAAATTTCCTTCAGAGCGCTTTCCAATATTGGATACTTAAACTCGAAACCAATTT
>CAZEUZ010000053.1:0-44203 GCA_964515805.1 uncultured Cellvibrionaceae bacterium | reverse complement strand
TCCCCCACTACTCGGTAGATTCCCACGCGTTACTCACCCGTCCGCCGCTCTACTCGCTCCCGAAGGAACTTTCTCGCTCGACTTGCATGTGTTAGGCCTGCCGCCAGCGTTCAATCTGAGCCATGATCAAACTCTTCAGTTTTTACTGATTTAATCATTGATATAGCCTTAACGGCTATCCGACATAGGATTAATACTATGCCTATATACTTAAATTACTGCTCAGCGCTTATAAATAAATCATCTGTGACAACTTACTTACATAACTTTTCAACTTATATTGTTGCTATCTCAGCAATAACAACATAAATGTGCCATCACCAAGTTAGCAACGACGAATTGTCGGTCATTTGCGCCTTACAATTACTCATAAACCGCAAATGCCCACACGCATTGCTTGATCCAATCTGTTAAAAAACCGCTAACAGCGCTTAGCCGACAGCGAGCAGCGCATTATAACTACTCAAATCAAACTCGCAAGCAAAATCTTAATAATCACAATAAAAAAATTCTAATCGTTAGCTTAATTGGCGATTGAGAAGGTGATAATTCTTTTTGCCAAGCTTTACTAAGAAAAATTGATTGTGCAATGCCCTGTCAGTTGAAAAAATATCAGCGCATTGCATATTGGCATCCCAGTTAACATTGACGCCGTTGACGAAAACGGCATTATTCATGAGGGCATCCTTGACTTGCTTGCCATTCTTCGCCAAACCTGCAGACACCAGGATGCTTGTCAGCGGTTCAGTGCTCAAATCCGTATCCACAAGCTTTGAAGAAGGCAAGCCATCTTGCTGCAATTGAGTAAAATCGGTGTAACTGAGGTGATCGACAGCGCCACTAAACAAGGCCTCAGTAATCCTCTGCGCCGCACTTAAACCCTGATTTCCATGCACTAGGCGGGTTGCTTCTTCAGCCAAAATACACTGAGCCTGAGGCTTGTCGCTCGATGATTTGTCAGCCTCCTCAATGGCATCTATTTCCGCTAGATCTAGGAAGGTAAAATATCGCAAAAATTTGTAGACATCATCGTCGGCGGTATTAAGCCAAAATTGATAAAACGCATAAGGAGAAGTCCTAGAGGAATCCAACCATATCGTGCCTGATTCTGTTTTGCCAAACTTGGCGCCATTAGCTTTAGTGACTAGAGGTAGTGTCAGACCAAAAACCTGTCCACCGTGGAGTCGCCGCGCAAGATCGATTCCCGCAGTGATGTTACCCCACTGATCGGAGCCTCCCATTTGTAAAGTACAGTTTTTCCTTTGATAAAGTTCTGCAAAATCGAGTGCCTGCAATAATATGTAGCTAAATTCGGTATAGGAAATACCAGCACCTTCGCGGTCGATCCGTTGTTTAACCGCCTCTTTATGAACCATATTATTAACGGAAAAGTATTTGCCTATATCACGCAGAAAACTAAGCATGCTCACAGGCGCAACCCAATCGAGATTGTTGACCACTTCAGCGGAATTTTCACCCGCATCGAAATCGATAAACTGCGACACTTGCAATTTTATCTTGTCAGTCCAAGCCGAAACGATATCTGGAGTATTGAGCTGACGCTCTTGAGATTTGAAGCTGGGATCCCCGATAAGGCCAGTAGCACCACCCACCAAAGCTACGGGCTTATGGCCTGCCATTTGAAAACGTCTTAGCGCCAACAATGGCACTAAACTGCCAATATGAAGGCTATCTGCCGTGGGGTCAAAACCACAGTAGACCGTGCGCGACTCTTCAGCTAAATGACTCTCGAGTCCATTGTCGCCCGTCATTTGTGCTATCAAACCACGACCATGCAAATCAGTTAGCAGGTTACTATCAACCGTCATTTATTCTCCCTCAATACAGTTCCTTTAATGTTGCAGACACCTTACTAAAAATCGCCACAAACACAAGTGTTTGATCCTGCTTCACAGGAGAGGGGATTTTTAGAAAATTAAACGATAGAAAGAAGGAGTAGTTATCAATTCATCCAAATTTGAATACACTCATAGCAGTGACAAAAGCTGACACTCGGAAAAGGTTACTACAATGATAGCGGCAGAATTAAAATTCTGCACCGTATAGAAAAACAAATGGATTCATTTAAAAACATGAGAGAAAGGAAACCTGGTGGCAAGGAAAGAAATTTTTTGGAGCAATAGCCCAAGGCAGTAGAAAAAGAACTTTAAGGCCTTGGGACCAGGAAACAGTATTATTTGGACTTAATTGGCAAATCTTGCTTGTCTTTAAAATTACCGCAAGCAATCACGATGAAATCGATTAGAGTCCAAATACCTAAGCCACCAAGAGTGAGCAACATTAAAACACCGGTACCAATTTTGCCAACATAAAAACGGTGTATGCCCAGCCCCCCCAAAAAGAAGCACAACAGTAATGTTGGAATGAAGCCTTTTTCGCTAGTTTGTACGTCATTCATAATTTTTTTCCTTATATTTATCAATATGCTCTATCCAGAGTAGCAAATTGTACAGCCTGAATCATCTTTTTTATTCAGTATAAGGGTGATTATTTCTAAATAATTTGTTATAAACGCGGGTATCTCTAAAAAATATTAAGTATTTTATTAAAACATCAATGAAACTCACTGAATTTTTTGGTAATAATCATTTTTTCCATTTCCCTCGCGGACATTTAATAGCTGCGGGAGTGCTCGGTAATCTACTATTAGGCTTGGTAATTTTTGCACCATTAAGCCAAGTTTCAGCCAAACGTGATGGTCAACAATTAGCACTTTCCCTGTCCAACTCATCAACATCCGACGTTTCGTTAGTCAATCCTTATCCTTCCGACTATTCTGGAACCGCTTCAGCATACACTACTTCCACGCTTGAGCAGCCGCAGATAGAAGGATTCAACCCCATAGAAGACCGAGTAGAAGGAGAGGTAACACAACAGCCTTCGCTAAATCAAAATTACCTATCCAATTCATGGCTTACTGAAACGGTAAAATCAGGTGATAACTTATCGACGATTTTTCAGCGTGTTGGCTTGTCCGACCGAAGCCTGTATGAATTGATAAACAGTAACAGGGCTGCAAAGCAATTGACCAAACTACATCCCGGACAACATTTGTCGTTCGCCATCAAAAATGGGCAGTTAGACGGGCTGAGATATCAAAAAGACCCTCTATTGAGAATAGATTTTCATCGTTCCGGTGAAAAATTTGACGACACAGAAATTGTTTTTGAGCCCGATATACATATCGCCTACCGAGAAGCCATTATAGCCAACTCTTTATTTCTGGCGGGAATTGAAGCGGGAATTGAAGAAAATCTGATTATGGAAATTGCCAATATCTTTGGTTGGGATATCGACTTTGCGCTCGATATTCGAACTAATGATCAATTTAAAGTACTTTATGAAGAACAGTTCCTCCATGGAGAGAAGCTGAAAAATGGTCGCATTTTAGCTGCCGAATTTACTAATCGCGGCGAGACCTATCGTGCAGTACGCTATACCGACAAGAAAGGTAACAGCCACTTCTATACGCCGGAAGGGCGCAGCATGCGCAAGGCATTTCTGAGAACACCCGTGGATTTTGCTCGCATAAGCTCACATTTCAATTTACGCCGCAAACACCCTATTTTAAATACCATCCGCGCTCACAAAGGCACCGACTATGCCGCCCCGAGAGGCACACCGATAAGAGCGGCAGGTGACGGCAAAGTTGTCTGGGCAGGCACCAAAGGTGGTTATGGACGCACTGTGATTATCGAACACGGGCAAACCTACCGTACCCTGTATGCACATATGAATGGCTATGCTAAAGGTATACGTACCGGTAAACGAGTAAAACAAGGCCAGCGAATAGGCTATGTTGGAACCTCCGGACTGGCGACCGGCCCACATCTCCACTACGAGTTTTATGTCAATGGCACTGTTCGCAATCCAGTAACTGTTAAATTGCCAAAGGCCGAAAAAATACCCAATACGGAACTGTCTCGTTTCAAGCAACAAACCGCTACTGTGGTTGCTCAACTCGACCAGTACAGTCGAAAAACACAATTTGCTATGACAACAACTAACCAAACAAAAACCAAACAGTAGCCGCAAAAATAAGTGCATGGCTTTATATATTGGCTTAATGTCGGGGACAAGCGCCGATGCCATTGATGCGGCACTTGTCGAGATCAGTGAAAAATCCGTTGAATTGATCAGCAGTTACCAACTTCCCATCACAACAAATGTACGATCAGCGATATACCAACTAGCGTTAGACCATAGCGGGGAAATCGAACAAATACGCTACCTGGATAAAACCATCGCCGATCTCTCTTGCAAGGCCATAGAAAACTTATGCGCTAAAACTGAAACAAAAAAAACTGCTATCCGCGCCATCGGCAGTCATGGACAGACAGTAAGACATTACCCTGCATCAGATGGACAACGAGGCTATTCATTGCAAGTCGGTGATCCTAACATTATTGCTGAGACAACGGGCATTACCACTGTTGCTGATTTTAGGCGCAGAGATATTGCTGCCGGTGGTCAAGGAGCACCACTAGCGGCCAGCTTCCATCGGACGGCTTTTCACAATCGTTCAAATGATCGGGTAATAGTGAATATCGGTGGTATTGCAAATATTACCTACCTCCCCAGACAAGCGGATGTTATCGGCTTCGATACCGGTCCAGGTAACGGTTTGATGGACAGTTGGTTCCAGCAACACCATCAGGGCAGTTTCGATAGTGACGGCCACTGGGCTGCTTCGGGAAATGTGGACAAAAAATTGTTGAGTCAATTATTAAAGCATTCGTTTCTGACACTGCCAATACCGAAAAGTACTGGCAGAGAGGAATTCAATTTACCTTGGCTGCAAGAACAACTGGCTCTATGTTCACAAAAAACCAGTGCGGCAGATATTCAAGCCACATTACTAGCGTTCACCACCGAAACCATCGCCAATCATATCGACAAGGTTGACCCGCAAAAGCACTCTGAGATTTATATATGCGGAGGCGGCAGCCACAATCGGCAGCTAATGAAAAATTTGACGCTGAAATTACAACCGCGACACGTTGCAACAACGCTAGCATTAGGCATACACCCCGACTGGGTGGAAGCTATCGCTTTCGCCTGGTTAGCCAAGCAGTCACTAAGGGGATTGGCAGGAAATATTCCAAGCGTCACCGGTGCTCACCGAGAGACCGTTTTAGGCGGTATTTATTGGGGAGTTGGTAACAACATTACCGAGTAGAAATGATAAAAAAACTCAGACAAACCTACTTTTATTGCGTACTTGAAAAGCCCAGTCAGACATTACTATTATTGTTGTTGACAGTTATTTTGTTTTGCCTGAATTTAAACCAGTTGCGCTTGGATGCCTCGGCGGACGCGCTCACACTGGAATACGACCATGATCTCGATTATTTCCGCAAAATTTATCAACGCTATCAATCAGGCGATTTTCTGGTCATCACCTATACGAGTAAAACAGATTTATTCACTGATAAAACTTTACATCATATTCACTCCTTGCGGGATGAGCTACTTGAAGTCGAGGGTGTCAGCGGCGCTAATTCCATTCTCGATGTGCCATTGCTCTACAGCCCTCCGGTATCGCTAACAGATGTCGCTAAAGGGCCCAACACTTTATTCTCCGAAGGCGTAGATCGCGAATTGGCGAAAAAAGAATTTCTCGAGAGTCCTATCTATCGCGATATGTTATTGGGACCAGATGGAAAAACTACCGCCATCTTACTAAACCTGGCTGTCGATAACCGCTTTATAGAATTGGTCAGAGAGCGTGACGCTTTGCGCTTAAAACACGATCAAAAGGGCCTGTCAGCAAGTGAAAATTTACGGTTAGACGAAGTAAGTCATAAATTTCTCGAATACAGTACCAAAGCTGCAGAGCGCAGCCATCGGCGTGTTGCTGAAGTACGTAAAGTGATTGATCGTTACCGCGATAAGGCAGATATTTTTCTCGGTGGCGTATCGATGATTACCGCAGATATGATCAACTTTATCAGTAGCGACCTGGTTGTTTTCGGCAGCGGGATAATTATTTTTATTGTCATCATCTTGTCCGTTATTTTTCGACATTGGCAATTTGTTGTATTGCCTCTGGCTACTTGTTTGTCGTCGGTATTGATAATGCTTGGTTTTCTCAGCACTATCGACTGGCGAATGACTGTTATCTCGTCAAATTTTGTCGCCTTGTTGTTAATCGTTTGTCTAGCGGTCACCATTCATTTGATTGTACGCTACCGTGAATATCTGGCGACGGAACCTGCTTGGACGAACAAACAAGCCATTCGAGCGACCGTCTCAACCATGTCAAAACCCTGTTTATATACAGTGATGACTACTATGGTAGCGTTTGCCTCGCTAGTGATTAGCGGAATTCGTCCAGTAGTGGATTTTGGTCTGATGATGAGCTTGGGTCTGTGCGTGGTATTTATTCTGGCATTTTTAGTTATTCCGTCGGGGTTACTGCTGTTGCCAAACGTGTCGCATCACAAACTTAATGTTAAAAAAGATGATTCCGGCGCTTTTACACTGCACTTTTCCCGTTTAACCACAAACTATGGCAAGACCATTTTAGCCGCCAGCGCTGTAGCAGCCATCATCAGTTATCTCGGTATTCGGCAGTTAGATGTAGAAAACCGGTTTATCGATTACTTTCGTGAATCGACCGAAATCTATCAGGGCATGCGGGTCATTGACCAGCAATTAGGTGGTACCGTCACCTTGGATATTGTTTTAGATCATCATCGCAAAGAAACCGAGGATCCGCAGACCAATCAAGATCCTTTCGGTGAATCCCGCGCTTTTGATGAAATCGATCCATTCGCATCGGCAACTCCGTTTTCGGAACACCAAAATGCTGAAGCAGTGGAAGAAAATTACTGGTTTACCCAAGCAGGTCTAAACAGAGTTCAACAAATCCACGATTATTTGGAACAACTGCCGGAAGTCGGTAAAGTGCAATCACTGGCCACCGCTTATAAAGTCGCCAGTGAACTCAATGGCAAGTCATTAAACAATTTTGAGTTAGCAGTGATGCGCGCCAGCCTGCCGGAGACAATAAAGTCGTTTTTAATTACTCCTTATCTGTCAAAGAATGAAGATGTAGAACAAACCAGAATCACCATGCGCGTAAAAGAGACGGATCCCAATTTACGCCGAGCGCAATTGATCGATAAGGTGCGTAATTATGCTATTGATGAAGTAGGGCTAGCGCCTGAGCAGGTTAACATCACCGGCATGTTGGTACTCTATAACAATATGCTGCAAAGTTTATTTCAGTCACAGATTTTGACCATTGGTGCAGTGTTTGTTGGGATTATGATAATGTTTTTAATTCTATTCAGGTCGCTATTACTGTCGTTAATCGCCATTATTCCCAACATGTTGGCGGCGGCAATTGTCCTTGGCGGCATGGGTTTGACCGGCATTCCACTGGATATGATGACGATTACTATCGCCTCTATCGCCGTCGGCATCGGCGTCGATAACGCCATTCATTATATTTACCGTTTCCGCAGAGAATTTGCTATCGACAATGATTATATCGCCGCAATGCACCGCTCCCATGGGTCTATTGGTCGAGCGATGTACTATACATCGATCACTATCATCGCCGGCTTTTCTATCTTGGCGTTGTCAAACTTTATTCCATCGGTTTATTTTGGACTATTGACCGGCTTGGCTATGTTGGCGGCTATTTTAGGCTCGCTAACACTGTTGCCAAAGTTAATTTTGCTGCTCAAACCCTTAACTTGAATATTTTAGCTACTGATCGGTTACTAAATGACCCATCCTAGATTGCTTGGACTTCAAGTATTTCTCACTATGAGGATTAGGATTCACAAGCACTGGAATACGCCGATGAATTTGAACACCGAGTGCCTTCAGACGATCAATTTTGCGTGGATTATTAGTCATCAAACTGACACTTCGTATTTCCAAATCCTTTAATATGGCGGCGGCGGCGTCATAACGTCGTGCATCATCGGGCAAGCCAAGCAGACGATTGGCGTCGACGGTATCGTGACCTTCTTCTTGTAGAGCATAAGCAGCAATTTTGTTGGCTAGCCCTATACCTCGGCCCTCTTGCCTCAAATAGATAACCACTCCGGGTCCAGTTTCTTTGATGTATTGCAATGCATAGTCCAATTGCTCTCGGCAGTCACATTTTAAAGAACCCAACACTTCAGAAGTTAAGCACTCGTCGTGAACGCGAACCGGAACTGCAGCCAGTCCTTTCACTTGCCCAAAGACAATTGCCATTGGCTCGGTATTGGAAACATGATCACGGTAGGCACGTACTCGGTAAACGCCATGTTTTGTGGGGAGGTTAGTTTCAGCAATAAATTCGAGATTAATCATGTAAACAGGACTATGTGGAAAATTATAGAGAGGGCATAACTCTTGCGGCAGTGAAAGTACATTCAGTTTCCATCGGACGTTGACAAGCGGCGACGCATGCTTCGATAAAAGATATAAAATGATGGCATCCCTTCTGCTGTTCTCGCACAAGTTGGGTACCCATTGTAATTGCATTCACCTCTTGAAATTTAGTGAAACGCCGGATCATATCGGGTCCACGAACACCAAAACCAATTTGGATGGGCAAATCAGTATAGCGACGTATACGCGCCAACAATTCCTCAATTTGAAAATCACTATGGGTTAAACCTGCGACGGCTGTCGAAACAGCAGTGTAAATAAAGCCAGACGAAGTCTCTACTCGCTCGACAAGTTCATCGTCGGTATGTTTTTCGGTAACCACATTCGCCAACGCAATGCCACCGGCTTCAGCTATTTGTTGGTATTCTCGGAAAGTATGCCCGAAGGCAGTCCAGGCACTGTCTTTGGCGGTATAACCTTCCGCCAGAGTCAAACAATCAAAAGCACCCGCAAGTATATCGATAAGTTCGGTAAACGAATACTGTAGCGCAATACCTGGATAGACCACCAATGTACTCGGCAATTGTTGTTGTCGAAAAATGCGGGCTACATCATTATTCCGTAGCCCTAGCTGCCAAGCGTGACGATTGATGGATATCATTTCGGCACTGGAATTATTACACCATTGTTCAGAAGCGGGAAGTGACGTTTTTAAAATGACGTTATCGTAATGGGATAAAAGCGACAATACGGATAGAGATTCCTCCGGAGAAGGCCATCCATAGACAACCTCCGGGATAAAAGCAATTTTTCCGGCGGCATTAATCTGGCGAATGCGTGCGGTTAGATTACAATCCATAGCCTCCGCCAACCTCTACCGTGCTGCCGGTGATATAGCTGGCATGATCGGAAACGAGGAATAGAATTGTATTGGCAACCTCCTCATGCTTACCGAAACGGCCACTGGGAAGCGTCGGGTTTGGTTCAATGGTGCCTTCAAGCTGACCCGGGCAGATCATGTTGATCCTAACACCATGCTGAATCTCATTAGCCGCTAGCGAGCGAGTGAGCATCACCACCCCTTGTTTGGCGATATGATAAGGCGTAGCGTTGACCTTGGCACCGGCAAAAGCAATACCTGCGGTGCCGGTATTAACGATTGCACCTCGTTTCCTGTCTCGCATTCCCGGCAGAGAATAATGACAGGTATACCAAGTGGCATTGAGGTTACTATTGAGCATCCAGTGCCAATCTTCGATGGTGTACTGGGCGATATTACCAATCTTGTAATCACCGATGTTATTGACGAGGATATCAAGTCCACCAAAATGAGCCTCGATCTCACCGATCATTTTTTTGACTGCCCCAGGCTCAGTGACATCGACCGAATAAGCTTCTGCTTTCACGCCGAGCAGGCGGGCGTCACGCAGCGTCTGCATTGCAGCATCTTTACTGTTTCGATAATGAACACAAACGTTGGCTCCGGCACGGGCCAATGTGAGTAATGTTTCGCGGCCGACACCTGCCGCACTACCTGTGACTAGAGCCGTTTTTCCTTCAAGAGAAATGTCCATGAAAAATTCCATTAATCATTATGTCGAAAACTGTATACAAATTTTCAATTTAATGAACTGCTGCCGAAACAGAGTATTAATCCCTCCAGTTTTTGTTGGCAAAGAGTGTATCGAAAAGTACTTTCCTCTACCAATTTATTATATGAAAGCAAGTGGCTATGTATATTTTTTGAAAGTTATAGTTGCACTTTAACAATTTCCAGCTAGAATTCCACTTATAAGCTATTAAGCTTAGAACAAGTTGTTTTAATAAACGAGTACCCGATGAACCACTTATCAGCCCAAGTACATATTATGTCTTCAGCGCGTGTTGCACGCTGGCTGAAGCGAGCCCGTGTGCTTACAAACTATTGCTGGGGTTACTTGACCATTAAATAAGTTCAAAATTCATAAAGAACAACGTTTAAAGAGAAAAAGCCGCAGCACACACTGCGGCTTTTTTCGTTTTAGGCTGCAGTCCATGTTCAACATTGGAAAAGATAAAGGAGGAAAAATCATGTCTGTGTTATTGAACTATGTAGCCGTTATTTTAATTTGGTCGACAACACCACTGGCAATTAAAGTCAGCAGCACCAGTGTGAGCCCGTTTGCCGCCATCCTTTATCGTATGACCATTGCCTTTTTTTTAGCAGCTGCCATTATCGCAGTATGGAAAAACTCGTCGACGCTGAAAAGCAAAAACTGGAAGGTCTACGTAGCAGCAGGCATGGGCATCTTTCCCAATATGACCTTGGTTTATTTGGCGTCGAATTTTATTGCCTCCGGCCTGATGGCCGTCCTGTTTGCATTAACGCCGATTACTAGCGGTTTATTGGCGGCTATATTACTGAAGGAGAATTATTTTACCCCAGGGAAATTACTGGCTTTGATTTTTGCCATTATCGGCGTTGTGCTAATTTTTATGGATCAACTGCAATTTGGCAATAACGCGATTTACGGGATTGTATTAATGTTGGGCTCCGGATTGGTGTTCTCATTAAGTCAGGTATTGCTGAAACACTTGCAAACTACGCACGAAATCAATGCGTTTGAACAAACATTCGGTGCATTGGCATTTTCATTGCCGGGTTTACTGTTGTCTTGGTTCTTATTTGATGACAAGAGTCACACCACTCTATCAGACGCCGGCATTTACGCTATTATCTATCTCAGCGTCATCGGTTCATTGATCGGGTTTGCTGCCTATTTTTTTGTATTAAGCCATTTAAGTGTATCAGTGGTGTCATTAATACCTCTGGTTACTCCGGTACTAGCTTTGTATTGGGGGGCGTTGTTGCTAAACGAACCCTTGAGCGATTACATTGCACTTGGTACTGCCTGTATTGTGGTAGCCTTGATACTATATGACGAACTACTGATGGCTGTGAAGAAAGTGATTTTTAAGCAGAGTTAGATTTGGACAAGGAGTATCCTTTTACCAACCCATCGTCACTTCAGCCAAGGACTTATATTTAGGCCTACCTAAAAAACCGTATTTTCATTACTATTTATAAGCTGGCTGATATGATGTTAAGTTAAACTCCATTGATATTTACTCCTCTGCCCCAACTTATCGTCTTTCTGTCAAAACAAAGGAATACACGCATGGAACAGTACCGCGGTACTACAATTGTTTCGGTTCGTCGCGAAGGCGAGGTCGTAATCGGGGGCGATGGGCAGGTTTCATTCGGTAATACCATTATGAAAGGCAATGCCTGTAAAGTTCGCCGTCTTTATGAAAATAAAGTCATTGCCGGTTTTGCCGGCGGCACAGCCGATGCCTTTACCCTGTTTGAACGGTTTGAGGCAAAATTACAAGCCCATAACGGCCAGCTGGTACGTGCTGCAGTAGAGTTGGCCAAAGAGTGGCGCACAGATCGCGCCCTACGTCGGCTAGAGGCCTTGTTGGCCATTGCTAATGAAGAAGCTTCACTGATTATTAGCGGTAATGGCGATGTTATCCAACCAGAAGATGACTTAATTGCTATTGGTTCTGGCGGCTCATTTGCTCAAGCAAGCGCCAAGGCATTATTAGAAAATACTCAGCTTAGCGCTAAAGAAATCGTTGAAAAATCGCTGCATATTGCAGGTGATATCTGCATATATACTAATCAAAATATCACCATAGAAACTCTCAATTGCCGTTAAAAATAGAGGATAGTAAATGTCAGATATGACACCCCGTGAAATCGTTCACGAGCTGGACAAGCACATTATTGGCCAACAAAAAGCTAAACGGGCAGTTGCTATCGCACTGCGCAACCGCTGGCGACGGATGCAAATTGACGAACCATTGCGACAGGAAGTGACCCCTAAAAATATTTTGTTGATAGGTCCGACGGGCGTAGGCAAGACTGAAATTGCACGCCGTCTAGCAAAGCTGGCCAATGCTCCCTTTATCAAAGTCGAGGCGACCAAGTGTACCGGAGTTGGGTATGTGGGCCGCGATGTTGAAGCTATGATTCGCGATCTGGCTGATATGTCAGTCAAAATGCACCGCGAGCAGGCGCGCAAAAAAGTCAATATGAGCGCCGAGGACGCAGCCGAAGAACGTATTCTTGACGCACTACTGCCACCTGCTCGTAGCGACCATGTCAGTGACGAAAATGACCATTCCGAATCCTCAACCAGGCAACTTTTTCGCAAGAAATTTCGCGAGGGTGAACTTGACGACAAAGAAATTGAGATCGAGGTGACCGCCACGCCTGTAGGCGTTGAGATTATGGCGCCGCCAGGTATGGAAGATATGACCAGTCAACTGCAAAATATTTTTTCCTCTATTTCATCCAAGGGCAGCAAGCATATAAAAATGCCAGTCAAGCAAGCGTATAAGAGACTTTACGATGAAGAAGTGTCGAAATTAATCAATGAAGAAGAGCTAAAGAGTAAAGCTATCGAAGCAGCAGAACAAAATGGCATTGTGTTTATTGACGAAATAGACAAAGTGTCAAAACGCCACCAAAATAGTGGCACTGATGTCTCCCGGGAAGGGGTGCAACGAGACTTGCTGCCTTTGATCGAAGGATGTACCGTGAGCACTAAGTACGGCTCGATTAAAACGGATCATATCTTATTTATTACTTCCGGTGCCTTTCATTTGACGAAACCTTCCGATCTTATCCCCGAACTCCAGGGACGATTACCCATTCGTGTTGAATTGGAAGCACTAACACCAAAAGATTTTCAGCGTATCCTGACTGAACCCAATGCCTCATTAACCTTACAACAGAAAGCATTAATGGAGACGGAGGATATATCGCTGAGCTTTACCGAAGACGCCATTCTACGCATCGCTGAAACAGCCTGGGAAGTTAACGAGCGCACCGAAAATATTGGCGCGCGTAGATTGCATACGGTGATGGAGCGGTTGTTCGAAGAGATTTCTTTTGTCAGTGATGAAAACGAAAAAAACATTACGATAGACGTCGCTTATGTCGACCAGCGTCTCGGCGAACTGACCAAAAACGAAGACCTAAGCCGCTTTATTTTGTAGGAATTTTTGAGCGAACTATCAAAGTGTAACATCGTGGCGATTAAATCAACATCAAAGTCAGCGCTGCAAAAAGTGCACTTGCACCGAAAATCTAAGCGTCTGGAACTAGTAGTCGACAACATCAATTATCAGCTTAGCGCCGAATATCTTCGAGTCCACTCGCCATCAGCTGAAGTACGTGGTCATGGCCAGGGGCAAGGTAAACTTCCCTCTGGCAAGGTACACGTAGGGATAAATCATCTCAAAGCAGCCGGTAATTACGGTTTACAAATTGAATTTGACGACGGCCACAACTCCGGAATCTACACATGGTCTTATTTAACCAATCTATGCCTCAATCGAGATAAAAATTGGCAACGTTATCTCATTAAGCTACGCAATGAAGGTAAGCACCGCGACCCCAATACCAGCGTCGTTCAATTTTCTCCTCCAAACAGAGACTAAACCAATGAACACCAAAAACACCACAGATTTTGGTTTTACCGAAGTACCATTGGAGGAAAAAGCTAAACGGGTTGCCGGCGTGTTTCGCTCTGTAGCGAATAAATATGATCTGATGAATGACCTAATGTCAGCAGGTATCCACCGGCTGTGGAAACGCTTTACGATAGAGTTTTCTGCCATCCGGCCAGGCCACAAGGTACTCGATATTGCTGGCGGCACCGGTGATCTCGCCTATCAATTCGCCCAGCGCGTTGGAGAACACGGACAAGTTGTGTTGGCAGACATCAACGACGCCATGTTGATAACCGGGCGTAACCGGCTCATTGATCGTGGAGTAGCCAAACACATTCAGTACTTACAAACTGATGCTCAGTATTTACCCTTTGCCGATGGCGTCTTTGACTGTATCACCATCGCCTTTGGTTTACGTAACGTAACTGATAAGGATGCAGCGTTGCAGAGCATGTTGAGAGTCCTGAAGCCAGGCGGTCGATTATTGGTGCTGGAATTCTCTAAACCTGCCAATAAGTTATTGAACAAAGTATATGATGAATATTCGTTTCGTTTTTTACCACTAATGGGTAAGTTAATTACAGACGATGCCGACAGTTATCGCTATCTGGCGGAATCAATCCGCATGCATCCCAATCAGGAAACCTTGAAGACAATGATGGTTGATGCAGGCTTTAGGTGCTGTGAATACCATAATATGACTGGTGGCATCGTCGCTTTACACAAAGGTGTGAAGCCCTGAATCGTCGATAAAAATTTGCTTAAAAAAGTATTAAGCATTGTCAGTAACAATCGAATGGCTAGCCTATGGCAGTGAAACAACATTCAACGATAGCTATTGCAATTGCAACAACTGTTGAAACCGCCATAAATAATGCTCTTCACTACGATCCAGCCAGTAAACAGGCGGTGAGCAAACTGACGGATATTCTCGCTATCAAGATGATTGCGGTAGGCCTACCAACAATGACTCTATATTGTCAGGGGACAGCAGGTGGCATAAGAATTATGAGCCGCTGCGAAGCATCGGCAACTACGCATTTGACCGGTTCACCAGCAGCGCTGCTTGGGTTGTTGAATCGTCCCGGCAATCTTGCTGGCAGCGGTGTCGAATTGTACGGCGATGTAAGGTTATTGCAAGGTTGGCAGACTATTTTGGATCATCTCGACATAGACTGGGAAACTTGCCTGCAATATTACTTGGGCGACATAGTCGGCCCTATTACAGCCACTTTGATCGGTAAAACCGGACAATGGTTACAACATCAATCCCGCTATCATCAGCATCAATTGCGTATTTATTTAGAAGAAGAGCTTAGAGTAGTCCCGTCAAAAAACGAATTTCACCACTTTCATGATCAAGTCGACGAAATCATATTAGCCACTGATCGCCTCCAAGCCCGCATCCAACAACTACAAGCAAAGTTGTCCGATAGTCATTTTAATAAAACCGGTTTAAGTGATTCCAATTTGGAAAGCTCCAATCCACGAAATTCCACCTCGAAAAATATCGATTTGAAGCATGAGAATAATTAATTAACATGATCTTATTCTTTCGGGCAGTAAAGATTTTACGCGTTGGTATTCGTTACCGTTTAAACGAATTGCTGCCAAAACAGCTGCCGTGGCCATGGCGTTATTTATTCAGCATTGGTCTTAGCAATCAACAATGGACTCGTGGTCGCCGTCTGCGCTATGCCTGCGAAGAATTGGGTCCTATCTTTATTAAGTTTGGTCAATTACTGTCTACTCGACCCGATCTATTACCTGCCGACATCGTCAAGGAATTGAGCTATTTGCAGGACAATGTGACCCCCTTCGATCCGCAAACATTTTATCATTTGGTTGACAGTGCCTTCGACCAATCTATAGATACAATTTTTGCACACCTGGATAAAGAACCACTGGCCTCAGCTTCGATAGCGCAAATTCACAGTGGCCGCTTAAAAGATGGGCGCGAAGTGGTGGTTAAAGTTGTCAGACCTGGCATTGAAACCACCATCGATAAAGATACTCGGTTGTTGTTGTGGATCGCCCGCTTGCTGGAATACTGGCTCGATACTGGCAAACGATTGAGACCGGTAGAAATTGTCGAGGACTACCGTCAGACTATTCTGGATGAATTAGATCTACAACGAGAAGCAGCCAATGGCTCATTACTGCGGCGTAACTTTACCGATTCTCCACTGTTGTACGTGCCTGAAGTTTACTGGGAGTACTCCAATCGTCAATTATTAGTGATGGAGCGTATCTACGGTATTTCTGTTAACGATATTAAAACCCTGAAATGCCGAGGCACGGACATAAAAAGCTTAGCGGAACGAGGAGTAGAGATTTTTTTTACACAGGTCTTTGTCCACAATTTTTTCCATGCAGATATGCATCCTGGCAATATTTTTGTCAACTGTAATAATCCGTCGGAACCTCAGTATATCGCTGTAGATACGGCGATTGTCGGCTCCTTAACTCGGGAAGATCAGTATTACTTGGCGCGCAATCTACTGGCAATGTTTCGTCGCGACTACCGGCAAGTGGCGGAACTGCATATACAGAGCGGCTGGGTACCCAAGGAGACTCGCATCAATGAGTTTGAGGCAGCGATTCGCACTGTGTGTGAACCCATTTTCGAGAAGCCATTGGCGGAAATTTCCTTTGGCAACGCGTTGATCACGTTATTTAAAACTGCTCAACGCTTTAACATGGTGGTGCAACCACAACTGGTGTTGCTGCAAAAGACGTTACTGAATATTGAAGGGCTGGGCCGACAACTTTATCCTCAACTGGATTTGTGGCAGACAGCCCATCCTTTTTTAGAACGCTGGATTAAACAGCGTTATCATCCCAAAACAGTTATAAAAGAATTGCGCCGATACGCGCCGGAATGGATAGAGAAATTTCCTGAAATGCCGACAAAGATCTACCAAAGCTTCGAAAAGCTGGAATCTGTAAGCGAATTGTTACCGAAACTTGTTGATAATCATTTTGTTAGCAATAAGGCAATAGAAAAAACGTACGGCGTAAAACGCAGACATCGAAGATTTCTAATAAGTATAGCCTTATTAGCCATCATCAGTGCTATTGCCACCGGCGGTTCGTCGTTATTTCCACAACTGGAAGCTATCCCTGCAATCAGCTGGGCACTAATTAGTGTTGCCGGTGTTGCTATAGCGTGGTTGCGCTAAGTAAGTGATCACTGCCTTATTTTCAGCTACTAATTAGCCATCTCCACCATTAACATTATTATCTATCTGAGATAGTTTATATGCGTATTTTGTTATTCACTACCTTCTTTTTTCTATACACACTTTCCAATATGGTATTTGCCGATAAAGTGTTTTCTCCCGAACAGATAATTCAGTGGAAATCCAAAAGCTTTGTCGGTAATACCGTTTACTCTGTCGAATTTGATAAGCAGTTAAACCGGTCCGTTATTCGAGCAGAGAGCAACAAAACGGCTTCAGGCTTATTTTATGAAGAGCGCATTGATCTCGGTAAAACCCCTTATTTAAGCTGGTCTTGGAAAGTGGAAAAATTTCCAGCAATAGATAACGAACAAACAAAAAACGGGGATGACTATGTCGCTCGTATTTATGTTGTCATTAAAGATGGCTGGACACCATTGGGGACCAAAGCGGTCAATTATGTGTGGTCGCAACAATCACCGCTGGAAGCCTCCTGGCCTAATCCCTTTGCCGGTGATAAAGCGATGATGCTTGCTATTCATCAACGTGACTCTAACAGCGGCTGGGTCACGGAGAAACGAAATTTGAAAGAAGACCTCAAAAAGCTGTTTAACAAAGAATTTCGCCATATTGATGGCATTGCAATTATGACCGATAGTGACAATTCAGGCAGTTCAGCGGTAAGTTACTATTCTGGTCTAAAGCTAACAGAACAGTAGCGGCAGCAGTATTACTTGATCAATCGTGTTTTTGGGAAAGCAGCATGCCAACCAAACCAGAAGGCACGATGATAAGGCAGGCGGTTTAAACGCTCACCTTGTTCATTCTCCAACCACTCTTCTCCCACCTTCCAACGATTACCCTGCCGATCTTTCACTACCTGTTCACCGTCATAATCGACAAATTCGATGTTGCCAGGGTCATACACCCGGTTGGCGCCACTGTTGTCAGTAAACACAATAAACGACTGTCTGCCAATACGATTTTGATAGATGGGATTTTTTCGCAAAAAGTCGGTATCAATAGCCAGTTGTTCATTGGGCGCGGCAGCGAAACGTAGTGCCAGAATTTCTTGTTTATTAGCAAGTCGCTGATCGTTAAAAGGCGTGTTAAACATCAACTCATCAGTGGCAAAGTACTCTTGATAGGCTGCACCCTCTGAGTAATCGCGCTTATGACCCGTATCCAGCGACAGTACAGTGGTATTAGGATGTCGCTTACGCCAGCTCCCCCAAGTCGTTGTAACCACACTTTCGTAGGACAATAGGATCCCCTTGTCAGCCAGTGGCCCCAAGACAGGCTCTCCTCGTTCAGTGCTCCATAAAGACTGTGTCGCTCTGTCATACATAAGTTTATTAGAACGGTATAAAAAGCCACTGGTGCCCAGAGTATGATTGATCCCATCTACTTGGGTACGAAAGGGGATAACAGTGCCACATAACGTACAGTAAACGCCTGCTATAGAGATACCACCGATCGTATCGGTAAACATTTCATGCCAGGCCAGAATGCGCTTGGGGTAAGCTCGGGCATCTCCATTGATTTTAATACCAAAAACAATATGATCGTCTTCTAAATAATCTACTTTATCGGCTGTAATCATGTTTGGCTTGCGAAGCGGAGGAATGCCATCCTGACGTACGCCTCCCCAGCGGATCTCGTCCAGGCGAATGCGGGCGGTCTGCTGCCGGTCACGAAAATAGGCTTCAAAAAGTGGATCGATTAGACGGTAAAGGTCCGCTTTGAAATTGCTATAATTCTGGTGGACTTCGATATCATTACGCCAAAGCCATTGATACCATTGATTGAAATCATCGTTGTCTGTCGCGACTTTCAACAACTCGGCTAATGCCCGCCGAACATCGGTTGAAGATGTAAAATAAAAAGTTTCCAACGCCATGGGAACCATAGATACATCCCACTGGTTTTTAATTACTGACAATGAAGTTTCTATAGCCTCTGGATCTGAGTCAGTAATCAAGCGAATAAAGTGACTGCTAACCGGAGTATCGTTGTTGTTTACAGTCTGTGCTTGTAATGGCATTAACAATAACAAGGTAAAACTACCAGCAATCAACCGACTCCATAAGCTAGAATATTTACATGGAGCAAGGTACAAGTGAACAAGAACGTTAAGCATGTTTCTTCCAGTGCATAGTTAAGATATAACTTACGACGATAAAAATCGCAGTCGGTTCATGAAATTGCGACATCCACGGTTTAATCAGTTAAAATCACTCATAAATTTTTTCATTTACACCGTTAGTGAATTTTTCTAACTATGAACGATATACTCCATCAGCTAAGCCAAGTATTGGCGGATCGCAAAGCGTCAGGTGACAGCAGCAGCTCTTATGTCGCCCAACTGCACGCCAAAGGCCTTAATAAAATTTTGGAAAAAATAGGTGAAGAAAGCACGGAGGCTATTATCGCTGCTAAAGATGCAGCCACTAGTGGCGATGTGAGTGATTTTGTCAGTGAGACAGCCGACTTATGGTTTCATTCGATGATTGCACTGTCCCATCTGGATACAGATATTGATGCCGTACTAGCGGAACTTGCTGGTCGCTTTGAAGTGTCAGGTTTGGATGAAAAAGCATCAAGAAAGTAAGATTTGTAATCTCTGTAACTATTTATAGAATAGTACGGTCTAGTTATAAAATAGTACGGTCTAGCCAATAACGGGAGAATAGAAATGGGTTTTGGTGGCATCAGTATCTGGCAATTATTAATTATCCTCGCGATTATTGTTTTGCTTTTCGGCACTAAGAGATTACGTAATATTGGCAGTGATCTCGGCAATGCCGTTAGAGGCTTTAAAAAGGCGGTCAACAGTGAAAATGGATCGGATGAATCACAAGAAAATACCGCCAAGAATAGTCACAATAAAAAAATCAAAATTGAAGACAACGGCAAGACAACCAATGTGAAAGATAGGGAAAAAAATGACTGCTGAAAAGCCATAATTATTGGATAAGTAAATAGTTGACGGATAAAACAGCTGTGGGACTCTTTGAAATATTAATCGTTGCGATAGTCGCTTTGTTGGCAGTGGGTCCGGAGCGTATGCCGGAGGCCGTGCGCACGGTTGCATTAACTATTGGTCGGATCAAACGAGCTTTCCAAAGCGCAAAATCTGACATTGAGGAACACATCGGTGCCGATGAAATTCGTCGGCAATTGCATAACGAGGAAATTATGGCCAGCGAAAAAATTAGGCTGACCGAGCAAGAAGACAAATCTTCTCAACCAGTGTCAACTCCAACATCACCCATTATCCCCGATAGGTCTCCGTCCCATACGGCAAATTCCTCATCATAATTAACTGCCACGATAGTCAATGACTAATAGTTAGTGTAAATGAGCACCCAACAAAACGCTTCGCCCTCTAGTGAACCTAGTGCACCGCTTGTCCAGCACTTAGTTGAATTACGCAATCGGTTACTTTATATCCTCGCTGCTTTATTGTTAGTTTTTATTGCACTGTTGAATTTCGCGAATGATATTTATGCGTACGTAGCAACACCACTACAAAAATTCCTTCCCGATGGAGCTTCCATGATTGCCACCGAAGTTGCTTCACCGTTTTTGACGCCGTTTAAGTTGACATTTTTCGTTGCTTTTATTATTTCTGTTCCTTTTATACTTTATCAAATATGGGGATTTCTAGCGCCAGGGCTTTACCGGCATGAAAAAAAACTGGTTGCGCCCTTAATTATTTCCAGTGTATTACTGTTCTATGGAGGCATAGCCTTCGCCTATTTTATTGTCTTCCCACTGGTGTTCGGTTTTTTTGCTTCAATGGCACCTGAAGGTGTGACTGTAATGACCGATATCGGCAGTTACCTAGATTTTGTATTGAAATTATTTGTCGCTTTTGGTGTCGCTTTTGAAATACCGATAGCCACCGTATTAATGATTCGATCAGGCATAATGAGCGCCGACTCCCTAGCCAATAAAAGGCCTTATGTGATCGTTAGCTGTTTTGTCATGGGAATGTTTTTAACACCACCAGACGTTGTATCGCAACTTTTGTTGGCTATTCCTATGTGGTTACTGTTTGAAGCAGGTCTCTTTTTAGGGAAGCGGGTACATGTTCGAAGCGATGGTGCAGTCAGCACTTAAATATATCTAGCTTTTCTTATCTTGATTGGACAATCCCTTCGTGTTCCAGCAGCCAGCGTTTCCGGTCAACTCCCCAGGCATAGCCGGTGAGATGACCATTGCTGCCGATAACCCGATGGCAGGGTAACAGAATAGCAACCGGATTTTTACTGTTGGCACTGCCAACTGCACGCAGAGCTTTGGGTTTTTGCAAACTGTTGGCGATATCGGAATAGGAAGATGTTACACCGTAGGAAAGGGTGGCCAGTTTGTTCCAAACAGACTGTTGAAATGCTGTGCCGGCTAGATCGAACGGCAGCGTAAACTGAAATAATTTATGGGCGAAGTAGTCATTTAGTTGGTTAATGCACCGTTTGATTAAATCACAACTATGTGTTTCAGCAGCCGGTTCATTGACAAACTTCAGCGCGCTAATGCCCTTGGCAGTCGCGTCAATTTGAACAGTGCCTATCGGTGTTTGGCAATAATCGTTATACATGATTTTCTCACTTCATTGACCTTACATTCACTTGAAACCATGTTAACTCATTGTTGCGGTATGTAAATAATGACCTTGTTTATTTTAGGTATTAATCACGCCAGTGCGCCTCTCGAACTACGCGAACAAGTGGTTTTTGCGTCGGGAACGATGACGCGAGCACTGCAGCAATTCATGAGCAGCGTCGATGTTGCCGAAGCTGCCATTTTATCCACCTGCAATAGAACGGAAGTCTATCTTTCAGCATCGTGCCCAACGATTGGTGATCAGACACTGCAGTGGATTGCAGATTACCACCAGATGGATGCAAGTAAACTCATTGACCGCCACTACAGTTACCACGATGACATGGCACTCGAACATATGATGAAGGTCGCCTGCGGACTAGATTCGATGATCCTTGGTGAACCTCAAATTTTAGGTCAAATGAAATCTTGTTACGCCATGGCTCAAGCATCAGGGTCACTGGGTTCAGAATTGCACGGCATTTTTCAACGAGTGTTTAGTACGGCCAAGCAGGTTCGCAGTCAAACATCTATCGGCGAGAATCCGGTTTCTGTCGCCTATGCGGCAGTCACCCTGTCGCAACAGATTTTTTCTGACCTAAGTCAGCGTAAAACTCTATTGATCGGTGCAGGAGAAACTATCGAACTGGTCGGGCGCCACCTTCAGGATAAGGGAGTAGAAATGATCGTTTTTGCGAACAGAACGCTACAAAGGGCGCAGACTTTAGCCAGTAAATTTGGTGGCCAAGCAATTGTCTTTGGCGATATACCGGAGATGCTTTATCAGGCAGATATTGTCATTTCCTCAACGGCAAGTCAGCTGCCTATTTTAGGCAAAGGCGCCGTTGAATACGCATTGAAACAGAGAAAGTATAAGCCAATGTTTATGGTGGATATCGCCGTGCCGAGAGATATTGAAGCACAAGTCAACGACCTGGAAGATGTCTATCTTTATACTGTTGACAACTTACGCAATGTCATTGACGACAATATCAAGTCTCGGCAATGCGCCGCGACAGATGCTTATAAAATTATCAGCAAAAATGTTGCCTTATATCAAAGTGAATTGCGTGCCAGGGATTCGGTATCGGCCATCAAAGCCTACCGCAAACAAGCGGAGGCGATACGGGACCAGGTAATATCAAAAGCGCTGCGTGATTTAGCCAATGGCGGTGAAGCGGAAAAAGTTATCGAGCAGGCAGCGAACAGTTTGATGAACAAATTGCTACATGCCCCAACAGACAATTTGAAACGGGCGGGAGCCGAAGGCCGACAGGATTTAATCCGGTTATCGCGGGAGCTCTTCGAGTTTGAAAAATAACGTCTACTTATTCAACAGATGCTAGCTTTTTCACTCAATAAAAAGTTACTTAACATAACATAATCGCTAACGGAGAGATTTTCCGGTCGTAACCGAGTATTAACGGGCAATAACGAAGTGCTAACCGCTGTTAACTCAGAATTAATCATAGGCTTCAATGCATTGTGTAAGGTTTTGCGCCGCTGCTGAAAAACACAGTTGACCAAGCGGCTAAAATGCTCCAAATTCGTGGCAACGTAGGGTGGCATTTTATAGGGTGTTAATCTAACAATGGCCGAATTGACTTTAGGTTGGGGGCTGAAACAACTCGGAGGCACTTCAAACAACTTATCAATCTGACAATAATACTGCACCATAACGCTCAAGCGTCCGTACATCTTCTCTCCAGGCTGCGCGGCCAGGCGATCGACCACTTCATTTTGCAACATAAAATACATGTCTCGAATACACTGGTGAAACGTGAGTAAGTGAAAGATCAATGGCGTCGAGATGTTATAAGGTAAATTGCCGACAATGCGCGCGGATTCCTTATTGGCAAATGAAGAAAAATCGACAGTTAAGGCGTCAGCCTGATGGACCGTTACGTTACTCGTTTTTTGGTCACCACCAGTGAATTGCTGTCGCAAAATTGTAACCAAATCTCTATCAATTTCAATAATATGCAGGTGATTACAGGCAGCTGCTAACAGTGAAGTAATAGCCCCTTTACCTGGCCCGATTTCAACTAAATTATCATCAGGCCGAGGGTTGATATAGCCGACAATGCGGTCGACAACACCTGAATCGACCAAAAAATGTTGGCCAAAGCGTTTACGAGCCCTGTGGTTACTCATGAATTCGAATTAGATACCAAGGACTAGCTTACATTTTTTCCATGCGCTTGCTGATCAGCATGATAAGACGAACGCACTAACGGACCGCAGGCTGCTTGTTTGAATCCTATTTTATCTGCTAAATCGCTATATTCTTCAAATTCTTCAGGGGTAACATAGCGTTTAACAGGCAAGTGGTGTTTTGATGGCTGTAGGTATTGGCCAATCGTTAGCATCTCGATATCGTGCTCGCGCATGGTGCGCATCACTTCAAAAATTTCTTCCTTGGTCTCACCTAAGCCCACCATCAAACCGGATTTAGTTAGGATGTCAGGGCGTCGCTTTTTATATTCTTGCAAGAGTTGCAGCGACCATTGGTAATTGGCACCAGGCCGGGCCTCGCGATATAAGCGTGGCACGGTTTCCAGGTTGTGATTAAAGACATCGGGCGGCTCTTGTTCGAGAATATCCAGGGCCACTTGCCTGCGCCCACGGAAATCGGGCGTGAGTATTTCAATTTCCAAGTTGGGACAGCGTAAACGTGCTTCGCGAATGCATTCGGCAAAGTGTTGAGCGCCACCATCGCGTAGATCGTCGCGATCGACAGAAGTGATAACAACATATTTTAAGCGCATTTCGGCAATGGCTTTTGCCAAGTGCACAGGTTCGTTATCGTCGAGTGGATTAGGCTTACCATGTCCCACATCGCAGAAAGGGCAACGACGTGTGCAGATATCTCCCATAATCATAAACGTTGCCGTCCCTCCCGAAAAACACTCGCCTAGATTGGGGCAAGACGCTTCTTCACACACACTGTACAAATTATTTTTTCGAAGCACTTGTTTGATACGGTCAACTTCCGGAGATAAGGGCAAACGCACCCTGATCCAATCGGGTTTGCGCAGTAGCTGCTCATTGTCGATCACTTTAACGGGTATACGTTCCACTTTATCGGCATCGCGAAGCTTTTTACCTCGCTCGTGACGAACAGTGCGCCTAACGGGTGCTGTCAATCTGTCGTTCATATATAAGATAAACCATTGTGTTGGCAGGGTGAATCAGCAATAAACTGACTAAAGGGTAGTTAATGTATTGTCTATGATAACTGTTTCCGTAGCAGCTAACTTCCGGCTTAGGATTGTCACCAGGTTTTGTTCAACTTGATTCAGAACAAGGCTGCCGGGATCAGCTACTTTATCAATTAATTGAACCATTTCTAACCCCGGATAACCGCAAGGGTTGATGAGTTTAAACGGCGTCAAATCCATATCGATATTTAAACTGAGACCGTGAAAACTATAGCCTTTGCGGATGCGTAAACCAAGAGACGCGATTTTACCCCCATCGATATAAATGCCGGGTGCGCCGGTTATTGTATTTGCTTTTAGATCGTAGTGCGACAACAGCTCTATTACGCTCGTTTCCAGCAGATCGACTATACCGCGCACACTCAGGTCGCGACGACGCAAATCAATCAGGGTATAAACGACTAATTGCCCGGGCCCGTGATAAGTGACTTGACCACCTCGATCAGAATGCACAATATCAATGCTTGATTGCGCCAATATATGTTCCGGTTTGCCTGCTCTTCCCTGGGTGAATACTGGAGGATGCTGTACAAGCCATAATTCATCTACCGTGGAACCGTTACGGTTATTAGTAAAATCTGACATGGCTTGCCATACTGTCCGGTAGTATCGCAAACCTAACTGCCGAACCTTAAGTGATTCGTTAGAATTCACTAAATTACCATTTTGATCAATCGATGCGCCGTTAGAGCTCGATGATATTCCACCAATTGCTGTTCGCCCGTTACAGTAATATATACCGTCACGGATTGAAAACGCCCTTGACTACTGGTTTTGACTAATACCTTTTGGCTATCAAAATCAGGAGCATGTGTTGCCGTTGTCTCCAATACAAATTCAAGCATTGTGTCGGTAGCATCACCAATGATTCTGATTGGATAATTTTCACAGGGAAATTCAATTTTAGAGGCGGACTGTTTTTTCATGAGAAATTGCAGTTAAGATTCTGTATTTAACGTCCCTTCAACTATGAAAGTTTTACTGTTTAATGTTGCTCTGACAAAGTACTAAACGTTACAGTTGACATTGGTCCTCTAGCATCATTTTCTAAAACCAGACGAGCTTGTAGCTTTTGATATCCATCATCAAATTTCAGTGTATTAATTCCAGGCTCAGTCTTCTTCCATTCACCATTATTCAATTTGGTCTCTAAATACAGAACATATGGTCCGAACACCTTGTATTCCAAGGTAATCTCAACCTTCTTTTCTAGCGCTTCCCAATTCTTTAAATGTATTTCAACTATATTTACCGGCCAGTCGAAAACGTTTTGATCTGTTGTTTTTTTGTATCCATTATAAAGGGAAGGAAGGAAATCGTTGGAAGTGCTGTAAGTCGCTATGGCGCCACCTGCTGGACTGCCTTTACTCAGTTGCCTTGATGCCCAGTCATTGCGCATATCGTAATGAGCGTAATTAGCTAACCTTAATTGATAAAGCTTGCCAACTTCGCGAAGGCTGCCATGTCTTTCCTTGAAAAATGGTTTCATTGGTGCAAACTGTCTAAGTTTTAACTTTCCCATCTTTTTTAAACTCTGTCCATTATGTACAAGTTCATATGCTGAGAGAGGAACTCCATCTGATTCATAAACAACATTGAAATCTGTATCTACGATGAACCATTTTGAAAACTGATTTGACCAAAATTCAGCTACAGCATGCTCCCACCTGTAACCTCTGTTTGAAAGAGTTATCAGTCTTGAGGGCCATCCTAGAGCGGACGCTATTTGTGTAGTAGCGCGTGCAGACGCTTCGCACCAGAAACTTGCCCCTTTGCTACCAGCGTCTATTAGATCAATTACCTTAAAGTTTTGTTTTCCATGAGGTGGTGGTGGGTCTATTCCATGATCCCACAGCTGACCAATCCAGGCAGCAACATTTAGCATAGATTCGTATTCGGAATCTCCTGATTTGGCGAGTGAGACTATATCAAATCGTCTTCTCAGTAGTTTTAAATGCTCGGTGTTCTGATCCTCAAAAACGAATGGAAAAGCTAAATCACTATGAGTAGCGCCAATATAGTGGCCAAAGACTAAATTATTTTGGTCACGACTGGTATTGTTCCAGCTATCCTCCGGTTGTTCATTTGCATTAAAAGTGCCACCTAGTTGATAACTTTTTGCTATGTTGCGAGCCTCTTCCAGCTCTTGATGGTATATTTGAGCAGTTATACTAGTGGCTAACATTCTCAATGACTGGTTGACAAATAATTTTGGCGAGATATCGTAATATAAACTACCACCGGTTATCATTGAAACGATTAAGATTGCAACAAAGAAAGCTAAATTTCGCTTTTTTTGACTAAATTGTAGAATTTTAAGCATTTTGTCGTTGGCACCGCCAATGATTTTCATTGGATAATTTTCACAGGGAAATTCAATTTTAGGTAGCTTTTTTTCAGAGGCCATTACCGTGGAATTTCTCTTATAGCGCTATAACATTCATAGAATAGAAAAGATATCGTATCTCAGTGTTTGTAACTGCACAACTGAATTTAGCAATGATCTGACCTTTGCGCTTGAATTCCTCAGATCAACTCTTTACAATGCCGGGTTCTATTGGTTCTCTACTGATAGTCAGCAATCGATAACTATCTTTTTGTTCCTTGTCCTGTCATTTAGTGGCAGGTCTAAACCCATAAGGAAATCACTATGCGACACTACGAAATTGTATTTCTCGTCAACCCCAGTCAGAGCGAACAGGTTCCTGGGATGATTGAACGCTACACCGCCTCAATTAAGAACGATAGCGGAGAAATACACCGGCTGGAAAACTGGGGACGACGTCAACTCGCTTATCCTATCAACAAAATTTATAAGGCACATTACGTTCTTATGAACGTCGAGTGTAGTCAAGATGTAGTCGACGAATTGACGACGAATTTTCGTTACAATGATGCCGTACTACGGCATTTGATCATACGTACAGATGAGCCAATTACCGAAGAATCACCTATTGCTAAAGCGGAAAGAGATAACAGGGAAACTCGGGACCGCACACATCGACCAAGAACAACCGATCATGACAAATCCGAAGTAGGTACAGAAGCAGGTACAACAGAAGGAAGTTCTGTAGAAGCAACTGAACGATCAAATGAAAGCGAACTAGAAGCCGCTAGTGCAGAAGAAACTGTAAAAGAACAGGAGATAGAAGAACAAAAAATAGCTAGCGAAACTAATCAGCAGGAGAACACATAGTTATGTCCAATTTCTTCAGACGTCGTAAATTCTGTCGGTTTACTGCAGAGAACAGTAAAAAAATTGACTATAAAGATTTGGAAACGCTCAAAGACTACATCACTGAAACTGGAAAAATTGTGCCTAGTCGAGTAACAGGAACCAAGGCTAAATATCAGCGTCAGTTGGCTACCGCTATAAAACGCGCGCGCTTCCTTGCTCTTCTACCCTACAGTGACAGTCACGAATGGTAACTTAGTACTTAACGCCCACAAAATAAAGTGCATTGATAAATCGTGCGGACTATAGCTGAATTAATCATGCGTGGGCGAGTACAAGCTGGTGCAGTTGCACTGCTAGGTACACTTTTACCATTTATTACGCCTGCTGCAATCGCATTAGTAACACTACGCAAAGGTGCTTTTGAAGGCACACTGGTACTGCTTATCGGGCTGCTGCCTACTATTCTCACCTTCGGCGCCAATACAGATCATCAGGCATTGGTTTTTTTGTCCACGGTAATCAGTTTAATTGCCGTTTACATCAGTGCTTTGGTATTGAGACAAACCGTGTTTTGGTCTTCAACATTGATAACATTGTTGCTAGTAAGCATATTACCGTTATTACTAGTGACACAGTTGGCTCCACATGCTTTAGGCCACTTGGTAGACTCCTTGAATGTAGCGCTACAAACACAAGCGACAGCGGCAGACGTCGAAAACCCTGTGCCTGCAATCAACGGGATCGCCTTAGCAGGCATACTTGCAGTTGTAATTATTATAAATGGTATTTGTAGCTTGTTTTTAGGCAGATGGTGGCAATCTCTGTTATATAATCCCGGGGGGTTCAGGAATGAATTTCGTCAATTCAGGCTGGGATCTATTACAGCAGCTGTTTGCTTGGCTTTAAGTTTGTACTTCTTAGTCCAGGACGATACTTACCTCACTTGGTCATTTGTCTTTGCGCTACCTTTAATGCTGGTATCTGTCGCAATTGTTCATACGATGGTAAGTTCGCTGAAAAATGCCAGACAGTGCTTGATTATTTTTTATGTGACATTAATAGTTTTGGTTATCTTACAGCTAGCAAACTATGTGCAAATTGTATTAATGGGCGTTGGATTTTTAGACCATTGGCTAAATTTTCGCAGCCGCAAGGCACAAATTAGTTAGCAGAAAGTGTGGGTTAGTATTCGATTGAAGAGGGTTAGTTAATGGACGTTATTTTACTTGAAAAAATTGGCAAACTTGGGGATATTGGCGACAAGGTTGCCGTTAAAGCGGGTTTTTGTCGTAATTTTTTACTTCCTCAAGGCAAGGCCTTGCTGGCTACTGCAGACAATCTCGCAGAGTTTGAAAAGCGACGTGCTGAACTTGAAGCCACTGCTAAAGAACAAAAAAGTAGAGCATTGGCCCGTGCGGAGAGATTGTCGGAACTTTCTGTTACTATTTCAGCTAACGCTGGCGACGAAGGAAAATTATTCGGTTCAGTCGGCGCCCGCGATATCGCAGACGCAATCACCTCTGCGGGGGAAGAGGTTGCAAAATCCGAAGTGCGATTACCTCTGGGTGCATTACGCGAATTGGGCGATTACAATATCGATATCCATTTACATACGGAAATAACACAAACCGTGACACTGGCTATCGTGGCAGCAGAAGATAGTTAAGATTTGTTGGCTGTTTGTCAATGCCGTTTATAGTTCTACCATTTTACCCACTTGAGCCCTATTGACTCACAAAGCGCTTCGTCTTTTAACGACGTCGACGAAAGTGCCCAGCCCAAGGATCCATTACCTCATTCTCTGGAGGCTGAACAGGCAATACTAGGCGGTTTAATCATAGCCAACGAACGCTATGACAGCATCGCCGAGCTGTTAAAAACCGAGGATTTTTACAGCGATGGCCACCGCCACATTTTCTCCACCATAGGAGATCTCGTTGCCGGAGATGATCCGTTCGACATCATCACCCTCTCGGAAAAGCTTTCCCAACAAGGGCAATTAGATCGAGTAGGGGGTCTCAGTTATCTTTCTGAAATCACCAAAAATACGCCTAGCGCCGCTAATATTACTGCCTACGCACGAGTAGTTCGCGAACATTCAACTGTTCGTCAGTTAATCGCTGCAGCCTACGAAATCTCCCGCACCGGTTATAACCCTGCCGGTTTGGACGCCAACGACTTGCTCCAATTAGCCGAAAAGCGATTGACATCCATTATCGATGGTCGTCCCAAGGAAGGTGGACTGGAAATTGTCGATGGATTACTAAAGCTCACTCTCGAACGTATCGATAAACTCTTTCATACCGACAGTGATATTACGGGTATCACCACCGGTATTACTGACTTAGACAAATACACTTCCGGTTGGCAATCAGGTGAGTTGATCGTACTGGCGGCGCGACCATCCATGGGCAAAACAGCACTGGCACTGAATTTTGTTGAGGCGGCATTATTCTCACAGTCAAACCCAGTATTGATGTTTAGTATGGAAATGTCATCGGAATCCATCATTATGCGGATGCTTTCCTCCATTGGCCGTATAAACCAAAATAAAATTCGCAATGGTAACTTAACGGAAGAAGATTGGCCCAAGCTGACCACTGCCGTACAAAAACTTAAAGGAGCATCACTATATATTGATGATACGCCGGCACTGACTCCTCAGGATATTCGCGCTCGTCTGCGACGTATTGTGCGCGAGCAGAATGCCCCCGGCTTGATCGTCGTCGATTACTTACAACTGATGCAAACAGTGGATACTAAAGAAGGGCGTACACAGGAAATTTCAGAAATCTCCCGTTCGCTAAAAGCCATAGCCAAGGAATTTGGTTGTCCTTTAATTGCTCTGTCACAGTTAAATCGCGGTGTAGAGCAGCGGCCAGACAAACGCCCTAGGAATGCCGACTTGCGTGAATCCGGCGCCATTGAACAAGATGCCGATATCGTACTATTTATTTATCGGGATGAGTATTATAACGAAGACAGCCCCGACAAGGGTGTTGCAGAACTGATATTAGGCAAGCAACGCAACGGAGAAACCGGCACTTGCCGGACGGCATTTATGGGCCAATACACCCGTTTCGACAATTTGGCACCCGACTATATGCGACCTGACCACTAATGCCAAATCGTCACTATGTCTCCTTACTATGCCTCCTTACTTAGCCTGGATTGCTTTGCCAATTTATTGAAAAACAGATGATGGCTATGCAAGTGTTCAAACACATTCAAGGATTGCAAGAATGGCTAGCCGAAATGCGTCGACAGTACCAACGTATCGGTTTGGTGCCAACAATGGGCAACCTGCATGACGGCCATATGGCACTGATAAAAATAGCACAGACCCACTGTGATCAGGTCGTCGTGAGCATTTTTGTTAATCCGTTACAATTTGGTCTCAACGAAGATTGGGATAAGTACCCACGCACTTATGAAGCCGATTTAATAAAATTACGCAGCGTGGGGTGCGACTGCCTGTTTTGCCCTAACGAAAATGACATATATCCCAATGGTATGAGTGAGCAGACCAAAGTCACCGTGCCCGTGATGTCTGACATACTCTGTGGTAAGAGCCGTCCCGGTCACTTTGACGGGGTGACAACTATCGTTGCCAAACTTTTTCACATCGTCCAACCCGATAAAGCCATATTTGGTTTGAAGGACTTCCAGCAGCTGGCAATAATCCGCCGAATGGTAGAAGATCTATGTTTTCCCGTCCGAATAGTAGCGGGTGATATCGTGCGCGAAGCAGACGGGTTGGCAATGAGCTCACGCAATCGGTTTATTACCGACACCGAGCGGCCTGCTGCTAAGCAGCTCTACCAGACGTTATGTTGGATAAAAGCGCAAATAGAAGAAGGTCACAAGGATTATTTAACCTTGGAGTCTAAAGCCAGAGAGCAAATCATTGATGCCGGATTCAGGCCCGATTACATTCAAGTGTGTAACAGTACTACCCTGCAACCAGCTGCTGGTGATAACATAGAATTAGCTGTTCTAGGTGCAATGTATACCGAAAGCGCCCGCCTAATTGATAATGTTTCAATAGCAAAGAAGAACGGCGAGCACAGTAGTTAAAAACCTAAAAAATAGGAACGACAAATAAATCTTATGTTGACAACGATGCTCAAAGGTAAGCTACATATGGCTTGCGTTACTCAGGCAGAATTATGGTACGACGGTTCCTGTGCCATTGATGCAGACTTGGTCACTATGGCCGGCATGCGTGAGTATGAGCAGGTTGATATTTATAATGTGGACAATGGCGAGCGTTTTACTACTTACGTAATCCTTGCCAAATCGGGATCCGGTATTATTTCGATGAATGGCGCCGCCGCCCGCAAAGTGCAAATAGGTGATCGTGTTATTATCGCTGCTTACGGCCAATTTAACGAAAAAGAAGTGATTAGTTACCAACCTAAATTGGTATATCTGAATAAAGATAACGTCGTCGAGCGCACATCAAACACTATTCCTGTTCAAATTGCTTAGCATAGAAATTATTAGAGTCGAGAATTTCCACGTAACCATATAAACTGAGGCACATAATTTTCATACAAAAACGCTAAGTCTCACTGTCAGATAGTCATTTTCATTCGGAGGTTTCTCATGTCTGAGTCCATTTATCCCGTACCTACTGATATTAAAAAAAATGCCCATATCGATCGCGAAGCTTATAAAGCCATGTACCAGCGCTCAATTGATGAACCGGAAAGTTTTTGGGCTGAACAAGCGAAAGCGTTTCTGACTTGGGAAAAACCTTGGGACACCGTATGCAGTTCTGATCTCGAAAAAGGTGAAACACAGTGGTTTGCTGGAGGTGAGCTAAACATCACCGTCAACTGTATTGATCGGCACCTCCGTGATCGCGCCGCACAGACAGCGATTATTTGGGAAGGTGACGACCCGACAGAAGACAAACATATCACCTATGCCGAGTTGCATGCTGCCGTCGGTAAAATGGCCAATGTGCTAAAAGCGCACGGCGTTAACAAAGGTGATCGCGTGTGCATTTACATGCCAATGATCCCCGAAGCCGCCTATGCCATGTTAGCCTGCGCCCGCATTGGCGCAGTGCATTCCGTGGTCTTTGGCGGATTTTCACCAGACGCTCTGAAAGACCGAATTCTAGATTGTGATTGTCGGCTGGTAATCACCGCTGACGAAGGTGTTCGTGGCGGCAAAACTGTACCGCTAAAAACCAATGCGGATAAGGCAATCGATCAATGCCCTAATGTTCACACATGTATTGTGGTTAAACGTACGGGTGGCGAAATCAACTGGGAAGATCGCCGCGATATCTGGTATCACCAGGCGATTGAACAACAAAGCGCAGAGTGTGAACCAACGCCGATGGCGGCGGAGGACCCATTATTTATTTTGTATACGTCGGGATCTACTGGCAAGCCAAAGGGTGTTTTGCACACCACGGCAGGTTATCTGCTGATGACCGCAATGACGCACAAATATACCTTTGACTACAAAGAAGGAGAGGTGTATTGGTGCACAGCGGATGTGGGATGGATAACAGGCCATAGCTATATTGTCTACGGTCCATTGGCCAATGGCGCTATCACATTGATGTTTGAGGGAGTGCCTAACTACCCGACACCAGCCCGTTGTTGGGAAGTGGTGGATAAGCACAATGTGGCTATATTTTATACGGCGCCGACAGCTATTCGCGCCTTAATGGGACAAGGAGACGAGTGGGTTAAAAAAACATCGCGCAGTTTTTTACGCATCCTTGGAACTGTGGGTGAACCGATCAATCCCGAGGCATGGGAGTGGTATTACAAGGTGGTGGGTGAAGGTCGCTGCCCGATCGTCGACACCTGGTGGCAAACGGAAACAGGGGCGCATATGTTAACGCCACTGCCCGGTGCAACTGATTTAAAGCCCGGCTCCGCTACATTACCTTTTTTTGGTGTGCAACCGGCACTTTTAGATGCCGATGGCAATGAAATTGAAGGTGAAGGGGCTGGCAGTTTAGTCATTAAATCATCCTGGCCCAGTCAAATTCGCACCGTCTACGGCAATCATCAACGCTTAATCGAGACGTATTTCACCACTTTCCCCGGTTACTATTTTACTGGTGACGGCGCCCGTCGCGATAAAGACAGTTATTACTGGATTACTGGACGCATGGACGATGTGCTCAACGTCAGTGGCCATCGTCTCGGCACCGCTGAAATTGAGAGCGCATTAGTGCTACACGAGCAGGTTGCCGAAGCTGCGGTCGTAGGCTATAACCACGATATTAAAGGTCAGGGAATCTATGCTTACGTGACGTTAATGAGCGGCCAACAAGCCGCTGATGGGCTGAAAGCGCAATTGGTTGCACTGTGCGTCAAAGAGATTGGACCCATTGCTAAACCCGACCTTATTCAGTGGGCACCAGCTCTGCCAAAAACCCGCTCGGGTAAAATTATGCGGCGAATTTTGCGCAAGATTGCGGCTAACGAAATCGGCGATCTGGGCGACACATCTACGCTGGCGGATCCAGCGGTGGTTGACGAATTGATCGCACACCGTCTAAACATTTAAGTATGTACGGTTATTAATTGCCTGTTTAATTCGAACGATTGAATGGTTAAGCACCGACATGTCAGATGAATTCCTCGACGCAATGAGCGGTGTGCAACCGCTGCAGAAAACGGAATATGCCGAATGTAAAAAGCAAACGCCGGATGCCAAAACCGTTGCGGCACGACGTCAGGCTGCTCAGTCTTTTTCATCATCAAACCATAGTTCACCGGACAATGATACAAAAATTTCTGTACTAGCGGGTGACTTGCGTACCATCGAGCCAGTTGACCCTCTGGACCTGTTGAGTTTTAAGCGTCCTGGCATACAACATGGTGTTTTTAAAAAACTGCGTTTGGGCAAGTACACAGTTGAAGCCTATCTGGATTTACATCGCATGACCGTCGAACAGGCAAGAATGGCGGTTATTCGATTTGTGCGCTATTGCTTGTCGCAACATATTCGTTGCGCGTTAATTAACCACGGCAAAGGCGAAGGCAGACAGCAACCTGCTGTATTGAAAAGCTGTATTGCCTACTGGTTACCACAGCTAGAAGAAATTTTAGCATTTCACAGTGCACAACAGCACCAAGGCGGTTTAGGCGCAACGTATATCATGTTGAAGAAAAGTGATCCCAAACGGCAGGATAATCTAGAACGACACCAACGCCGGCTAAAATAATTTTCCAACCGAATAAAACCCATAGCTATCTGTTACCGAGATAGTTAAAATCAGCACTTCGATTTATCCACTAATTAGTTTTTTATATTACTTTCAGGTTGTCCCCATCGTGTTTCTCAAACCTCGTTCGTCATTGTACTTTGCCGTCATTACGGTCCTTACCTTTATTTTTAATTGCCACGCACAAGTCATTATTCCCGCCCCTCCACAATTAGCCGCCAAAGCCCATTTGCTAACTGATGCACATACGGGAACAGTACTTGCAGAGAAAAACGCTGATATTAAGCTGCCGCCTGCCAGCTTAACCAAAATGATGACTATTTACATGGTTGCATCAGCCATTGAACAGGGTCAGATCAACGAAACTGATCTGGTCAATATCAGCATCAAAGCTTGGAAAATGGGTGGTTCCAGAATGTTTATCCGGGAAGGCACTCGGGTGAGTGTGCGTGACTTAATGCGAGGAGTGATCGTTCAATCTGGCAATGATGCTAGTGTCGCTTTGGCAGAGCATGTTGCCGGGAGTGAGGAAGCCTTTGTCGATATCATGAATAAACAGGCAGCACTATTGGGTATGACGAATACCAAATTTCAAAATGTTACCGGTTGGCCTGACTCAGAACACTATACTAGCGCCAGAGATTTATCGATACTGGCGCGTGCCCTGATTCAGGACTACCCTGAACATTACAAAATCTATTCAGAAAAATATTTTTCCTATAATGGTATTAATCAAACCAATCGAAATAAATTATTGTTCAGAGACGATACGGTCGACGGTATTAAAACCGGTCATACTGATGAAGCGGGCTATTGCCTGGTAGCCTCCGCCAAGCGGGATAACATGCGGCTGATCAGCGTAGTTATGGGTACATCATCGGAATCCAGCCGAGCTGCCGAATCTCAGAAGCTATTAACTTATGGTTTCCGTTATTACAAAACCCACAAGTTATACAGTAAACATGAAATCATCAACCAAACGCGTATTTGGAAAGGACAGACGAAAACACTGTCACTCGGCCCCTCTGAAGATGTGTACTTAACTATACCGCGTGGATCGGAAGACAGCTTAGTCGCCACTATCAATGTCAATAAAATAGTGGAGGCGCCTGTAAATCAAGGTCAAGAACTGGGTAACGTGACGGTTGAACTCGATAGTGATCAGTTACTGAATATAACCTTATCAGCCCTGGAAACCGTGGATGAAGCAGGCTTTTTCGGCTGGCTAATCGATACGATACGTCTATTTTTCTTAGGCTTTTCAACTTAAGGCGTGTGGACAAGTTTTTTCACGCGGTTGATCTAGTGCTGGCAAGTAGCGAATATTACTTTTATCATACACGGCCAATTATCGGACTAGTTTGAGAAATTGAAATGATTGATGTCGGTATAGTGGGCGGCACAGGGTACACGGGAGTTGAGCTGCTGAGATTGCTGGTTAATCATCCTGAAGTAAACATCAAGGTGGTTACCTCCCGTTCAGATGCGGGTGTCAATGTCTCAGACGTCTATCAAAACCTTCGCGGTCATGTGGATGTGACTTTTAGCGAACCTGAAATAACAACATTGGCAATGTGTGATCTGGTTTTTTTTGCCACGCCTCACGGGGTAGCGCAAAGGCTAGTGCCCGCGCTGCTCTCTAAAGAAGTACGTATCATTGATTTATCGGCAGATTTTCGCCTCAACGATGCCATTCTATGGTCGCAATGGTATGAACAGGAACATGTCGCTCCAGAGCTGCTTAGTAGCGCTATCTACGGTCTGCCAGAAGTCAACCGCGAAGCAATTGCTTCAGCTAAATTGATCGCCTGCCCTGGTTGCTATCCAACAGCTGTACAACTAGGGTTACTGCCTCTAATTGAAAAAAACTTAGTAGCTCCGGAAGAGATTATCGCGAACATGGCCAGTGGCGCCAGTGGTGCAGGCAAACAGGCGAATGCGGATAATTTGCTCACAGAGATCGGTGATAGTTTTAAAGCCTATGCAGTAAATGGTCACCGACACAAGCCTGAAATAGAGCAGGGGCTGCACAGCATACAGCCACAATCAGCAAAAGCCGCAGCCATCACATTTGTACCACACCTGCTGCCTATTATTCGTGGGATTCATGGAACTATTTATGGACAATTGGTCGATAGCTCTATAGATTTGCAAGCGCTTTATGAAAAGCGTTATCGCGATGAGCCTTTTGTCGATGTCATGCCTGCCGGTTCACATCCGCAAACACGATCAGTAAAATCGTCGAACACATGCCGATTATCTGTTTTTAAATACAAGGAAAATCGCTTCATTATATTGACCGTGATTGATAATTTAACCAAGGGCGCCGCTGGTCAAGCCATTCAAAATATGAATATCATGTACGAATTTGATGAACGCATGGGTCTGGAATCGCCAGGCCTGCTCCCATAAATAATTGCCAACAGTGAAGTTCGTTAGGCTATAACAGATTTTTGATGAGTATTTCTGATGAGTAAAGTAAAAGGCAGTCAACAATACCGAATGAAAGTCGTTCCTCACAGGCCTTTCTATAACTTCTTTCGCAAAGCTATCGCCTTAACGCTGTTCGTTGTCGCTGTTTTGGCTAGTGGTTACCTCGGCCATGATAAAGGCATAAGGTCAAGTGACGGACTGGAAACAGAAAATCAGGAGTTAAAGCATCTTTATCAAGAAAAAACGCTAGAAGTAGAAGAATTAGAACAACAAGTTACCAATTTGAAATTGGGTTCAGAAGTCGACCGCCAAGCAGGGGAAGGCATACGAGCAGAAATGGTGACTTTAAAGGCACGCGTGGCCGAACTTGAACAAGAAACAGCCTTCTACCGCGGCTTAATGAAACCTACAGCAGGAAACAGCGGTTTAACCATAGGATCATTGGATATAATAAAAAAAAGTACGCCCAGGCATTATCAATACAAATTGGTCATGCAACAACTGGCCACACAACATCAGCTGCTAAAAGGCTACCTGGAATTCACTATTATCGGACGTCAACTGCCTTCGTTTTTTGGCGATACCAATTTGGAAAAACAGACGATCCCTTTGAGAGATATCTCGAAAGAAGTATCAGTCGTCCGTATGCCATTACGGTTTAAGTACTTCCAACGTTTTGAAGGCGAGCTGGAATTGCCTAAAGAGTTTGAGCCGGAATACATCGAAATAAAAGCGGTGTCTACCGGAAAAAGCAGCACCGTAGTAGAAAAAAAGTTTAGCTGGTTGGTACAGGAGACATAACCGTTATGTTTAGTAAGAAAGAGACAAAGGCCTCATTTTCGCAAGGTTCGACAACATTGGTTGCAAGAAATACGGAGATTTTTGGCGAACTCAAATTTAGCGGTAATTTAATTATCGAAGGCAAAATTACTGGCAATGTATACGCTTCTGAAGAAGTTGATGCGCAAGTGAGAGTGCTGGAAAAAGGCATCGTGGAAGGCGAATTAAAAGTACCGGTATTGATCATCAACGGTACAGTCAATGGCGATGTCTTCGCCGATAAACACGTTGAACTGGCTTCAAAGGCTGTGGTCAATGGAAATGTCAATTACACTTCGCTGGAAATAATAAAAGGTGCCCAAGTCAACGGCAAACTGGTTTTTGCCGGCGTTAAAAAAAGCGGCAAACTACTCACCGTCGATAAAACAGACAAGGACGAGACAAACCCGATAGAAAAAACAGAAGAAGTCAGGGTATCGGATGAAAAAGAAACATTAGATTCGCTGCAAGCCGATAAATCGGCTTAAACTCAAGATCTCTCCCCGGAGGGTATTGGCTTTCAAAACAGGCTACCGCTTGAAGTAAGTGGACGAATTATCGTCTTTTTCTTGGATACTCAGCCCAGTTGCGGCATCGTTGGGAGACTGTGCATCTTTACCCGAGGCCAACTTAATGAGCAATCTCAAATCATTGGCAGAGTCTGCATGGGCAAGTGCATCTTCGTAGGTAATGTCACCACTGCTGTAAAGTTGGTAGAGCGCTTGATCAAACGTTTGCATGCCGACTTCCGTCGATTTTTTCATCAGTTCTTTAAGTTCGTGCACTTCACCTTTGCGGATCAAATCGGTTGCAAGTGGGGTATTCAGCATAACCTCCAAACAAGCACTCCGCCCCTTGCCATCCGCCCTGGGAATTAACTGTTGTGCAACGATACCTCGAATGTTCAACGATAAATCCATCCAGGCTTGCTGATGACGCTCGGTAGGGAAGAAATTAATGATACGATCCAGCGCTTGGTTAGCGTTATTAGCATGTAAGGTACATAGGCACAAATGGCCGGTTTCAGCAAAGGTAATCGCATGCTCCATGGTCTCGCGCGTACGCACTTCGCCGATCATGATAACGTCAGGCGCCTGACGCAACGTATTTTTTAGCGCCATTTCAAAAGACTCCGTGTCTATACCGACTTCCCGTTGAGTGATAATGCATCCCCGGTGTTGATGAATATATTCAATCGGGTCTTCAATGGTAATAATATGACCCTTACTGTGAGAATTACGATAGCCGATCATTGAAGCCAACGACGTGGATTTACCGGTACCGGTCGCGCCAACGAAAATCACCAAACCACGTTTGGTCATCGCCAAGTTTTTGATAATTTCCGGCAGGCCGAGGTCTTCCATTTGAGGAATGTGAGTTTCTATTAAGCGCAGCACCATGCCAGCCAAATTACGCTGATAGAAAGCGCTACAGCGAAAGCGGCCAAGCCCACGGGCACTGATGGCGAAATTCATTTCCTTGGTTTCAATAAACTCTTTTCGCTGCTTTTCATTCATCACACTCGATACGAGTTCGCGCACCTTTTCAGCACTGAGAGGAGTTTCGTCAATGGGCGTGACTTTGCCATGTTGCTTGATGGATGGAGGTATGCCCACAGTTAAGAAAAGATCTGACCCTCCCTTATCGACCATGGTTTTTAAATAATGCTCAAACTTCACTGCCTGTCTCCACTAACGCTGCCAGTCATTCCGTTTCCTCAGCCATTTTATCCTTACTTATTTACCTATATTATTTCTGGTAAAGCTTAAAAATTTTCGGGTAATTTGGCTTTTTCCCGCGCAACTTCGCGGGTAATTGTTCTTCGTTCAACTAAATCGGAGAGACACTGATCCATGGTCTGCATACCGATAGCACCACCCGTTTGAATAGCAGAATACATCTGCGCAATCTTGTCCTCACGAATAAGATTGCGGATAGCTGGCGTACCACGCATAATTTCATAGGCGGCAACGCGACCACCGCCATTTTTTTTCACTAGTGTCTGCGAAACTATGGCCTCTAAGGATTCGGACAACATAGATCGTACCATCGATTTCTCATCGGCGGGAAAAACATCCACCACCCGATCAATTGTCTTAGCGGCCGATGTAGTGTGTAGTGTAGCAAAGACTAAATGACCCGTTTCGGCAGCAGTCAACGCCAGACGAATAGTCTCCAAATCACGCATCTCACCAACGAGGATAATATCTGGATCTTCGCGCAACGCAGACCGTAGAGCCTCTGAAAAGCTATGGGTATCGCGGTGCACTTCACGCTGGTTGACCAAACATTTTTTGCTTTCGTGAACAAATTCAATCGGATCTTCGATAGTTAGAACATGTTCGTATTTATTATCATTAATATAGTCGATCATCGCAGCCAGACTAGTAGATTTCCCCGAACCCGTCGGTCCAGTCACCATGATCAAGCCTCGGGGAGCTGAGACAATTTCACGAAAAACCTGCCCCATATTTAAATCTTCCATGGTCAGCACCTTGCTGGGGATAGTACGAAATGCCGCACCTGCGCCGCGATTATGATTGAACGCATTAACCCGAAAACGCGCTACACCGGGTACTTCGAATGAAAAATCAGTTTCCAACCGTTCTTCGTAATCCTTGCGCTGCTTATCGTTCATAATTTCATAGATAAGGGCATGTACTTCTTTGTGGTCCATAGAAGGTAAATTGATCCGCCGAATGTCGCCATCAATTCGAATCATCGGCGGTAAGTTAGCCGAAATATGCAAGTCGGAAGCATTCTGCTTGACGCCAAATGCGAGAAGTTCAGTAATATCCATGAAATGGCCTTATCAGTTTAAAGGGAATAACTCCACTGGTTAGCTTATTAAGATGCCCCAATGAGGGGCATTTCAAAAAAATCTGATCCAGTCTTTAAGAAATGTCAAAACAATGAACGATTGAGTTTCTCGGAGCTTATCTCCAATTGGGGTTCTGGAGGCTGAAAGCGGTACCGTTTTTGCATATCGTTTAGAGTTTGTTTTACTGAGGCATGAACTTGTTTGGGTGTGGCTTTATCACCGTGCTTTTCGAGGGCTTTGACTAAAGCAAAGGAGAAAATACCAAAAAATTCACGGTTGTCGCCGATAGGACCATCAAGGGCTTGCATTTCTGCGGGAGCCGCAGTCATTAATACATGACCCAATGTATCTACAGAGACTACAGCGCGGGAAGAGACCGCAACGTGACTGTAAATATCTGTACGCGGGTCTGGATCGACGACTCTAGGTTTTATTTGCTCTTGAATTTCAGCTATTTCCGGATCAGCCGACGGCACCGAGCGCGTGACTGTGCCCGAATGACAGGAATCAAAAACAATCAGCACATTGTCACTGGCAAGCTTATTGAACAATTGTTCGAATTCATCGTCTACGATATCGGGTATACCTTGCTGACGGGCGTCATAGGACAAAAAAGTCTCGTCGTAGCCGTCTTTTTCATCACCGTTCTGATCAGCAACTTGGGAGCCATGACCGGAAAAATGAATGTAGAGGATATCTTCTTTCTGGGTGGAGTTAACAAGCTTCGATAATTCACTGAGAATTCGATCGCGCGTCGCTTCTTGATCTGTAAGTTTGACAATGTTTGCTTCCGGAAAATGCATCTGTTTTTGTAATATTTCCGCCAATCGATTCACATCGTTGACTGCGCCACGCAGATCGGGAATCGCGGAGCGCGCATAATCATTGATTCCTACTAGCAAAGCTTTGCGCTGACCTACAGCATCGGCAAACATCGGCCAGAGTAAAATACTGAACAGGCTGCAACTAAGAACTAAAAATCTTGTTATATTTTGTGTATTTGGCATATCGATCCCCGCTTCCTGTAAAACTTGTAGTGATTTAATTTTTAGTCAAGAATCTCTGAAAAGTGTCATGCCTTCACAAGCAGAGGTGCATAAGCCATTGGTTTATCCAGATACTGGATCAAAACCTATGCTGGACTCGATCCAGTATGAAAAACAAGACTTAATCAGAAATTCCGCAAGTATGTTAGATTAAGTTAGGGTAAAAAGTAACTAGTCTGGTAACCAGATTAGTTACTCGGGCATACTATGCACAATTTTGCAATTTTTCCAGTCTTTTTGAACCGATAACGCTTTGAAACAAACAGCGCTTACCCATCTTAGCAACAGACTTATAAATTGAGCTTATGTCACTTATCAGTCAAAATATCGTGGATGTCCTTGCTCGTATTGATCGAGCTACCGCAATGGCCCATCGCACAAGGCCACCACAGTTGCTGGCAGTGAGCAAGAAACAAACAGCCGTAATTCTGCGGACTGCTTACCAAGCAGGGCAGACTGCTTTTGGCGAAAACTATTTACAGGAGGCGATTGATAAACAAGATGAATTAACTGATTGCGCTATCGAATGGCATTTTATCGGCCCGATACAATCCAATAAAACACGTGCAATTGCAGAACGATTCAGTTGGGTTCACAGTGTCAGCCGAATCAAAGTAGCGCAACGACTGAGTTCACAGCGGCCCGAATCACAGCCGCCATTAAACATTTGTCTACAAGTCAATTTGGATAATGAGTCCAACAAAGAGGGCATCACTTTAGCTGAAATTCCAGTCCTCGCTGAGAAAATATTATCACTACCGCAGTTAAATTTACGCGGTCTGATGGCGATTCCTGCACCCCGAAATACTGTACAGGAGCAGCAAGAAAGCTTTCAACGCCTAACCCATGCCCTGTCAAAACTGCAGCAACAGTTGCCGCAGGCATCGCTGGATACCTTGTCTATGGGCATGTCTGCCGATCTGGAAGCCGCGATCGCAGCAGGGGCAACAATTGTACGAATAGGCACAGCTCTATTTGGGCAAAGAAAATAAATCATTAGTCACTTAACACTCCATAGCAACTTGTATAAATAGATTTGGGAAAAAAGTGGATGAGTAAAAAACGAAATACCACAGAGGATTTAACAGAAAAAGCACTGCCTCGATTAGCTTTTATCGGCGCGGGTAATATGGCCAGTTGTATTGTTGGCGGTTTAGTCAAAAATAACTATCCAGCTGACAATATCATTATCAGTGATCCCAGCTCCGATAAACTCACTCAATTACAACAGCAGTTTAATACTATGGTTAGCGCCAGTAATAACGAAGCCTGCCAATGGGCCGAGGTCGTCATACTTGCGGTTAAACCACAGGTAATGAAAACTGTTGCTACCGGAATCAAGCCAACCTTAGCTCACCATCCTCTGGTTATTTCCATTGCCGCCGGAATAACCAGCAGACAATTGCAACATTGGTTAGGAGACGATATCGCCATCATTCGCGCCATGCCCAATACGCCGGCATTGGTACAAACGGGAGCAACGGGACTCTACGCCACTCCAACGGTAAATGCACAACAACGTGCGCAAGCCGAAACTATACTCAATGCCATAGGCTTTACAGCTTGGGTTGAGAATGAATCTCTGATCGATACAGTAACAGCGGTCTCAGGCAGTGGTCCGGCCTATTTTTTCTTGCTGATGGAAGCAATGATTAACGCCGGTATTAAACAGGGATTGACGAGGTCGATCGCTGAACAACTCACTTTGCAGACGGCATTGGGAGCTGCCGAACTAGTCAAAAGTAGCAGTATTGATGTCGCCGAACTGCGCCGCCGAGTCACTTCGCCAGGCGGCACCACAGAACAAGCTATACAGTGCTTTCAAAAATCC
>CAZEUZ010000052.1:0-8181 GCA_964515805.1 uncultured Cellvibrionaceae bacterium | reverse complement strand
TGTTTTCACAATGTTTGCTCTCTAAGTAATCTCACTACTGTGATTTTCGGTCGCCTCTTTGCTATTACTGCGTTCTAGCAGGTGATCAGTTAATGTCGATATACTCAAATACCCTCACTACTTGCTGTACACCTGATGTGGTACTAACCAATTCGGTAATCTTCTCTGCTTCTATACGGCTAACTAATCCCATCAAGTAAATAGAACCGCCTTCGGCGATTACTTTTACTCTGCTGCCTTCGACATCTTTGTGGGCCAGCAATTTGGTTTTTACCTTGTTGGCCAGCCAGGTATCGTTGGTTTGCGCCAACAGAGAAATATTACCTTGTATCTGCAGTTCATTATGCAGTTGACGCACATGAGTAATACTCTTGACTGTCTCAGCCGCCAAGCGTCTCAGTTCCTCATCAGCGACTTGTCCCGTTAGTAGAGCAACACCGTTGAAGATGTTGACCGAGATGTTGGCTTTTTCTAAGTCTGGATGTGTCTTGTCGATATTGATTTTAGCAATGGACTCTAACTTTTCATCGTTGATATACGTTCCCAGAAGGCGTCTTCCGGGGTCGATATGTATTGGTTCCTCGTTGCCAGCGTTGATAATACGGGTACAACCTTGTATCAGTATAATTAAAATTAACGCTGGAAGAATGATGATGTGTTGCGAGAAAAAAATGTTTTTGTTTAGGGGCTGTTGACAATTCATTGCTTCTCCAATGTCACTCTATCGGTCCAAATAATTTCTCTTCAATCATGTCGCACAAACAGCACAATATAAGTAAGTGTATTTCGTGAATGCGTGCGCGTGTTTTCGTTGCTGCGCATAATTCTTTGTCATTGGCATCCAGTAAGGATGAAATATGATTTTCCTTTGATCCGGTCAATGCAAGGGTATAAATATGACGTTCGTGTGCAGCCTGTATAGCTTGTAAAATATTAGAAGATTTCCCGCTGCAAGCGATGACAACGAGTATGTCGCCCGGTTGACCAACGGCGCTAATCTCTCTGGCAAATACGTTGTTAAAGTGACCTTCGTTAGCACTGGCACTGACGTTGACAATATCACTTCCCAGCGTGATAGCTGGCAGACTGGGCCTTTCTCTTTCAGAATTGTAGATAAGATTATGAGTAAAAATTTGTGCTAGTCCTGCTGATGGCCCGTTGCCGCAAACCAGAATTTTGCCTTCGTTCAAAAGACATTGAACCAATTTGTCGCTCGCTTCCGCAATCAGGGGCGTCAGCACTTCTCCGGCTTGCATCTTGGCTTCAATGCTTGCATGAAATAGATCGTAAATACGTTGATCTGTCATTGTTAGATTGTTGCCATACAGTCGATATCAAAAGCGTTTTTTAGCCACCTTATCTCACTGCCCCTGATGCTGTTTGTGTCGGGGCAAGTATCATTGTGATAGGTTTTTGCTGATTTACCGGCAGCCACTATATCAAAACGGCAACTGACTTTTTCGGTCAATTGATTTTTGTGCAGATAATATTGAGCCGCTAAAATAATTCTTTTCTGTTTTTTAAGGGTAATCGTCTCCACTGCTGTTCCATGATTGTCCTGGCTGCGATAGCGAACTTCGATGAATACGAGTTGATCCTCATCTTTCATGATCAAATCAATTTCTCCACGACGGCAGGAGAAATTCTGAGTGACATAGCTCAGTCCTTGCTGTTCAAGGTATTTTTTGGCCATTGCTTCGGATTGCTCGCCCAGTATTTTTTTAGTCAATCTCAGCATCAGTTTATTTAATTAAGGTGCTCGACTGATCCTTGTTTGTAATCAGTGATGATCGTAGGTAATGGTCTAACTTCACCTCTATAAATTTCTGCCCACGGTTGCTTGCGTATAATACGGTTGCCTTCAGCTAATCGTAGTTGACCAGTGGTTCCATCAAGCGTGGTATTGGCTATTTGCTGCAATTGCGGTAGGCGAAAAAGCAATAAAAAAGTATCCGCTCCCATTGCGTAGAGACGAGAATAAGCGTCATCAATAGTAAGGTTGTCCAGGATGGATTGTTTTGCAGGGATACTATCATCCAGTGTCCAGGGCAGGGTGGTGAAACGAATACCGTTTAAATCATTACGATTGAAATCTTGCTGTGTATCCGAGAATATTTGGCTGGTCGAATAAACTGGAATATCACTGGCATAGTAAAAGTTTAAAGCCGGTTTAAGTTGTCGCGCCTCCTCCATACGAGCAACTAAAAATATCATGTCGATGTCGGCTCGCCGGCGCGGCTCGAATTCAAATGAATTGCCCCCCAGCAAACGCTTGAGTAAACTTGCGCGCTGTTGGCTTTTATCAATACGCAATGCCGATTTAACAACATTTGCGTAGTTCTCCTGGTTACTAAATTTACTGTAGTCGGCAAGCTCACCGCCCAATGTTTCCCATTTCTCGATAAACACTTGGGCGGTACGTCTTCCCCAATTGGTTTCTGGTGCTATAACTAGCGCAGCGCGATGCCCCTCCAACCATGCGCGTTCAGCTGTCTGCATCGCCTCGACATCGAGAGACAAACCAAATTGAAACAAGTTATCGTTGGGTTGAGCATCATCCAGGTAGTTTAGGGCCAGTGTAGTAACCGGTAACTGCGAGCGTAATTGTAAGGAGGTAACATTATCTTTACTTAAGGGCCCGATAATAAGCTCGGCGCCATCGCCAACAGCTCGATCATACACTGTGCCAATAGTAGCACTGCTGGTGTCTAATACGGATACGATCGGTACATTCCAACCTTGTTTGGCAGCATGATAATAAGCAGCGAAGAAACCATCGCGAATAGCGCGTCCTGCCTTAGCTAATTTCCCTTGCATGGGCAACAGCAGAGAAACTTTCTTAGGGCGCTGGTTAATCACTTGTTTTATGAGTTGCAGTTCCGTCGGTAATTGATAACTCGCAGGATGATTGGGATTGTTGGCAATCCATTGATCGATAGCATTATTTTGGGCGTCCAACGCATTCTGATATTGTTTGTTGATAAGCGCCAACTGGTACCATCCCTGCACTATAGAGATAGTAGTAGTTGACAATAGCTGGAGCCGTTTTATGGGTAACGAGGTTAAGCTTGCCCATATGGCTTCTTGATTTTCAATTTCTTGTTGACCAGGCGGCAGTATCGTTGACAAGATAACACGTTCATTGATGCTGGCCTCGATATTGCCGAGTTGACTGAACAAGTTAGCTCTATGCAGGTGTAATAGCTGTTGATTTTTAAGTGTCAACTTATCCCGCAGTCGGTTTAGTCTGGAGTCTGTCAACAGCGCATTTGCTTTAGAAAATTGCTGTCGCTGCATAAAAATATCGCTGGCTACTAGACTATAATCAACATATTCGCTGTCGTTTAACAAACTTTGATTAATAGATTGGATAGCTCTATGCGCCCAGTCGTATTCATTGCTTTCAAGCAAACGACTGGCAACAGCGAGCAAGCGTCGATTCTTTTCCGGAAATGTCTGCTGTTCTACCTGCCGCAACTGGTTGATTAGTTGATTGATGGTAACTGCGTCACTGCCGCCACCTTGTTTCGTTGTCTGAGTGGTACAAGCGCAAATTGTCAATGTAAAGCAAATGATCAATAATCGTTTCACTGTTTCTCTAACTCTCTTTTAACGGTTCCTTTCTTTTAAAGATCCTTTCGCCACTGGAGATCAAATTGCATGTCGGATTTAGTAACTAGCACACTCGATACAAATGGAGTGCTCTACATAGTGGCCACGCCCATTGGCAATTTAGATGATATGGTACCGCGAGCGGTAGCTGTTCTACAATCAGTCGATCATATTGCCGCAGAGGATACTCGTAATAGCGCTCGTTTACTGAAATATTTTGCTATTGATACACCGTTAATTGCTTATCATGATTACAGCGATGAGCGCCGCCGCCAGCAATTAATTAATTTGTTGGCGCAGGGAAGCAGTATAGCTCTCATTGCTGATGCAGGTACCCCGCTGATATCCGACCCTGGCTATCAGTTAGTTAGGTGCGCTCGCCATGTGGGTGTTAAAGTGATTCCTATACCTGGCCCTTGCGCCTTGATTACGGCGTTATCGGCGGCCGGATTACCTTCCGACCGCTTTATTTTTGAAGGGTTCTTGCCACCTAAAGCTCATGCTCGTCAGCAATTATTGGAGCACCTGGCGTTCGAGTCAAGAACCTTGATTTTTTATGAATCAACTCACCGCCTATTGGCCGCTTTAGAGGATATGAAAAAGATTTTCGGAGACCACCGCATCATTGTTTTAGCGCGAGAATTAACCAAGTATTTTGAGACAATTATTGAAGCCCCATTGAAACAATTGATAAATCGGCTGCAAGCGGATAACGACCAGCAAAAAGGTGAGATAGTTTTATTGGTTAAAGGGTATGAGCAACCTCAAAAGATTGATGAACTAGACCGGAAGGCAGAACAAACTTTGTCCATCCTTTTGAAAGAGTTACCCGCCAAACAGGCAGTCAAGATAGCGGCTAAGTTGACCGGCGTTAAGAAACGCTCTTTATACCAGTGGGCCGTGCATCGTATTGATTCAGCCGGTTAACAATCAACTTTTTCCTGCTTTAATAACTGACCGTACCCCTCCCTAAAAGAAGGGTAGATGAACTGGTAACCACTCGCCAATAAGCGACCATTGTCGCAATGTTTATTACCCCGTTTATTTATTCGCACAGCATTTGCCAACGTGTTGTTTTTACTGAAGTGATTCACAGGCAGCTTAAGTGCATTTGCCAACCATTGCTTTACTTCCCACAACGGTGTCGGTGCACAGTCGCTGAGAAGATAACAGTCGGCTAAAGGCATGTATTTTTGTTGATTAATGAGATGAGCAATAGCGTTAGCACAGTCTTCGATATGAATTCGATTACTGATAATTGCCGATTCTGTTTCGCAGCCCTTGCCGGAGATCACTTGTTCAATTAAGCGGCGTCGACCGGGCCCGTAGAGACCGGAACAGCGCACAATACAAGTGGACCAGGGGCTTAATATAAGTAACTGTTCCGCTTCCAATAACCGGCGCCCACTAAAATGTTGCGGTGTGGTTGGCGATAATTCATTGACCCAGTCGCCATTCTGCTGGCCATAGACACTGGTACTAGAGACAAACACAATCAAGCGCGGCTGTTTATCCAAAGAAGACAGGATAGCCAGTAATGTGGAAGCAGTGTCCACATAATTAGACCGGTAGCCTTCGTCAGTGATGGCGTCCGGTGTGAAGGTCATCACGATAACATCGAAATGGTTTTCTAAAATCGGTTGCAGCGCTTCCCGCTGACGGCAGTCTGCAGATAAGATATCGGCGTAAGCTGATGATTTTCGCCGTCGACAAACACCGGTGATACGGTAGTAATTAGCAAGAGACGAGGCTAAATGTTCACCTAGATCACCAAAACCAAGTATCAGTATTTTTTCTTTTTTTTTCGCTATTTTTTCCTTTTGCATACTTGCCTTTTTTCGATAGTTTGATTTAATAAGAAGATTATAAACAAATAGTTCAAGCCTATATTGATACTGATATGACTCTGACAGAACTTCGCTACATTGTAACACTCGCCCAAGAACAGCATTTCGGCCGTGCCGCAGAGCGCTGTTTTGTTGCTCAGCCCACGCTGAGTGTTGCGGTTAAGAAACTGGAAGATGAACTGGGGGTGGCCCTGTTCGAACGCTCTAAAACACGCGTGCAGCCGACCCCTCTGGGAGAACAAATCATCACTCAGGCGCAAAAAGTATTAGAGCAAACTTCAGCCATCAAAGACATCGCTGTTGCTGGTAAAGATCAATTGAACAGCCCATTAAAAGTCGGCGCCATCTTTACCATTGGCCCTTACTTGTTTCCACAATTTATTCCACCTCTACAAGACATTGCACCCAATATGCCGCTGTATATTGAAGAGGGGTATACCGCGACCTTGCGAGAGCGCCTGCGTAAAGGAGAGCTGGATGTCATCATCGTTGCGCTGCCGTTTACCGAGACCGATGTGGTGACGCAGACATTGTATGAAGAATCCTTTGTCGTATTGTTGCCAATCAGTCATCCACTAGCAACTAAAGGCTACATTAAGCCCGATGATCTTCAGCAGGAAAATGTGTTGTTATTGGGGGAAGGGCACTGTTTCCGCGATCAAATTGTCGAGGCATTACCTAACTTGTTGATGACGCAGGACGACCAAAGTGGACACATCCGCACTGCTGCCGAGGGTAGTTCACTGGAAACATTGCGTCATATGGTGGCTTCTCGTATGGGTATTACCATTTTGCCAAAATCAGCAGCGATGAGAGATTATAGCCCAAATACCCTGATAACCCGACCGTTGGCTGTCGACAATGCTCGACGCCAGGTAGCTTTAGCTTGGCGAGCTAGTTTCCCTCGACACAAAGCGGTAGACATACTGCGCAAAGCGATTGATCTGGGCCAGCGCAATGCCAAAAAATAAGACAGTTAAAAATTGTTTGGTGAGCGGGATGGCACATAGTGCTGGTATTGAATTGCCGGTATAATCGCAAATTTATAGGCTTAGTACTTACGGTCAAACCAGTTATAACAAATAAACATGAGGTAAAAAAATGTTTTCCTTTAATTTCTTTAAGAAGGCTAATAATAACGATAAATTCACTACTGAAACGCTCAGATTACGCATGTTTTTTGGCTTATCCATTCCAGATGGGGGCATTGTCTCGGAAGAGGAATGGATGTCTTTTCAGCAAAAAGAAATAGCAGGCACCTTCGATAATTTTAATGTCGTTGAATCTGTTGGCTACTACAAAGGCGATCCTGAACGCTCCAAGATACTCACTGCCATAATAAAAGCGGAAGACCTCAAAAAAGCAAAAAAGTTAGCTTCTAGGTACTCCAAGCAATTTAAGCAAGACTCAGTGATGCTTGTCACAGTGCCCGTGTTGGAGTGGAATTTTATCGGTTCAGACTATGAAGAAGATTAGCATGCGTTATGTTTAATCATATCGTTCTGCTGCGCATTTTCCCCAATCAGCGTATCTAAACCGAGGAATTTATGGCCAAGTATGATTATGACTTTTTTGTTATCGGAGCTGGTTCCGGCGGTGTTCGCGCCAGCCGGATAGCAGCTCAATATGGAGTCAAGGTTGCCATTGCCGAGGATCTTTATCTTGGCGGTACGTGTGTTAATGTCGGTTGCGTCCCGAAAAAGCTTTTTGTTTACGGTTCACATTTCTCCGAAGAATTTCATGCGGCTCGCAACTATGGCTGGTCTGTCTCTGATGGCCAGTTTGACTGGCCTACGCTGAGAGATAATAAAACCAAAGAAATCGAGCGCTTAAATGGCATCTATAAAAATATGCTTAACAATGCCGGTGTTGAGATATTGGATGGCAGGGCAACACTGGTCGACGCCCATAGCGTTGCAGTTAACGGTAAGGTTTATTCGGCTGAGCGAATTTTGATCGCCGTCGGCGGCTGGCCATACATTCCCGATATTCCCGGCAAGGAGCATATCATTAGCTCCAATGAAGTATTTTATCTGCCGGTATTTCCCAAACGGGTGCTAATCGTCGGTGGTGGTTATATTGCTGTTGAATTTGCCGGTATCTTTAACGGTCTCGGTGCCGAGACTCATCAGATTTATCGAGGTCCTCTATTTTTACGTGGGTTCGATGATGATGTTCGCACTTTTGTTGCCGATGAAATGCAAAAAAAGGGTGTTAACCTGCACTTTAATAGCTGTTTGGAGCGCATCGAAAAAAATGAAGATGGCAGTTTACTGGCTGTCACTGATAGTGGGGCTAACTTTGAAGTCGACGCGGTGATGTACAATACTGGCCGCTTACCTAAGACTGACAATCTGGGCCTGGAAAATACGCATGTAAGGCTAGATGATCAAGGGGCAATTATCGTTAATGAAGATTTTCAAACAGACGAAGCTTCCATCTATGCTGTTGGTGACGTGATCAATCGCGTCCAATTAACGCCTGTGGCACTGGCGGAAGGTATGGCGCTGGCGCGCAATCTCTATAGCGGCCAACCTCAGTACCGTGTGGATTATCAATTCATTCCCACAGCCGTATTTAGCCAGCCTAATATTGCCACTGTGGGGTATTCGGAAATAGAGGCCAAAGAAAAATTTGGCGCCATTGATGTCTATACCTCTAACTTTAAACATATGAAACATACCCTGAGTGGTTTGGATGAACGCACTTTTATGAAGTTAAT
>CAZEUZ010000051.1:0-4022 GCA_964515805.1 uncultured Cellvibrionaceae bacterium | reverse complement strand
CAGACAATACCTCATATAGCCATCGATAATTCACTGAAGACGCCTTTTCGCGGATTGCAACAGTTTTTGCTGGAGACAGAACACCGAGTGTTATTTTGCGCGGAATCGGCAGGGCGCCGCGAAGTGCTTATGGAATCATTGGAATCATTGGAATCATTGGAATCACTGAATATTAGACCTCAGGTAGTTGACAATTGGTCCACATTTATCAATAGCAATGAGCACTTAGCTATCACCGAGCATGCTATCGACAACAGCCTATACATTGATGAACCCAAGGTGATTGTCATCACAGAGACACAGCTGTTCGGCGATCAAGTACAACAACGGCGGCGGCGATCATCCAAAGAATCAAATGAACCTATTATTAAAAATCTGACCGAACTGAAGATCGGTGCGCCAGTAGTGCATATCGATCATGGCGTAGGACGCTACCGCGGCCTACAGCCCTTCGATATCGATGGCCAAAACAATGAATTCCTAACGTTGGAATACGAGGATAACGCCAAACTTTATGTTCCGGTCACTCACCTGCATCTTATCAGCCGCTACAGTGGCAGCGATCAAGATTCTGCGCCACTGCACAAGTTAGGCAGTAAAAAATGGCAACAGGCGAAGGATAAAGCGGCACAGGAAATGCGTGATGCCGCGGCCGAACTATTGGATATCTATGCTCGCAGGGAGATAAAAGAAGGTTTCGCCTATCCAAACGACCTGAGTGATTACCAACGCTTTGCCGCTGGTTTTCCCTTCGAAGAAACACCGGATCAAACCGACGCGATCACTTCGGTACTCGACGATATGCTATCAACCAAAGCAATGGACCGATTGGTCTGTGGCGACGTCGGCTTTGGTAAAACCGAAGTCGCTATGCGAGCCACCTTCATCGCCGCCAATGCGGGTAAGCAAGTCGCTATATTGGTGCCGACAACATTGCTGGCACAACAACATTACCAAAGTTTTAAAGACCGCTTTGCCGGCTGGCCAGTAAATATAGAAGTGATTTCACGCTTCCGCAAGAATAAACAAATAGAAGCCATTCAACAGGAAATCGCCAACGGGAAAGTGGATATAGTTATTGGTACCCACAAACTTCTACAGAGCGAAATGCCATTCAAATCACTGGGCCTATTAATTATCGATGAAGAACACCGTTTCGGTGTACGCCAAAAAGAGGCTATAAAGTCACTGCGCAGCGAGGTCGATATTTTAACCCTAACGGCAACACCTATTCCGCGCACCTTACACATGGCGATGAACGGCATACGCGACTTATCAATTATCAGTACACCACCAGCGCGGCGATTATCGATAAAAACCTTTGTCAGCCAACGAGATGATAATTTAATAAAAGAAGCGATCAGCAGAGAAATTTTGCGCGGTGGCCAAGTCTATTTTTTGCACAACGATGTTAAGAGTATAGACAAAACTGCCACGGAACTAGGCGCACTTATTCCAGGGGCACGCATCAATATCGCCCATGGTCAGCTGCGAGAACGCGAACTGGAACAAGTGATGAGTGACTTTTATCACCGGCGTTTCAATATCTTAGTCTGCAGTACAATCATTGAAACCGGCATTGATGTACCCAACGCCAATACCATTATTATCGAGCGCGCCGATAAATTTGGCCTGGCTCAACTACACCAATTGAGAGGGCGTGTCGGACGCTCTCACCACCAAGCCTATGCCTACCTTTTTACTCCAAACCCTAAAGTAATGAGCAAAGACGCCATAAAGCGTCTCGAAGTGATTGAGAACACCGATGAACTGGGTGCTGGTTTTACCTTGGCTACCCACGATTTAGAAATTCGCGGTGCCGGTGAGTTGCTGGGTGACGGACAAAGCGGCAAAATACACACGATCGGTTTCTCCCTTTATATGGATATGTTGGAGGAGACAGTGAAGGCAATTCGCGCAGGTAAATCTGCTGAAGAGATTACCATTGTCAAAGATTCCATTGACGTCAACTTACATATTCCCGCACTAATACCCAACGATTATTTACCCGATGTGCATCTACGCCTCATTTTTTACAAGCGGCTGGCCTCCGTAACCGATTTCGCCAGTTTGGAGGAATTAAAAGTGGAAATAATCGACCGCTTTGGTACGCTACCTGAATCGGTAAACTACCTGTTACGTGTGACTCAGTTAAAAATCCGTGCTGAACAAATTGGCATCACAAAAATTGAAGCAAATAGTCATCGCGGAAAGTTAGTCTTTTCCTCCACTCCATCCATAGATCCAATGACCATCGTTAAAATAGTGCAAAATCAATCTCAAAAATACCAGTTGCAGGGAGCCGATCAACTGGTATTCACTCAATCAATGGCATCTGCCGAAGAGCGTTTACAGGCTGTAGAATCTCTTTTTGATCGATTGACATCCACCAGTAAAGCCGCATGAACATAGTATATTTGCCTGTTAGCCTGCCTATTCGTCTACTCAATCAGACAATGTTAGTGATTATTTTGACGGCCACTCTGTGGGCGGCACACAGTCCGCCACTTAACGCCCAATCCACAACATCAAACAATAATGAAGGCCGTTATCAAGTAGAGATGATTATCTTTAACCGCACGACAAATAACGAATACGCAGACGAGGAGCTCTGGCGACGGGATATTGCCTTGAGTTATCCGCAAAATTATCAACAACTCACAAATTTTCAGATCGTGCCTAAAAGCGCCCGCAAACTGAACAACATAAGCAACAAACTGCAGAATAACAGAGGGTACCGTGTACTCTTTCACGAAGCGTGGCAACAACAAATAACGGAAAAAAATACACCGGCCGTCATTATTCGAGGTGGCGATAAAATAACTGGACACCGTGAATTGGAGGGTAGCATTCAATTACGGGTATCCCGCTACTTACATATTAAAACAGATTTGTGGTTCACCACTTTTTCAGTTTCAACTGATTCAGACATCGCTCCAGAAAAGAATGCATGGCCAACTCTACCCATATTACCCGAAGATAATCGACAATTTTCCAGCATGCCGGCTATTGATAATATTGCTACGTTTAGTGAAAAGCGCCGCATGCGCAGTGAAGAACTACACTATATTGATCACCCTATACTGGGCCTGCTGATTATGATTACGCCTATTGAAGAGACAAATTAAAAAAATGGAGCCACCGCGTCGTTCTTGAAAATTATATTACCTTGAAAAGGAGCTTTCACATCACAACATAGTTGTTTTTACCTTACCTATCTTTACCTTACCTATCTTTACCTTAAATCTGTTAAACGAAAAATAGTTGGGAGTTTAATGAACCACACTGATATTGCATCCGCAAACACAAAACTTCGAGACGCAACACCACAAGCCATTATCGAATGGGCCATTGGCCTGGATAAGAAAACTATTGTGACCACCAATTTCGGTCCCTATGAAGCAGCTATATTGCATATGGTAGCTACCTTAGCACCCGACATGCCGGTTATTTGCATCGATACCGGTTACAACACAGATGCCACCTATCGCTTTGCGGAAAAACTCATTGAAGGCTTAAAACTAAACATGCACTATTACACGCCACGAGTTACTGCCAAACGGCGAGAAGCTGTCTATGGTGGTATACCTTCCGTGGATGATGCGGATGCTCATAGCGCATTTACCCGAGAGGTAAAGTTAGAGCCTTTCTCACGCGCCATGTCAGATTTCGCTCCCGAAGTATGGCTTACAGCAATCCGCAAAGAACAGACCCCTTTCCGTGATTCTCTTGATATTGTCACCGTAGATAAAGAGGATAACATACTCAAAGTGGCGCCACTGTTTTATTGGAGAGAGCTGGATCTGGAGGAATATTTGGTAGAGCATAATTTGCCGATTGAAGACGATTACTTTGATCCGACAAAAGTGCTCGAGAATCGGGAATGTGGCCTACATGTCAGCCGGTAGTATTTTGCATTAGATAATATAAGGAATAAGAATGACTCAAGCAGGCATTGATTTATATTATTGGACAACACCCAATGGACATAAAATCACCATCTTTTTGGAGGAAGCTGACTT
>CAZEUZ010000050.1:0-3126 GCA_964515805.1 uncultured Cellvibrionaceae bacterium | reverse complement strand
TTGGAAAGTTTTGAGCCCCTGCATGCTTTCCACCACTAGCCCTCGGCTATTGATCATAAAGATACGTTCACGCGCCTGTTGGTCACTCAAACCCTCTGCCACCATTTGCGCAATGATTTGTTCGGCGATACCGCAACCTGCAGCACCCGCGCCGCAAAAGGTGATGATTTGATCTTTGAGCTGTTCTCCTTTGGCCTTACATGCCGCGAGCAAGGTGCCGACCGTCACCGCTGCGGTGCCTTGAATATCGTCGTTAAAGCAACAGAGTTTATTTCGATAACGATCTAGTAAACGATTGGCATTATGGTTGGCAAAGTCTTCAAACTGTAATATTGCATGGGGCCAACGATTTTTAACTGCCTTGATAAAATCTTCAATAAAATTGTCGTACTCCTCTCCGGAGATACGTTGATGACGCCAGCCCATATAGAGAGGATCATCGATCAATTGAGGATTATTGGTGCCGACATCGAGTGTAATAGGCAAACTATAGGCCGGGCTGATGCCGCCACAAGCGGAATACAATGACAATTTACCAATCGGGATACCCATACCGCCGACGCCTTGATCGCCTAAGCCCAATATACGTTCACCATCGGTGACTACAATAACCTTAACGTTCTTTTTGATGGCGTTCTGTAACATATCATCGATATGGTCGCGATCAGTATAGGAAATGAACAAGCCGCGGTGACGACGGTAAATATGAGAGAATTGTTGGCAGGCTTTACCGACGGTGGGCGTGTAAATCAGCGGCATGATTTCTTCAAAGTGTTCGGTCACTAAGCGATAAAAAAGTGTTTCGTTAGTATCTTGAATATTGCGTAGGAAGATATGTTTATCCATATCGGATATAAACGCATTGAGCTGTTTGTGCGCGCGTTCCTCTTGCTCATCAATTGTCTCGATGATATCCGGGATCAAACCAGTGAGATTAAAATCATGTCTTTCCTCTTTACTGAATGCGTTACCTTTATTTAGTAACGGTGTTTCCAGTAAAACGGGTCCGGCTAGCGGCAGGTAAAGTGGGCGTTTCATAATATCCTATGGTGTAATTACTTTTGACTTTATTAACGTCAATAGACCTTAATTTTCGCGTTTGAAAGGTAGCAGTTTGTTCGCTTGTTGAAGATACATTTCAACTTCTTTCTGCTCGTTGAGCAAAAAGGTGCTGATCGCATCGCGAAATTGATTATTGACTATCCAGTGACTGGAGTAGGTAAGAGTTGGCTGAAAACCTCGCTGGATTTTATGTTCTCCTTGGGCTCCGGGATCAAAGTGTTGCAAGCCTTTTTCAATAGCGTATTCTATACCACGATAGTAACACACCTCAAAGTGTAAGCATGCAAACTCCTGTCGACAACCCCAGTAACGACCGTAAAGCGTATCATTGCTGCGAAAATATAATGCACTAGCGATTATATCATTATCTTTTTGAGCTTGAATCAATATCAGATATTTCCCCATGTTACTAGCCAACATGAAAAAGGCAGCTTCAGTTAAGTAACCTAATTTACCACTGTGCTTTAAATACGTTATTTGATAAAAATCATAAAATTGCCGCCAATCTTCAGCGGTAATTTCAGCGCCTTCCTTCACAGTCAATGTGATTCCCTGATCATAAACTTTAGCGCGTTCTTTTTTTACCGTCTTGCGCTTGCGGGAGGTAAAACCATCTAGAAAGTCAGCAAAATCTCTATAGCCTTGGTTGCGCCAATGAAATTGACAGCCTATCCGTTGCAACCAACCCAGTTCTGCCAACTGTTCAGCTGCGCGATCGGTAGGAAATAGAATGTGACCGGAAGACAAATTCATTTTGTCGGCTAAATCAGCAATGCTGTGATGCATTTTTTTTAGCGCTTCCGCTTGATTGATTTCACTAGATAAGGCCCATCGGGGGCCGGTAGCAGGCGTGAAAGGAATGGCATTGAGCAACTTGGGATAGTAATTTAAACCACTACGCTGATACGCTTCAGCCCAGGCCCAGTCAAAGACAAACTCACCATGAGAGTGCATTTTAAAAAACAGCGGCATTGTGCCAACAAGCTTGTCTTTATCTTCTAATAGAAGATGATAAGGCTGCCAGCCGTTATCGCGATGGGTGCTACCACTATTCTCTAGGGCAGCAAAAAAATCGTGACGCAAAAATGGATAATCCGTCCTACAGAGGCTATTCCAATCGGCAGCATCGATATCGTTAATGGATTGTATAAATCGTGTTTGCAATAACTTGATTGATAAATAGGTAAGTAAAGATGCGTGGTCAGCAGAGATTAATCCAACGATTGGTGTTGTTTGCAGTCTGCTGATGTTGACAACTTGTGGCTTGGAAAGATACAGGTAAACGTGCTCCCTTTACCCAACTTGCTGACAATGTCCAAAGTTGCATCATGGCGCAATAATACATGCTTAACGATGGCTAATCCAAGACCTGTGCCGCCTACACTGTTTCTGCGGCTGCTGTCAATACGATAAAAACGCTCTGTCAATCGAGACAAATGATGTGGTGCGATTCCAAGACCTTTGTCGGCAAAAGAGATACGTAACTGATTAGCCTTGTTGATCGCAACTGTAATCGTTATATTTTCACTGGCAGTGGAATCATTAATAGGGGAGTAATTTACCGCATTGAATAGCAGGTTGGAAAAGGCGCTGAGTAATTCTTTTTGATTGCCAATGATCCATATATGATGCTTATTATTAAAAGTAAATATATGACGGCCATGACTAAGTACTTTGGCCATATCGATGGCGGCGTTAAGTAGTGTCGTTAGTTCTAAAGGTATCTGTTCAGTTTCAACGTTGTCTGTTTCTAACTTGGACAATATAGTCAAATCGTTAATTAACTCGGTCATATGGTTTGTTTGTTGCAACATGCGTGTAACAGCTTTCTGCCAAGCAAGGTCATGATTATCGGAGTTCGAAAACGTTTCCAGATAACCTCGAATCACTGTCAGAGGCGTGCGCAACTCGTGGGAGACATTAGCGACGAAATCTTTGCGCATTTCTTCTAGTTTATGTATTCGGGTAATATCACGAACGGTTAATAACCCTTCGCCTTCACCAAAACGGGTTATTTGGTACAGCAACTGTTTTTCAGGGTGGTGATGAGAGGGCAGATCCAAG
>CAZEUZ010000049.1:0-17946 GCA_964515805.1 uncultured Cellvibrionaceae bacterium | reverse complement strand
CATCACTACCTAGCACTCGGTAATGCTGACTGCCAATCCACCTAATGATGTTTCCTTATATTTATCGGACATTTCCATACCTGTCTGCTTCATCGCCGCAATGCAGTTATCCAATGGCATAAAATGACTGCCATCGCCATGCAATGCAAGAGATGCCGCAGTATAAGCCTTTATTGCACCGAAAGCATTGCGCTCAATACAGGGTACTTGCACAAGGCCGCGAACCGGGTCGCAAGTCATGCCAAGGTGGTGTTCGAGAGCGATCTCAGCGGCATTTTCGACTTGCCGCGGCGAACCACCACGTACTGCGCACAAACCAGCAGCGGCCATGGCGGCAGCTGATCCGACTTCGCCCTGACAACCTACTTCAGCCCCGGATATAGAACTCCGGTGTTTAATTAATCCGCCAATAGCGCTGGCAGTCAAAAGGAATTCACGCACCTGCTCTACTCTTCCCTGCTCATGGATGACAAAGTAATAGAGGATAGCGGGTATCACGCCGGCAGCGCCGTTTGTCGGTGCGGTCACTACCCTATTCCCCGCTGCATTTTCCTCATTGACTGCCATGGCATAAGCACAAAGCCAATCATTGATATCCGCTTGGATGACCTTACTTTTTAGCTGCTGATAGATTGCCCCGGCACGCCGTTTAATATTGAGACTGCCGGGCAGTACACCCTCTGCCGCCAATCCATTTTCAACACAACTCTTCATGCAAGACCATATCTGGTCAATGCCTTTTGTAAGTTTCTTTTCAGTATAGTGATCAAGCTCATTGACCCACTTCATTTGCGCTATTGACAGCGCATTGTCCTCTGCCATTTTTAACATGGTGTTTGCAGAATCAAAGGGGTACCGGCAGGATGAAGAAGGTTGCATTTTAAGCGGTGCCTGCAGTTGACTAATTTCATCCAATGTATTGATAAAACCACCGCCGATAGAAAAATAAGTCTCTGCAAGGAGTGTCTTGTTATCGCTATCAATAAGTTCAAATATCATTCCGTTGGGATGTTGTGGTAGCGGCTCCCTCTTGTCAAAAATAATATGTTTGTCAGGACTGAATAATACCGTCAATCGCTTATCGATAATAATTTGATCACTTGCCCAAATCTGTTTGAGCAGATCCGCCATACTTTTTTCGCCTATATCGGCCGGCAAATAACCGTGTAAACCTAAAGCCACAGCGCGATCAGTAGCATGCCCCTTACCTGTAAACGCCAGAGACCCTCTTAGCGTACACTGGATAAATGACTTATCGGTAACTGGTTTAGAAACTTCGCGTTTCTTTATACGACCAATAAAATCGTGCGCAGCAGCCATGGGGCCCAGAGTATGTGAGCTCGATGGGCCAATGCCGATTTTGAATAACTCTAATACACTGATAAACATTATTGTTTCAATATAGAAATCCTATTCTGACACAAAGCGTTAAAATAACAATTGTCAGCTTCAGTCGAGGGAAAATATACTTCAAAGTTTAAATAAATATCGCCGCCACAAGCGGAAGGCGATATTTACTCCATCCAAACGCGGTACAAACCGATCGAGCTGGTCAACAACAACGTCCCACCCAAAAATCGATAAAACTTCACGCTGTCTGCCTCCATTAAATAATGATGCAGCTTCAAACCAATGTAATGGCCGACTCCTGCACACGGCAATAGCCAAAAGTGCTGGCGCAATTGTAAATCGACATCTGCATAAATAAAGGAGCCCATTTTAATGGTCACTAATATAAACCATAGCGCAAACAGCGTATCCCTCAACTGATAACGACGCACATACTTGGCAAAAACAGCAACGAGAACCGGTGCTCCAATCAAAGATGTTCCGCTAATATAGCCACCCAACATCAAAAAAAGCACATCGACAACTTTATGTTTGCTAATAAAAGATCGATTCAACAAGTAGGACAATGCATAAATACTAATAATGCTAAAAATAATCGTATTCATGATATGAGTCGGCAAATTTAGCAAACCAAAAACGCCGATCAGCTTGGGGACTAACATAACTAACAATGCCTTCCCCAAAAATGACCACGCAACTGTAGATTCACCTACCTCCTTCCTGGTTTGACGATAACTTTGCCATATCGTCAGCGAAGAGAAAAATAGCAAGTGCACTGCAATAATTGGCAGATACACTAGGGGACGGTCATCGATTAACAATAAAATGGGCAAAGCCAGTACAGCGCCACCAAAACCCAAGCCCGAGCGGACGACACCACTCCAAACAAACGTCAAACCAACTAATATGTATTGATATATTTCTAAGTGCGACAATGTTCGACCCGAAAAAAGATAAACCTAAAAAAATTCATATGAAGTAAATGTCTGATAATCTATGAATAGTTTATGAATAGTTAAAACCAAAAAATGAAGCTTCTAGCTTATGAGTGAATATTGCGAGATATAATTTTTTCATGGTTTAATTTTAAACTATGGGTCATGTGAGAGTGAATTATGCGAATCGGCATTGATCTCGGCGGCACGAAAACGGAAATAGTCATATTGGACGATCAAGGCCACGAGCGGTTTAAACAGAGAATTAAAACACAGAAACAGAATTACCGAACCATTGTCAAGAATATTGTCGAGCTGGTGAACGCAGCTGAAAATCAATTACAGCAGCAATGCTCTGTAGGTATTTGTATTCCCGGCTCTATCGATAGTCAGCGAAGGGTAGTCAAAAACGCCAATACCACTGTTTTGAATAACCAGCCACTGGGTAAAGATCTTACCAATGCGCTACAACGCCCAGTACGTATTGCCAATGATGCCAATTGCTTGGCACTCTCTGAATCCGTTGACGGCGCCGCCGCAAATCAAGAAGTCGTATTTGGTGTCATCGTCGGCACCGGCTGTGGTGGTGGCTTAGTTGTCAATAAGCAGGTTATCAAAGGCGTGAATGGGTTAGCCGGTGAATGGGGACATAATCGGCTTAATGATCCCTCTATTGATGAAAGGATCGGCCACCGATGTTACTGCGGAAAAACAGGTTGTGTCGAAACCTGGATTTCAGGCACAGGGCTGGCAAAACACTATCGCGAGACGGCGATAAATCTGGGATTAATTGACAATAAGGATAAGCCTATTAGCGCTCAAGAGATTGTCTCACTCGCTACAGCAGGAGATTCACTGGCCGAGCAACAATTACAACTATTGGAACATCGGATGGCCCGCGCCCTATCTCAGATAATCAATATTATAGACCCCAATGTGATCGTATTGGGCGGTGGGCTCTCCAATATCGATAGGCTTTATCAAAATGTGCCAACATTATGGCATAACTGGGTTTTTTCAAAGTATGCTATCGATACGAAATTTGTGAAGGCACAATATGGTGACGCCAGCGGCGTACGGGGCGCAGCGTGGTTATGGCCAAAACAATAATTCGTCGCCTCTTAATATCCCGCATTATATCATTGCCTTTCCATACACTATTGTGGAAAGGTATCAGTTAGTAAATAGGAACAGAGACAATGGAACGCTTTAAAAATATCTTAATCGTTGTTAACGACAATAGCTCTGAAACAGACAATTTAGCTTTTAATGAAGGCCTTGAACTGATTAGAAAAAACAATGGACGGTTGACACTGCTGAGTGTGGTTAACCCGCCCGCTTCTCTCATTTCACACTATAAAGGTATTTTTAAGAAAGAAGAGCTTACGGCGATGCTAGTCTCCGAAAGGGAGAAAAATCTCGTCAAGATTGCCGAGCATTCGGGTGAACATTTAGATATCCACACTAAGGTAGTAGTAGGCAAAGACTTTATTGAAATTGTGCGTCAGGTTGTATTGGGGGAACATGATCTACTGATTAAAATCGCCAATGAGCAAAACGGTAGTTTTGACAGCAGAGATTTTCATTTGATGCGAAAATGCCCTCAACCTGTGTGGTTGCTTAAACCAAAGCGTCATATTGAACCAAAAAAAGTATTAGCGGCCATTGATCTGAGCCTAGAAGGAAATCAAGAAGGAAAAACATTAAACGCACTAATCATGGATTTAGCGACTTCTTTATCGAAGTGGAAAAACAATGAGTTGCATGTCTTATCATGCTGGTCTCTGTATGGAGAAAACAGTTTGCGTCACAGTGCTTTCCTAAGAATTTCAGACGATCAACTAGCGAACCTATTAACAGAAGAACAACAAGCCAACCGAAATCTCCAGCAGGCGCTGACAGACAAATACCCAGGTTTTGATATTCACGCCCATCTAATTAAAGGTGATCCTATTGAACATATACCTGCCTTCGCGCGCGAGCAAGCCATTGACATTGTCGTCATGGGCACAGTGGCTCGCAGCGGCATTCCCGGCCTATTAATAGGCAATACTGCGGAGACCATTTTGCAGTCAATCGATTCATCGGTGATTACACTGAAACCGAATGGATTTAAATCAATTATTCAATAAAACTTGATGGTAAATGAACAAACCATGTATAGGTGACTACAATATTAGTTAACCATAAAAAATCGAGGACATTATGGAATATCACTCAATCATTCGATACTTAGTTATCGTTGCAGCAATAACAAATCCATTGGCAAACGCTGATGACTACACAAAACTTGAGCAACGAATCACAGAACTGGAATCAAAAATAGCATCCACAAACGAATCATGGTACGACACACTCAGTTTCAGTGGACTTATTGAGATACAGGCCGATTACACAAACCCAGATTCAGGAGATTCTTCATCAGATCTCGTTGTAGCCACTGCAGCATTAGGCATTGAAGCCATTCTTACAGAAAATCTCTCTATGACACTGGCTCTGCTGTATGAAGAAGATGACACTGACTTAGAAGTGGACGTGGCCACACTCTCCTACATTAATAGCAACAACGGATTATCATTCACCCTTGGCCAAGATTATTTACCCTTTGGTAATTATTCAACAACCCTGATAAATGACCCTCTGACATTAGAGCTTGGCGAAGCGCGAGAAACAACACTTGTGGCCAATTATGAAAACGGGCAATTCACTGGTGCTTTTTACGTATTTAACGGTGACCAGGATGAGGATGATCGCGACCAGTTGACCAATTTTGGCACAAGAATTGTGTTTACCGACGATCAAGTTACCGTGGGAATTGATTACATCTCTAATCTAGCTGATTCCGATAGCCTACAAGAAGGTGACTATGGCCTTGGCTCAGGTGAAGATGTTGTCGACGGCACCAGTGTCTACAGCAAATTCACTATCGAATCAGTGCAATTTTTTGTAGAACACCTGAGAGCCTTAGATAAATTTGCCGTAGATGGCAATAATTCTGAACCTACCGCAACGCATGTTGAGATCGCTTACGCAATGGGGGCGTTTACCTATGCCGCCGCCTACCATAAAACCGACGAAGCGCTATTTTTAGCACTGCCAGAGGAACGCTTTAGTCTGGGTCTGATAACAGAAGTACTCGGTGGTTTGAATTTAGGTATGGAATTGGTAAGAGATGAAGATTACGCTACCACCGATGGAGGTACGGGCGAATTCACTGACAGTATTGTCATTCAATTAGCAGCAGAGTTTTAACCTACCGGGAAAAAACCCAAGTCATGGAAGCAAACATTTCGTCTGGGGCTCTGTGAGCATTGCTCTCAATTAAGATACAGTTGATGAAGAAATTCTAGACGGACGCTAAGAAACGCTTGACTATTCGGGTAAACATATCAGGTTTCTCAGCGTGCAGCCAATGACCCGTGTTTTGCATTTCTTTGAAAGCAGCGTTGGGGAAACGTTTGAGAATTTGCCCCTGGTATTCAGGTATCAAATAATCTGATTTTTCTCCTTTTATAAACAATACCGGCCTTTGGTAAGGCAATTGATCACTACAGTTTTCTGACAAAAGGTGTGAATAATTGGCTTCGATACCATCCAAATTTATTCGCCACTGCCAAACATCATTCACTTTAACTAAATTTTTCAGCAAAAAACCGCGAACAGAAGCATCGGTAACATAAGCCTGCATCTGTTGATCCGCTTGATTTCGACTTTTCACAGTAACCAAATCTACCAACCGCAAGGCTTTGAAAATATGGTTGTGACGAGAGTAATAACTGACGGGAGCAATATCGGCGATAATTAGAGAGTTCACCTTGTTTGGAAACATGAGTGATGTTTCCATAGATACCTTACCACCCAGTGAATGACCGAGAAAATGCGCATTATCAATACCTACGGCATCCATCCATTGGCTGACTAATTTAGCCATAGAAGCCATTGTCATATCATGGATATGTAATGAATCACCGTGGTTGGGCAGATCGATGGCATACACTTGATAATCAGTGGCGAGCTTTCGGGTAATCATGCCCAAATTTTCTAAAGAACCAAAAAGGCCATGAATAGCCACCAATGGCGGACCTGATTCGCCGAATTGACGGTAGTTTAGAGTGGGTTTGTCAACCTGTAATTCCATCCTATGCAATAGCCAAGATAAAATCTTGAAAATCTCTAACCTGAATATCAAATTCTCCATCGGGATAGTCTTTTTTAATCAGTAGCGAGCGATCAAGTTCTCCCTGTTCGATCAAACTGAGATCGATTATTCTGTTTTCTACGATTTTTCTGTCTTGGTCTAATACCAATAGAACACGCGGCAGGTGTTGAAAACGCGAATGCCGTTCCAACACAATGCCGACACTACCGTTGACTAACTCGACGATACAACCCGGTGGATAGAGTCCGATAGCCTTGATAAATTGTAAGGCCAATGTCTCGTCGAAATGAGTGCCGCGGTCGTTATAGATGTGCCTAATCGCGATCGAAGGTTTAATGGCCTTCGAGTAGCAACGTTCGGCAGTCATTGCATCGTAGGCATCGACGATAGCAATTATCTTTGCATATTCAGAGATTTGATGAGCCTCCAAGCCTCGCGGATAACCTTTGCCATCAACACGCTCGTGATGGCTGTAGGCAACTTCCACCGTCTGCCCTATATTTTCTGAACTCATCAACAGGTTTCGACCATGCACCGTGTGCGCCTTCATGATTTTCCATTCCTTGGGTGTCAACTTCGCAGGTTTGTGCAGTATTTGATTAGGCACTCGCATTTTACCTACATCGTGCAGTAAGCCACATAAACCTAACTCCTCCAATTCATCTTCACTTTTGCCAAGATGACGACCAAAAGCAATCGCCAAAATACAGACATTCAGGCAGTGTTCCGAGGTATATTCATCGGCACCACGAATTTTGCTCATCCAGAGCATAGCATTGGGATTGCGTAGCACACTGTTCAAACAGTGCTGCACTGTTTCCTTAGCACTGTCAGTATCTATGGCATTACCGAGAGTCGCTTCTTCTAAAAGCGCTTTAATTTTTTGACGATTTGCAGTAAATGCATTATAAGACCGACTGTATTCCTGCGGCATTGGTGCCTTATTAACATAATTTTTCTTTGTCTTTGAAAGTGTTGATTTGTTTGGGATGTGACACTGGTGACGTGATTGTTGATCCTTTGTATGGTCGACCCATACGTACTGACAGTATTTTTCTAGTTGCTCAATATCCTCAATGCTTTCAATAAAAAACCCCTGGTAGAGAAAGGGTGTCTGCAGCCAATCCACATCAAGTTTTGCAACATACATACCAACTTGTAAGCCAGAGACATGTATCTTTTTGGTTTTGGAATTTTCCGTCGTAGTACTTTGGTCAGAATGTTTAGTCATTAGTTGTCTGTGGTTTTTAATTGTTCGGGCATTTGATCGGGTTGATTTATTCGATATAACTTCATCAAGGTAATATACTGTCACTTAATGTGAGCTAGTTGATCGTGTCAAAGACTATTTTACGTATCATTGTAGAAATTTGCTTATAATTTTAAGGGCAACTCAGTAAAAAAATAACTTGAGGACGACTACATGACTGCTGGCGGCGCTAACGCCTGCCCTTGGTTCGGTAAAGATCCGCTTTATCGAGATTATCATCATAATGAATGGGGTATGCCTCTGTACGAGGATCGAGCGCTATTTGAATTTTTGCTATTAGAAGGCGCTCAGGCAGGACTTTCTTGGTTAACCATTTTGCGCAAACGGGAAGGCTACCGTCGTGCCTTCGACAACTTTCAACCCGAGAAAATTGCGCGTTACGACGACCCAAAAATTGCTCAATTGCTTAATGATTCCAGTATCGTTCGCAATCGTCTCAAAGTTGAAAGCGCGATAAAAAATGCCCGCGCCTATCTTACCATCCTAGAGAGTGGCCAACATTTCAGCGATTATATCTGGCAATTTGTCGATGGCAGGCCGATTCAGAATAACTGGCCAATTATGGAAAAAGTGCCAGCAATGTCCAAAGAATCTGATGTGATGAGTAAGGCATTAAAAAAGAATGGCTTTACTTTTGTCGGCTCGACCATATGCTACGCTTTTATGCAGGCGACCGGCATGGTCAATGATCATCTTACCAGCTGCTTTCGCCATAGGGAGTGCAGAGAGACGTTGAGTTCATTTGGCGCATATCGTAATAGGCGGTAACCGCGCTATTTTATATAATATGCGCCGTGGTTTTTTTATCAAAAGTAAAAGTGAGGGGACGTAGAATGCGCAGCTTGACCCAAAAATTATTTGCTGCATTTCTTATTTATCTACTAGCAACTCCGGGATTTTCAGCATCGACACCGGCAGATTGGCAAGAAAATAGTAGCCGAGATGATATCAAGGAAAATGAAACCATCACTGATGAAAAAGGCACCTTTGACATTGAAAATGGAAGCATTAGCAATGATGTTTTGAAATTTTTATCTATAGATAGCCAAGCAATAGAGATTGACAACGAATCTTCCAAACAAACGCTATTTGAGCGAGAGCTAAGCACATGGCCGCATTATTTGCTATCTTATGACACAGGTACCGACCCCGAAGCAGACTTCTTCATTTACTTAGCTAAGATTTTTGGACTTATTTTCATAATCGGCCTAACGATAATGCTGATAAGACTCTTTAAACTTCGCAAATTGCGGTCCGAGCTGTCTCGGCACTAAATCTTCAACACATCCTTTGCTACTTTCAACAAATTCTCGACCGTAAAACCGAAATATTCCATCACTGCATCACCCGGAGCAGACTTACCGAAAGTCGTCATGCCAACTACGCGACCTTGTGTACCGACAAACTTATACCAGTAATCTTCATGACCAGCTTCAATAGCTATACGAGCATGAACAACTGAAGGCAAGACCGATTCACGATAGCTAGCACTTTGCTGACTGAAAATATTTGTACAAGGCATGGAAACAACCCTCACTGCCACATTCGATTCGATTAAGGTATCGGCAACTGAAGTAGCTAAAGCGACTTCCGAACCTGTCGCAATAATGATTAAATCAGGTGTACCCTGACAATCTTTGAGAATGTATCCTCCTCTGGCAATGTCATCAACCTGCTTAGAAGTTCGCGGTTGTGGCGCCAAAGTTTGGCGTGAAAAAATCAGTGCTGTCGGTTTGTTACTTGACTCTAATGCCGACTTCCAAGCCATTGCCGACTCTACACCATCACAGGGCCGCCAAGTATTCAAGTTGGGAGTAGTACGCAAAATAGTGAGTTGTTCCACTGGTTGATGAGTGGGACCATCTTCACCAACGCCGATAGAATCATGGGTGTAGACAAAAATGCTCTGTTGATCCATTAATGCAGCCATTCTTACAGCATTGCGCGCGTACTCCATAAAAATCAAAAAAGTTGCGCCATAACTAATAAAACCACCATGCAAGGCAATACCATTCATCACTGCGCTCATACCAAATTCACGCACGCCATAGTAAATGTAATTACCATCGGTATTGTCGAAAGTGATCGCCTTTGAATCAGACCACAAAGTTAAGTTGGATCCTGTAAGGTCAGCAGACCCACCCAAAAGCTCTGGCAACAATGGTGCAAAAGCATTGAGGCAATTTTGCGATGCTTTACGGGAGGCTGTCTTTTCCATATCGCGCTGACATTGGTGAGCATAGGCGAGCGCCTGTTCACTGAAACCATCGGGTAACTTTCTCTCTATCACTCTTCGCTTAAATTCAAGCGCTAACTCCGGATATTCGGCGCCATAAGCGACCAGTAAGTTTTGCCAGGATGATTCCGCCTCTGACCCTTTTAATTTGGCGTCCCATTGGCGATAAATATCGTTGGGTATTTCAAAGGCTGGATAAGGCCAATCTAATGTTTTACGGGCAAATGCCACTTCCTCTACACCCAATGCCGCACCGTGACAACTTGCTTTGCCTTGCTTATTGGGGGAACCAAAACCTATTACTGTTTTACAGCAAATCAATGTCGGAATACTCGTGTTAGCACGAGCAGAATCGATCGCTCTTTGTATTGCCTGACTATTGTGGCCGTCCACATTGGATATTACCTGCCACCCATAGGCTTCAAAACGCTTCGGCGTATCATCAGTAAACCAACCTGTGACGTCGCCATCGATGGAAATACCATTATCATCATAGAAAACTATCAACTTCCCTAAACCTAAAGTACCTGCTAGCGAACACACCTCGTGCGAGATGCCTTCCATTAAGCAACCGTCGCCTAAGAAAGCATAGGTGTAATGATTAACTATATCGTAATTAGGGCGATTGAACTGAGCCGCCAGTATTTTTTCCGCCAGCGCCATACCAACAGCATTAGCGATACCTTGACCTAAGGGGCCAGTGGTAGTCTCAATTCCAGGGGTAAATCCATATTCGGGGTGCCCAGGCGTATTCGAATCCAACTGACGAAAGTTTTTAATGTCTTCAATAGAGACAGAATAGCCCGTCAAGTGCAGTAGTGAATAGAGCAACATTGAACCGTGGCCGTTAGATAGTACAAAACGGTCGCGGTTTGGCCATGAAGGATTGTCAGGATTGTGCTGAAGATAGTCGTTCCACAGTACTTCGGCAATATCTGCCATGCCCATCGGGGCTCCAGGATGTCCGCTGTTGGCTCGTTGTACGGCATCCATCGTTAGTGCGCGAATCGCATTGGCAATTTGGTTGCGAGAGGGCATAAACATTACCTTTTTCAGTTGATTAAGTGCTTCGTCTTGCTACAAAGGATATTAACTATTTAATATTTAGCTTCTATACAGTCGCAAACCTAGTGGAAAAGAGCTGATAATAATCAATCGGGAGGCGCTTAGTTAGTTGTTCTGAATTTTTTTGCTTTATTAAAAGTATGGCAATAAATTCAAAAATTATCATACGCTTTTATGATGGATAGCGTTGTAGATATATGGCGGACCGGACGGGACTCGAACCCGCGACCTCCGGCGTGACAGGCCGGCATTCTAACCAACTGAACTACCGGTCCAGTAGCATTAACCATCGACATTCCTCAAACTTAATGAATTGTCTCCAAATGTCTATCATGGTCAAATTGAGAGCCGATTTTACTCCAAACCTTCACGGTGTCAAATGCTTTTATTGGGCATACCAATAACGCCGGTGTTTTTGACGCCAGCTAGAAACTTGCCATTGATTGTTTTGATCGACGATAAACTGTATTGCTCCTTGTTCTGATGTATTGAGAACCCTTGCACCATACTGTAAATAACGGTGAACTACGATTTGATGCGGATGTCGGTAACGATTGTTATAACCTGCCGTCACTATGGCCCATTCGGGGGAAAGCCTGTCCACCCAATCAGGTAATGATGAAGATAGGCTGCCATGATGCGGAACCAATAAAATCGTGACTTGCTCGGGTAGCAGGCCTGTGGCCAAAAGTTTTTTCTCCACTTCGCTTTCAATATCACCTGCTAACAAAATGATGTGATTTTTATACTTGATCATTAATACGCAAGAAGCGTTATTACCTGAAAACGTGCTATCTGAAACTATCGTTTTTTGCAAATTAACGTCTTTTTGACTAATTTTTTGTTGAGTCGTTTCTTGCTCAATTTTGTTAACGGGTGGCCATAGAATACTAAAGTGAACATCATTCCACTGCCAATATTCACCATGACTGCAACCGAAGACTTGTTGATTGATAGCCAGTGGTTCACCGCCGGATATGCGTTCGACATCAATAGTATTTAACAAACCGGTAACACCACCTGCATGATCCTTATCGGCATGACTGACTATCAAACGATCTATGCTCTCATAGCCTCGGTATCGCAAGTAAGGCGCAATAATGTGAGCGCCTGCATTGAATCGTGCTCCAAAGCTAGGCCCAGCGTCATAAACCAGTAAATTATTTGGGGTTTCGACAACAACCGCTGTACCCTGACCAACATCTAAAAAAGCTAGGCTTAGATTGGGCTTATCTCGATCGGAAAAGAAAATCGGCAATAGTAACAACAAGCTCAAGTAGCGATAGGGAACACCTCGAGGCGATAGTAGCCAAATAACAGCTACTCCTCCCAGCAACAGAGTCATCCATGACAATTTTCCTATAGGCAGTAAAACAAACCCTGGAGAAATGTGATTGATCATTTGCAGTAATTCAACCAAAAAGACTAGTACATCCTCAGTGAATAGGTAAATCTTATGGGCCCAAGAAGGAACCAGTGAGCTGAGCACTACCGTAAACAATAACAAGGGAACGACTAGTATGGAGATATAAGGTACGGCGATAATATTAGCCAATGGCGACGACACACTGATACCCTGCAACCAAAATATACTGGGAACCACCAATCCCAGCATCAATAACCACTGACTCCACAACAATGCCTTTAGGCGTTGTCCAAACAATACTGACGACTGTTTTAGATATAGTATGCACTTATTTGAAACTGTAGATTGAGTCTTATTACCAATGTGAGCATCATTTACTCTAATCGATAAACGACCTATAAAACCATAAAGCAGCAGCGCAACCGCCAAAAAAGATAACCAAAATCCCTGACTGTAGATAGCCAATGGATCATGTATAGCAATAAACAACAGTGCTATCGACAGCAACAACCAAGGACTAGCACTACGGTAAAATATAGTGGCGAGATGAAATGTCAGCACCATAATGAGCGCCCGTTGTGTTGGCAGGCTCATACCGGCTAATAAACCATATACCAGAGCGGTCATCATAGAAAATAATGCGGGAAAACAATAATTCACCACTGATGAAGGAAAGAACAACTGATAAAAACGCGAGCATAATAAGCCGGCTAAAAAACCAACGATTGCCGCTAAACTGATATGCAAACCAGATATCGCCATCAAATGGATCGTGCCGGTATCGCGCAGTAATTCCCACTGATCGACAGTAATTAAAGTGCGTTCACCAATTGTTAGCGCCAACAATAAACCCAATACTGATGCTTGCTGATGCCAATCAGTGAATTGCCCTCTAAAGTGATGTCGCCATTGGTCAATTCGAGATGAACCGGTATTTTGCATCAGTAACCGATTGAGATCAGACGATTTAACATAGCCGATTGCAACGACACCCTGAGCTATCAAATAGACTTGATAATCAAAGCCTGCCGGATTGACAAAGCCTCTGGGACGCCGCAGTTTAACGGCTAATTGCCAGCGCTGCCCTGGCTTAACAAGTTGGTGTTCATACTCAGATGAATAATACCAAGATAAACGAACAAGGCCACCCATGGTGTGGGGCAGTACCTGATTATCCAGTGATTTAAGGCTTTCGAGCTCCAACTGAAAGTACTGCTTCAATTCATCATGCTGCGGCAAACCTTTGACCGTGCCTGTTAGCAAGAATAACTGATTATCCAGCGCTACCGGTAATTGACGCGCTAATAGAAAATTTCCATAGCCGATGCCGTAAATAAGCGCTAATATCAGGCACGCTGACCGCCATTGACGCCGATAGATTAGTATCGGTATTATCGAAGCCAGTATGATGACCAGCCACCAAGGCGGTAACTGTGGCAATAACCCCACCGAAAAAATAGTGGCAGCAATCAACGCGAAAAATATCGGACGATGCTTGAAAAAGCTCATTTTTCCCTCCTTGGAAAAGACCATTTCGCCTATTAAATCTAACCACTACTAATAACCGCTGGATCACGGCCGATAAGCCGCAGCACTATGCTGATATCGATTTAATAAAGACTGTATGTTGTAATCCACAGCTTTAGCGAGATAGCTGACAATATGATAAAAGTAAATGCGATACCTGCATTCAAAGATAACTATATTTGGCTAATCGAAACAAGTGGCCACTGTTATATCATCGACCCCGGTGATAATCTAGTCGTGCATCAGTGGCTACAAAAACACGATAAAACACTGTCAGCCATTTTAGTAACACATCATCACAATGACCATATTGGTGGAATCAATGGCTTGTTAGATCATTACCCTATTCCCGTATACGGGCCTGATTCCCATTATATTCCACAAATCACTCATCCCTTAAAAGATGGTGATTGTCTCTCTTTACCGGGATTATACCTGCAAGTCATGGCCATCCCTGGGCACACTATGGACCACATCGCCTATTTCGCAGAAAACAAAGAACAAGCACCGATGCTATTTTGTGGGGATACCTTGTTCGCTGGAGGTTGCGGAAGAATATTCGATGGCACCGCAGGACTACTACACCAGAGCTTGGAAAGACTGAGTCAACTACCGAGTAGTACTCAGGTATTTTGCGCCCATGAATACACCTTGGATAACCTCAGGTTTGCTCAAGCCGTCGAACCGGAAAACAAAATATTAAAGCAACGCGCAATAATCGAACGGGAAAAACGCTCTCTCGGTCATGCTACGGTCCCCACAACTATCGCTAATGAACGTGCAACCAACCCGTTCTTACGCTGCCAAGTGGATAGCGTCAGAAGAAAAGTGGGGATGCACTACAACACCGAAGTTTCATCCACAGTTGAAGTGTTTACCCTACTGCGGCAATGGAAAGACAACTTTAACCTTTGATGACCGGGCTCTGCTGCCATAAGATCTCCGGCTCTCCTTGTTTGTCGGCCAACCATCTGGCGGTAACGAAGGCGAGGTCAGAAAGCCTGTTGAGATATATTAAGGATGCAGTGTTGACAGGTTCGTCAGCGGCAAGCGCCACGACACTGCGCTCAGCCCTGCGGGCAATAGTTCGAACCACATGACAACGAGCCAAACATTCTGATCCACCAGGCAAAATAAAATTCTTTAACGGTTGCAGATATTTATTTAGGTTTTCAATGTCCCGTTCCAGTAACCGCCAGTGGCCTCGCTGAATAATTTGATGACCCGGCATTGATAGTTCACCACCCAAATCGAACAAATTATTTTGGATGCGGCTGTAAATTGACCTCAATGGATTTTCATCCACCAAACTTTCAATGAACAACCCAATAAAACTGTTGACTTCATCGACTGTACCAATCGCTTCAATACGCAGGGAATATTTAGCCACACGCTGACCTTCCGCCAGCACTGTCGTACCATCATCGCCCATGCGGGTGACAATTTTAGATAGACGGTCAATCATAAATCATTTACCTGAAGCAATAGCGGAACATTCGATAAAACCGGTAAAGTAGAATCCAACTATTCACGTTAGAAACATCAAAGCAACAACTAAGTCCGTCACTGATTTGACTTTATCTGTTTGTCGAAAAATTACCGAGTGCTTTTGTATATGCATCACCAGCAAGCTTATAGCCTTCAACTGCCTTTTGAAAATCACCCGCTGACTCAAGTTCAACCGCAAGAATGTAATGCTGTTCAACGGCATTAACTGCGCTTTGACCCAGATTACCCTCATCGCGCAACTGATGCCATCGCTGTCGAACCGGCTCAACCGTTAGGCGTGCCTTGATAGCTTGTTCAGCGCTATCCAATAACTTGATGTATCGACTCTCAATAGCTTTATACTCTGCCAAGGCTTGCTCATTCGTGAGAACTTCATCTCGTTGAGCACTATTTATCTGTGTTTCCAAAGCTTTCAGCGCCATTTCTTCTGATATAAGCGGTAAACCTTGGGTTTTTTGATAGAAGCGCCAACGATAAGACTCCCAGTTGGAACGGGCTAGCTGCGCTGCTTTCTTCTTCACCGTTAATTGCCGACCTGTATTCATAAAACGCTCTAAGGTTGTATTCAGTCGGCGATAAACTTCTATTGCTTCATTGTATTGTTCACGCTGCTGATGCATTTGTGCAGATTGCAGAAGATACTTAACATCGACCTCCTGTTGAGATTGAGAAACACCATTCAGTGCAATGAACTCATCAAATTTAAGCAGTGTATCCAGCACTATGCTCTGCTCTTGGTACATCTTGAGCATAGCGTCTCGATCATCAAATTTACCAGACGTGACAGAGCTTTCAGATTGAACGGGAACCTCTGTGGATTCGTCTGCACCCAGCAACATGTTTTTAATCTGTAAAAATACACGCTTTATTTGTCCTTCAAATCCCTCTGCTTGGACTGCCATGGAATCCGTTTCTCCTTGGATATTAGATTCACTGGTTTCAGTCGGTGTATTTTGGCCAAACAGCATCAGCAACGTGATCAATATCAAGAGTAGGATCGCCGATAACAAGACCATCTTTATCGGTGAAAAACGAGACTTACGCCGCATATAGACATAAAAGTTATCCGGCTGCTTGCCTTGTTTTAACACTGCATTTTCTTCAAATGATAAGTCTACAGCTTCAGTTTTTTTATCATCTGGTTGTTTGGGAATTGCCTCAACTTTGTCAATATCAACATCATTTTGTTCAGGGCTTACACTAGCCTTTTCAACTGCCGTATCATCCGATTTAACTGATAAAACATCCTCCTTTTCAACGGTGACATCATCATGCTCGACAGAGATGTCGGCCTCTTCCACTGTTGCATTATCTTGCTGGACTAAATCGACTTTCTGCTTAATTAGATCGTCATTTTTTTCAACTGATACATCGGTTTCCTCGACCGTCATATCACCTTTTGCGACCAATATATCGGTTTTTTCAACGGTTGAATGATCTTGTTGAATCGAAAAATCCTGTTGTTTCAATGAGTCGTCATCTCTTTCTATCAATGCATCAACTTGCTCGGCTAAGATATCAATTTCTTTAGCTGTGGCATGAATCTGTTTCATTGATGAATCAATCTCAGGCGCAGTGGAATTGGTATCTTCAACTATGACGTCCTCTTGCTCGGGAGGAACGTCAACTTTATTGGCAACAGCATCGTCTTGTTTGAGACGCTCATCAGTTTGCTTAAAGGTGACATTGTCCTGATCTAACGATTTACTATCGTCTTCAATCTCATCATTATGTGTCTTGAGAGATACATCTTTATCGCTTGTTTTGATGTCTTCACTGGATTTTTGCATTGCCCTTAGTTGTTGTTGTAACGCTTGACGACGAATAGCTGTCGGAGCCAATTCAATTAGACGCTCCAGTTCTTCTTTGTTGCTACGGTTAGCAGAGTCAGAGTCATTCATATGTTTTTTCCAGGTGAGGCTAGCCGCACATCATTTAATTTTTCGCACACTTCAGTCAGGGCTTAAAATCAGGGATAGTATTTGTTTTAACTAAAAATATTAGCGGATTATTATACATGGTCACGATTTAACAGTGGATATCTACCTTATTTTTTAGACATTTTCAATTAATATGTTTGTACAACATTGATTGGCCAGTTAGCGATTTAAAAAGATAAACGACTAACGGCCATAGAAAGGCAGTGATAAGCGCATTCACTAGGATAGCGGGGGTTGATACGTCGCTATCTGTTAATCCATTAATCCAATGATTAAAAAATGAATGAACGCCAATCAGCACAAAAATCAAACCGGATTGTTGCCATATGCCGTAATTTTGAATACGGCGGTAAAATAGCTGACAGATATAGGCAACTGTTGATAATAACAGTGCATTGGGCCCTAAAATATCAAGCTGAATAATATCTTGTAGCAAGCCAACCCACCATGCTACGTAGAGACCAAAATATTGTGGCTCGTGCACTAACCAATAGATAACTATCAATACAACAAATTCCGGCCGCAACCAACGCCACTCAGGATCGATAGGAAAGACTGACAACACAAATGCTAGAATCAGTGAGCCGAT
>CAZEUZ010000048.1:0-7251 GCA_964515805.1 uncultured Cellvibrionaceae bacterium | reverse complement strand
ATCAATCGTTGATGATATCGGCCGGAAAATCCTGTCAGTCAACAGAATCCCGCAGCGATTGGCATGTTACCTGGTTGCCGGAAGGCTTTGTTTCAGCGGGTAATCGTTTGACTGATCACGGCGAACAGGTACTTGTATTTTCTGATGGTTTGGCGACGCTATCTGTTTTTATTGTTGAACAATATAAAGCCATGCCCAAAGCGACAGCGCGCTACGGAGCGACAGTGGCGGTTATTACGCCGATGAAAATCAATGATAAATTCATGGTCATAGCCGTCGGTGAAATCCCAGTGGCTACGGCTCGTCAAGTTGCCATTTCAGTTCGTCCTAACTCGGATGCTCAATAAAAGTCCGATGTCAAATCTCGCTAATGGAATTTTCTGATGTTGCAGGAACAAGGCCGCGTTGTCGCTGTTGAGAGTGGTGCAGTGTGGGTGGAAACTATTCAAAAATCCGTTTGTGGCAGTTGTGCTGCTAAATCCGGTTGTGGGCAGCGATTACTAGCCAGCTTTGGCGCTCAAGCAAATTATTTGAAGGTGTTGCTACCCGACGATGGCGCTGCAAATAAACACAATGTTGGCGACATGGTAACTATAGGCCTTCCCGAGCAAGCAGTCGTTAAAGCTTCTTTGCTAACTTATCTTTTACCGTTAGTAGTTTTTGTGTTTTTCACTGCTGGGGCACACGCTCTCTTCAACAGCGACCCGTTATCTATTGTTGCTGGAATCGTCGGTTTGCTTGTCGGAGGTGCATTAGTGCGCCTATGTAATTTCCGGCAACGCAGTAATCCTGATTTCGAACCGCAGATTGTTGAATAATCGCAACCAACTACCATATCCGTATTGATTAACAGATTTCAAACTCAATGCACCATTTTGCCAGAGAGGTAACTGCCACTATGAAATTGGACCATTTTCACCCTTGGATCATCGCTTTGCTGTTTGCCTTTGCCGCCTCTGTACAAGGCAGTAGTAAATTACCGAATTTCGTTGATTTAGTCGCTGAAAACTCTCCTTCTGTGGTTAAGATAAATACAGTTACCCGCTCCCGCGCTGGCGACGCTCCCAATATGCAAATGCCGGAAAATGTTCCGGAAATCTTTCGTCACTTTTTTGATCATCGTTACATGCCAAGGCGCGATGCCCGATCCATGGGGTCCGGTTTTGTTATTTCCGAAGACGGCTATATTTTGACAAATAACCATGTTATCGACGGTGCGGATGAAATTGTTGTGCGACTAATAGATCGTCGCGAGTTTGATGCTACAATTGTAGGCACTGATCCGCAGACGGACCTGGCGCTGATAAAAATTGATGCCGATAATTTACCTTCATTAAAACTAGGGGATTCGGAAAATGTAAAAGTCGGTGAATGGGTGTTGGCCATAGGTTCTCCCTTCGGGCTTGATTATTCTGTCAGTCAGGGAATTGTCAGCGCTATTGGCCGCAGTATTCCCTCCGGTGGTAACCAAAATTACGTTCCTTTTATCCAAACGGATGTCGCCATTAATCCAGGCAATTCAGGTGGACCGTTATTTAACTTAAATGGTGAAGTGATTGGTATTAATTCACAAATTTACACCCGCTCTGGTGGTTCTATCGGACTCTCATTCGCTATTCCATCTAATCTAGCCAAAGATGTGGTGGCGCAACTGAAGGAGAATGGTCGTGTTGAACGAGGCTGGTTGGGCGTCGTTATTCAAGATGTCGATAAAGACTTGGCTTTGTCTTTCGGTCTTGAAAAGCCCGAAGGTGCGCTTATTTCACAATTGGAACCTGGCGGTCCCGCCGATCTGAGTGGCCTTAAGGTCAGTGATATTATTACTGAATTCAATGGCCGTAAGATTGTGACTTCTTCAGATCTCCCTCACGTTGTCGGGCCTACTAAGCCAGGATCCACTGTGCCAGTCACCATTATGCGCAAAGGAAAACCCAAAAAACTGGATGTTACCGTAGGTAAACGTGACGATGCCGATTCCTCACTTGCCGGTAATAACAGTGGTGGCGGTCGTTTAGGTTTGGTAGTCGATGCCTTTGATAGCCCTGAGGATGGAGTTGCAGGTGTTGTTGTCAACAGAGTGTTGCCTGGAAGTCCTGCAGATAAGGCAAATTTACAGCCGGGTGACGTGATTGTCGAATTAGGTTTTGATAAGGTCGCTTCCGTTAGTGACTTTAATCGCATTTCAAAGGCTCTGCCGGCTAACAAACCCCAGTCAATTAGAGTGATCAGGCGTGGTGTGCCCATGTATAAGAGTATTACGATTGCCGAGTAACTGAAACGGGTTTGATATCCAAATATAAGATAACCTGACGGATAGGATAGTGAATAGCGCCTTGCAAGTGAATAGGGTAAACTGCGCCTTTATTTTCTGATACTTATTCCCAGCAGCGTTTAAATCATTTGACTGATCTCAGCCACATTCGCAATTTTTCTATCATCGCCCATGTAGATCACGGAAAATCAACATTGGCCGACCGTTTTATTCAGCATTGTGGCGGTTTGTCTGCCCGTGAAATGGAGGCGCAGGTGTTGGATTCGATGGATATCGAGCGCGAGCGAGGCATCACTATCAAGGCGCAGAGCGTCACCTTGAATTATTGCGCCCAGGATGGCAGCACTTATCAGCTAAATTTTATCGATACGCCCGGTCATGTCGACTTTTCCTATGAGGTTTCACGCTCTTTGTCTGCCTGTGAAGGCGCATTGCTGGTGGTCGACGCCGCGCAAGGCGTAGAGGCACAGTCGGTCGCCAATTGTTACACTGCGATTGAACAAGGGTTGGAAGTGATTCCCGTGTTGAATAAAATCGATTTACCCCAAGCGGAACCCGATCGAGTCGTCCACGAAATTGAAGACATTATCGGTATTGATGCTCAGCAGGCGGTACGTTGTAGCGCCAAGTCGGGCGTGGGTATCGAAGATGTTCTGGAACAGCTGGTGCAACAAGTGCCGCCACCAGAAGGTAATATTGATGCGCCGTTACAAGCATTGATTATCGATTCTTGGTTTGACAATTACCTAGGAGTGGTATCGCTGGTTAGAGTCGTTCAAGGAATTTTGAAGCCAAAAGATAAAATTATTGCTAAGTCTATCGGTAAAGCACATGTTGTCGATAGCGTTGGAGTCTTCACTCCGAAAAGACGGCAAACTGGCCACTTGTCTGCCGGTGAGGTCGGTTTTGTCGTCGCTGGTATTAAAGACATTCACGGAGCCCCGGTGGGCGATACGATTACCCTGCTATCGACAGAGTCTGTCGATCCAGTGCCCGGTTTTAAAAAGGTCAAGCCTCAAGTTTATGCCGGCATGTTCCCTATCAGCTCTGACGACTACGAATCCTTCCGCGAAGCACTGGCTAAATTAACCTTGAATGACGCCTCATTATTCTATGAACCGGAGAGTTCTGATGCCTTGGGTTTTGGTTTTCGCTGTGGTTTTTTGGGCATGTTGCATATGGAAATCATCCAGGAGCGTCTGGAGCGGGAATATAATCTCAATTTAATTACCACGGCGCCGACGGTCGTCTATGAAGTTGTTACGACTGAAGGGGATACGATCTATGTAGACAATCCGTCTAAATTGCCCGATCCCGGTTCAATTCAGGAAATGCGCGAACCCATAGCAGAAGCCAACATACTGGTTCCTCAACAGCATCTGGGAGCTGTGATTACGCTATGTGTCGAGCGTCGAGGGGCACAGAAGTCGATGCAATACCTTGGCGGACAGGTGGCGGTGTGCTATGCACTGCCAATGAGCGAAGTAGTGATGGATTTTTTTGATCGCTTAAAATCGGTAAGTCGTGGCTTTGCTTCTCTGGATTATAGTTTTTCGCACTTTGAAGCCGCGCGCTTAACCCGCCTCGATGTGCTCATTAATGGGGAAAAAGTTGATGCTCTGGCATTGATTATTCATCGTGATAACATTCACGGCCGTGGCCGCGCACTGACAGAAAAAATGAAAACACTGATTCCACGGCAGATGTTTGATGTCGCCATTCAAGCGGCAGTGGGTGGTCAGATTGTTGCTCGTACCACGGTCAAGGCGTTGCGTAAAAATGTTACTGCTAAATGTTACGGTGGTGATATTACCCGCAAGAAAAAGTTGTTGGAGAAACAAAAAGCCGGTAAAAAGCGGATGAAACAAGTGGGTAGAGTAGAAATACCGCAAGAAGCTTTTTTAGCCGTATTGAAATCTGATGACTAGGCACTTTGTTAATAATTAATTGGAAATTTGATGGAATTTGTTTTGACCCTCTTAATACAAATAGTACCAGTGGTCCTTTCCATAGCACTGCTCGGTTCGTGTCTTGTTATTCTGTTCGATTTATTTTTTCTCTACAGAAAACGATTAGCGGCGTTGGATTATCTAAGTCAGTCCATCAGTAGAGATATTGCGAGTAACCATGGCGGTGATCTAAATATCAATGTTATCAAAGACGCAAAAAAACGGTTCACCTATGAAGAAGACCTGCGTGCAATCGCAAAATTGCCGGCAATAGTTCACTACGCTAAGCACTATTGGTTTTCACTATTACTAGCGCTGATAGCCGTTCACTTTCTGATTTTAAAAAGCGATGTTGATTTTCCTTTGTACATGGTTATCGCTGTATTGGGTTCCGGTTTGATAGGCCTTTACGATATTTGTTTGCTTAAGAAAAAACGACAGGCCGTAATTTCGCGGATTGAAAGTCAATTAGGCCTATCCGAGCAAAATGTAGTGGGGGTTAAAGATGATAAAACCAGTAATCAATCCGAACTATTGGCTGACCTTAGCGAACCGGTTGAAGTAGGCTATGCCAAATCCTTTTTTCCTGTTTTGTTGGTGGTTTTAGTCCTGCGTTCATTTATTGTCGAACCTTTTCAGATACCGTCCGCATCAATGGTGCCGAGCCTGGAAATAGGTGACTTTATCCTGGTCAACAAATACACCTACGGTATACGTTTGCCAGTTATCCGCAACAAAGTCATTGCTGTTAACAACCCTGAACGCGGTGATGTGATGGTGTTTTTTCCGCCTCATCAGAAAAGATATTTTATTAAGCGCGTCGTTGGATTACCTGGCGATGAGATAAATTATGTTAACAATGTGCTCTACATCAACGGTAAAAAAATGCCGCAGACACTCGTGGCCGCATTGCCTCCGAGTCAGCCAACCAGCTTGGTGATGAAAGAAGATTTGGACGGCTTCAATCACCTTATGAAGAAGAATATAGTGCCGGGACCACTTAGCCACAATTTTTCCGCTGTAGTTCCTGAAGGCCACTATTTCATGATAGGGGATAATCGCGACAACAGTTCAGACAGCCGGGACTGGGGCGCTGTTCCCGAAGAAAATATTGTCGGCAAGGCCTTTGCAATTTGGATGCATTGGGACAATTTTTTTAGTATTCCAAGTTTCTCAAGAGCTGGTGCTATTCAATAATACTGTGGGTGAAAGGGGTGTTATCAATGAGTCGATTAATTAGGCAACGGGGTATTTCTTTACTGCCACTATTAATAGTTCTATCGGTGTCAGCTTTCTTTTTAAACTGCGCTATCCGTCTTATTCCAATCTATGTAGACAATATTACGGTCCGTAGTACGTTGAGCCGTCTCGCCGAGGATGCGGAACTATCGACGATGACGAAATCAGAGATCCACCGCAAACTGGACAAGCATTTTGAGGTTAATAATATACGCGGAAAGCCTGCGCAATCGATCTCGGTAGAAAAAAAAGTAGATACCACGTTTGTCAATGTCAACTACGAACAGCGCGTTAATATCATTTCCAACATAGATGCCGTTGTCGTGTTTAAAAATCAGCTAGATGTCAATAATCCTGATTTATGCTGCGACCCTCGTTAACGGCTTATCAGAATGAAAAAATTACATCTGCTACAACGGCGTTTACATACCGATATCCGTGATGAGCAGTTGTTAAAATTGGCACTGACACACCGTAGTCATGCGAAAAAAAATAATGAACGTTTAGAATTTCTGGGTGATTCACTACTGAATTGCTTAATTGCCGATAGACTCTATCATCAGTTTCCAGAAGCAAAAGAAGGGCAATTATCACGCCTTCGTGCACAGCTCGTCAAAGGCGATACGCTGGCGGAGATAGCTCAAGAATTTTCGTTGGGTGACTTCTTGATTATGGGTGAGGGTGAGTTAAAAAGTGGCGGTTTTCGCCGCAGCTCTATACTGGCAGATACTCTGGAGGCCATTATTGCCGCCGTGTATCTCGATGGTGGTATGGATGCCTGTAAAGAGATCATTGAAAAATGGTTTCATTCACGATTGTCGTTGTTATCACTCGATCATTCACAAAAAGATCCAAAAACCCGTTTGCAAGAACTGATGCAAGCAAAAAAACAGCCTTTACCCGACTATAAGGTAGTCAATATAGCGGGTGCTCCACACGATCAATCGTTTACTATTGAGTGCAAGGTTAAGCTGTTGGATACGGTGATACAGGCGACAGCAAGCAGCCGTCGCAGCGCTGAAAAATTTGCGGCGGAAAAAGCACTCAGCGCACTAGAGGCTAATTAGGTGCAAAAGCGTTGCGGTTACGTCGCTATTGTTGGGCGTCCCAATGTCGGCAAATCGACTTTGCTCAATCACTTACTCGGTCAAAAAATAAGTATTACGTCCCGCAAACCACAAACAACGCGACACAATATTTTGGGAATAAAAACGACCGAGGATACGCAGTGTATTTTCGTCGACACACCCGGTTTTCATAGTGGCCATAAGAAAGCGATCAACCGTCATATGAATCGCGCGGTAATAACGGCAGTCAACGATGTCGATGTGATTATATTTCTGGTCGAAAAATCGCAGTGGCTGGCTGAAGATCAATTAGTTGCCAACCAACTCAAGACTGTAAAATGCCCAATTATTTTAGCGATCAATAAGATTGATCAAATGGCGGACAAACGCGTGCTCTTGCCTCATATGCAACAATTGATGTTGGATGTGAAGCCGCAGGAAATAATACCAATATCCGCCTTGCAGCATCAAAATCTGGAACAGCTGATAACTCTGGTTAGTAGCTGTTTCCCGGAGGGTGAACCTTTTTTTTCCAGTGATCAGTTGACTGATCGTAGCTCACGGTTTCTGGCTGCAGAGATTATTCGTGAAAAAATTACTCGCCGCATAGGTGATGAACTGCCTTATCAAGCGACTGTAGAGATAGAAAGTTTTACTCATCAAAAAGACGTGATACATATTGATGCCCTAATCATTGTTGAGCGAGAGGGTCAGCGGCGTATTC
>CAZEUZ010000047.1:0-12344 GCA_964515805.1 uncultured Cellvibrionaceae bacterium | reverse complement strand
AAAAAAAATGGCATATTCTTACGTGCATACAAACGCGCTTTGCCGAAATCAATAAAAGATAATGTATTCGAGGTTGTTAGTAACAAATTTTCTAAGTGGCAGTCCCGTGTCACAATATTGCGATTGTGTAACTCAGCTAATAATCGCCCTGTCTCAGCAGACTGATTTTCAGTGAGCAAGTTTTGTCCTATTTCTTTTAGTGTGTTGCCTCGAATTTTATCCCTTACCAAAAAAACCGTACGTCTATCGCTATGATTCGCTTCCAAAAAACCGTATGTTTTGGGTGATCCAAGTGCACCATCTAGTAGTGATAAAATATCATCTTCCAATTGCCACCAGTTTACTTGGGGCCTGTTTTTGTTTTTAAATTTAAATTTTTTAATAATAAAACGATTATTCAGTTCATAATTCTCACAAAGGCACTGTTTGCGTTTTCGTGGTTTACTCAGCGTTTTCCAATGATTCTGCTTGGATAAAACATCGAGTAGAATGTAGTTAGCGGTATCGTATTTAGTCATGAGTAAATAAAATCAGTAAACAAGAGCGGCAATAGTCACTCAACGGGGTCAACAATTACTGACTTACTTTGTCTTCTATCGAAAACCTTTAACCCTTTTAGTAAGTTTAAAGCAGCATACAGTTGATTATCCTCTACCAGACGAGGGCTGATTGTCGATTTTAATTTATCCACCGAAATAACTTCTTTTTTGCTGGTCGTGTTTTTTAAATGACCATTCAGATCAGCTTCACCCACTTTTGCATTTGGGTTTATCTGAGTAAATCGTGCTCTTTCAACTGTGATGTCTGGCTCGATACCTTGTGCCTGAATAGAACGGCCACTGGGGGTAAAATAAAGTGCAGTAGTCAACTTAATCGCTTTTTCATCAGACAACGGAATAACTGTTTGTACTGATCCCTTGCCAAAAGTACGAGTGCCCATAATCACAGCCCGACCTTGATCCTGCAGGGCACCGGCAACAATCTCAGAGGCCGAAGCGGAGCCATCATTAATCAAAACCACCAGCGGCAGCCCGTTAGTATGATCACCCGAATCAGCATGATACTCATTTGTCGCTTTGTCCAAGCGACCCTTCGTGTAGACAATCAACCCTTCGCTCATTAGAGCATCAACCACTTCGACGGAGGCTTGTAAAACTCCACCAGGGTTGTTACGTAAGTCGAGTACTATGCCTTCAAGGTTGGGATGTTTTTCATATAACTTCTTTAGTGCATTGACGAAATCGTTTCCGGTTTTAGATTGAAACTGAGCAATACGGATATAAGCATAGTTTTCATCCAACATGTCCGAACGGACACTATCTACTTTAATCGTATCGCGAACAATGGTGATATTTAGCGGTTGTTTACTGCCCTCACGAATAATAGTGAGTATCACCGATGAACCTTTAGGACCACGCATCTTTTGAATAGCCTCCTCTAGAGAAAGCCCTTTTAATGTTTTTTTGTCCAATTGAATAATTAAGTCGCCAGGAAGAACACCGGCACTTGCCGCCGGCGTACCATCGATGGGGGTGACAACTTTGACAAAACCGTTTTCACTGCTGACTTCGATACCTAAACCACCGAACTCCCCTTTAGTTTTAACCTGTAGGTCTGTGAAGGAATTTTTATCGAGATAACTAGAATGCGGATCGAGCTCGGATAACATGCCTTTAATGGCGTTTTCTAATAATTCCTCGTCAGTCACAGGGTTCACATACGCTTTGCGAATATGGTCAAACACCTTAGTGAAGAGCTGTAAATCCTTAAGTGGCAGCAATGCATTGATATTATCGGTAGTTTTCACTTCTGATTTATCAGCGGCCTGCACAACAGACACTGCGGCGGTAATCAACCACAGAGTGGCTACTACAAAAGACTTACAAGACATATTAAGCTCCGATTATTTTAGGGTCACTTGTATTTTTTATGTTAACACGGCCAATCACTTTAATTGATGTTATGGTTTGAGCCATTTCCTAGGATCCTGGGGTTGCCCCTGGTGACGTATTTCGAAGTAGAGGCCGGCGCTTTCTAATCCACCACTATTGCCAACGGAAGCGATTACCTCCTCACCACTTACCCAATCGCCAGTCTCTTTGTAAAGAGCTTGATTATGCGCATAGAGGCTCATATAACCATCACCGTGATCAATTATCAGAAGCAAACCGTGACCCTTTAGGTAATCTGAAAATATCACGCGTCCGTAATGAACAGCTGTAACATCACTACCCGGAATGTCATCATAAAAAATACCACTCCAGGTTAAACGGCTCGATGAACGGTAACTACCGTAATGATGCAATACTTTGCCTGTGGAGGGTTTAGGCAATTCACCACGCAGCTGCTTAAACAGTAAGGCATCGTCGGGCAGTTTCAAGTTAGCGAGAGAGTTGGCAGCTTCGTCCAACAGCATCTGCAAGCGTTGTCTGTCTTGCTCTAATTCGACGAGACGGCTATTCTTAGTGTTGAAATCCGCATTGAGCTTGTTTAGCACTTCAATACGCTTGATTTGGCTATGGCGTAACTGCTGATAGCGTTGATTGAGAGCTTGGCGTCTATTTTCCAGTATATTAGAACTGGCGATAATCTTGCTTTCAAGTTGGCTTAGTCTGGCCATGGTTTCTCGGTAATCGTTTATTTTTTCCGCCCGAGCTCGAATTAAATATTTGTGATAGCGCAGCAACCGACTGATAAGGGTAGGCTGTTGCTGATTGAGCAATAATTTAATATGGCTCTGGCGGCCAAGTCTGTAGGATCGATTAATAATGTCGATAATTTGCTCTTGTTGATAGTCACGCGAAAGCTCCAGCTGTGAACGCTCAGTTTGCAGCTGGCTTAACTGCTTTTTTTCGCGAGCCAATGCCTCCTTAAGGGTATCAATTTTTTTTGTTAATTTACCGATATCGATCTCTGATTTCTTCAATAATTGCTGTAAATCACTGCGACTGCCTTCAACCTTTGTCAGTTGCTGCTGCAATTGACTGATGGATTGTTGCAGTTCATTCAGTCGTTTTTCATATTCCTCATCAGTGCTATTGGCGTTCGTTGAATTTGTCATCAATACGACAGAAAGCCATAAAAGGATTGGCGTAATTTTACTTAAAGTGGAAATTTTAATACTGACCTTCAATCGTCTACCTCCCTACTAAGGCTAACAAATTAATAATGATAGCTGTGGTGTATAATCATACTTATTTTGAGACGAGGATAGGAACGGCAATATGAATATTATGGTATTTATCGCTGAACAGTGGATATTGGTCAGCGGTCTGGCCGCACTGATTCTACTATTTTTTTATCGGGAATCTACTCAGGGAGGTCCGCGACTATCTGTCCATGAACTAACCAATGCAGTAAACAACGATAATGCTATTATACTAGACATACGTAACAACGAGGAATTTAGAGCAGGCCACATTGTCGATGCTATTAACATTCCCTATACTGAAGTTAAAGAACGTCTGGAAACATTAAATAAATACCGTGATAGACAGATTGTTATCGTCGACAAGATGGGTCAACATGCCGGTACTGTTAGTCGTCAATTGACCTCAGATGGTTTCAACACCACCCGTTTGCGTGGTGGCATCTCCGAATGGCAACAACAAAATTTACCCTTGGTTAAATAATTCCCTCAACTGAATGACACATAGATCCACTTACTCGCTGCGTATTAGCAGGTGGACTACTACTTTTACTGATATTGATTACAGGTTTTCCTATGGCTGAAAATAAACACAAACAAACGTTTGCTATAAAGCGAGTGTACCTTAAAGACTTTTCATTTGAGGCGCCCCTAGGTGCTGACGCTTTTATTGAAAAATGGCAGCCTACCATAAATCAAGACCTCAACCTCAACACCAAAAAGATTCGAGATGATCATTACGAAGTAACATTAAAAGTCACCCTAACTGCCAAAATTGAGGAAAAAACGGCTTTTTTAGTTGAAATTCATCAAGCAGGGTTATTTCTTATTAGTGGCATACCGGACGAAAAGTTGCCGCAGCTATTAAATACTGTGTGCCCAAACATTTTATTTCCCTATGTGCGTGAAGCCGTTGACACTATCGTAGTTAAAGGTACGTTTCCGCCTATCATCCTATCGCCGATTAACTTTGAGGCGCTCTATGTTCAAGCAATGGAAAAACAGCAAATGGGTAATCGGGAAGAGAAACAAGGTTCAGTGAAAATACACTGATTATATAATGATTTTCTGATAGTAGATGCACGCCAAACTAAAGTTTGTATTTGCTTACAAGTATCAAATTATTGTTAGGCATAAAATAGTGAGCAGAATTGGTCAGTAAATTCTGTTACTTCCGTTTCATCGATAAGAAAAATTCGTCGTTGGTTTTAAAATCCTTTAGCTTGTTGATCACAAACTCCGTCGCAGCCACGTCTTCCATATCATTTAGCAATTTGCGCAGAATCCATACCCGTTGAACTTCCTCTTCCTTCATCAATAAATCTTCGCGGCGAGTACCAGAACGACGCACACTAATAGCCGGATAAATGCGCTTCTCGGCCATCTTGCGTTCTAGGTGCAGTTCCAGATTTCCGGTGCCTTTGAATTCTTCATAGATGACTTCATCCATTTTTGAACCGGTATCAATCAATGCAGTCGCGATGATTGAAAGACTGCCACCCTCTTCGATGTTACGGGCAGCACCGAAGAAACGCTTTGGCCGCTCCAGGGCATGAGCATCGACACCACCAGTCAATACCTTTCCCGACGAAGGGACAACCGTATTATAAGCGCGGGCAAGCCGGGTAATTGAATCGAGAAGAATAATTACATCCTTTTTGTGTTCGACGAGACGCTTTGCTTTTTCAATAACCATTTCGGCCACCTGTACATGGCGAGCAGGCGGTTCATCAAAGGTAGAAGCGACCACTTCGCCACGCACCGAGCGCTGCATTTCTGTAACCTCTTCCGGACGCTCATCGATAAGTAGGACAATAAGGTAAATTTCCGGATTATTGCGAGTAATTGCCTGGGCAATATTTTGCATCATAATCGTTTTGCCCGCCTTGGGTGGTGCCACAATTAGACCACGCTGGCCTTTGCCGATAGGCGAGATCAAATCAATGATGCGACCCGTTAAATCTTCAGTAGAGCCATTGCCCGATTCGAGAATCAAACGTTCATCTGGAAACAGAGGGGTAAGGTTTTCAAATAAAATTTTATTGCGGGAATTCTCAGGTTTATCGAGATTGATCTGATTGACTTTGAGCAAAGCAAAATACCTTTCCCCATCTTTGGGTGGACGAATTTTGCCGGAAATGGTGTCACCTGTACGTAGATTGAACCTTCTTATTTGACTGGGTGAAACATAAATATCGTCGGGCCCGGCGAGGTATGAACTATCCGATGAGCGCAGGAAACCGAAGCCATCTTGTAAGATTTCTAGCACGCCATCACCGTAAATATCTTCCCCACTTTTGGCATGGCGCTTGAGAATATTAAAAATAATATCCTGTTTACGTGACCGGGCAACGTTGTCGAGACCCATGTCATTAGCGATTTCAATCAATTCTTCAATAGGTTTAGTTTTTAAGGCAGTTAAATTCATAGACAAAATATTGAGTTATGTGGGAAGAAAAAATTCAGCAACGTATAAATCCTGGAAATTTCCATGTTGATAGGATTTTTTTGTGAGAGTACCTACAGAAAAAAATGAAATGTACAGTATCAATTCGGTAACCCGGTAACATAAGCTTTATCGACTCATGTTAACCATGACTGAGATCCGAGTTAAGAAATCTTACTGATCACGACTGGAGTAAAGCGTTTTTAAGCTAGGCTCTGTTAAGGTCACACACTTCATTATGTTTTATCAATGGAGGAATGTATCACCTAGTCAAACAATGTTGCTGAGTATAGCCGATTTATAGCGCTATGCAAATCTGTTGCAAATTTTAATCATCCGAAGACGAATTAATGAATCGTCTTAAAGGTAGGCTTGCAAGAATTCTTCCATTTGTTTTCTAGGCAAGGCGCCAGTTTTTTCCTCTTGCTTAATGCCATCTTTGAAAACAATCAATGTTGGAATGCCGCGGATGTTATGTTGAGCACTGATCTTTTTATTGCTATCCACGTTTAATTTGCATATTTTAAGTTTGCCAGCGTAAACCTCCGCTAATTCTTCAAGTACGGGAGCAATAGCCTTACAAGGCCCACACCATTCGGCCCAAAAATCAACTAATACCGTACCTTCAGCTTTTAAAACATCTGTCTCAAACGTCTCATCAGATGTTTCAATAATCGAGCCACTCATAAACTATCTCCTATTTAGTGATAGGCTACCTATTTAACTACTTTATCTATTTAACTACTTTATACCGATAACTCCCAACTAGTGTTGTCAGGATAATAAGGACTGTTAGCGCCTTAAACAAGAGTTAACAATAAAATAAATGCTGACAACAATTTCACGGAACTTAGCAAAACGCTTTGTATCCAATTTGCGCACATCATCACTCAGTCTATAAGAGCATTAAAGCCATGCAAAAGAAAATCATCATTATTGGAGCTCTGGTATCAATCTTCAGTTTACTCAGTTTGACTGACGCTATTCAGTATTTCTCCATCGACAGATTACAGCAGTGGTTTGCAGATGAGCCATTGAAAACAGCGTTAATATACTTTGTCTTCTACGTGATAATCACAGCAGTGTCTTTTCCCGGAGCGGCAGTGGTTACTCTATTGGGCGGAGCAGTATTCGGCTTATGGTGGGGCGTATTATTAGTTTCCTTCGCTAGCAGCATAGGCGCTACTTTTGCATTTTTAGTCTCCAGAAATTTGTTTTCTGATTGGGTCAATAACAAGTTCGGCAATTACCTGGAAACCATTCACAAAGGTATAGAACGAGAGGGTGCCTTTTACTTGTTCAGTTTACGGCTTATTCCCTTTATCCCCTTCTTTGTCATCAATTTGGTATTCGGTCTTTCCAGAATGAAGACCATCACTTTTTACTGGGTAAGCCAAGTGGGCATGTTGGCGGGCACATTTGTCTACGTCAATGCAGGCCATGAATTAGGCGCTATTGACAGCCTGGATGATATTTTAACGCCAAAACTGATCATTGCTTTTTTACTCCTCGCTTGTTTTCCACATATCGCCCGAAAAGCTGTGCCTTTTATCGCCTACATTGCCAACACTGTTAAGTACGCTCAAATCCATCGAAAAGCCCTCAAGCCCTATAGCAAGCCAAAAAAATTTGATACTAACGTTGTGGTTATCGGTGCCGGTAGCGCTGGGTTAGTTAGCGCTTACATTGCTGCTGCGGTTAAAGCTAAAGTTACATTAATTGAGAAACATAAAATGGGTGGCGATTGCTTGAACACAGGTTGCGTACCCAGCAAAGCGTTAATCCGCTCTGCAAAGATCAATCACTATATTCAGCATGCTGACCAACTGGGCATCAACAACGCCAGCGGCGAAGTGAACTTCCCCAAAGTCATGCAGCGGATACATAAAGTTATTGCAACGGTTGAACCTCACGACTCTGTCGAGCGCTACACCAAACTGGGAGTCGACTGCGAGCAGGGTGAAGCATCCATTTTATCGCCCTACGAAGTACAAGTCGGCAAACGAACCATTACTACCAAAAATATCATCATCGCCACTGGTGCTCGACCTTTTATACCCCCTATCTCTGGCCTTGCCGACATAGATTACCTCACTTCCGATAACCTCTGGTCGATCACCGAGCAACCCAAAAAATTATTAGTCATAGGTGCGGGACCCATCGGTTGCGAATTGGCTCAAGCTTTTCAACGCTTGGGCACTCAAGTTACTTTGGTTGGCAGAGCTTCACGAATCATGCCGCGCGAAGATTCGGATGTTTCAAACCATATGCTGGCCAGTTTTAAGAAAGAGGGAATCCATGTTTTTTTAGGTCAACAGGTAGTGGCTTTTAAAACGACGGCAAAATCAGGTGTCTCATCTTCAGTTGCCGTATTGGAAAATGATAACAATAAAAGCCAACAGCAAATACCGTTTGACAAGGTATTAGTCGCCGTCGGCAGACGCGCCAATACTGATCATCTCAATCTGGAAAAATTGGGCATTGAAATAGCCGACAATGGCACTGTTGTCACCGACGAATTTCTACGCACAAAATTCGCCAATATTCTCGCTTGTGGCGATGTCGCCGGCCCATACCAATTTACCCATACAGCTGCCCATCAAGCCTGGTATGCCAGTGTCAATGCTCTGTTTGGCGTACTGAAAAAGTTTCAGGTGGACTACAGCGTTATTCCCTGGGCGACATTCACCGACCCGGAAGTGGCGCACGTTGGTCTGAATGAAGAAAACGCCAAACAGCAAGGAATAGAGTACGAAGTGACCCGCTACGGCATTGATGATTTGGATCGCGCCATTGCCGACAATGAAGCCAAAGGCTTCGTCAAGGTGTTAACTGCCAAAGGGTCCGACCGGATACTCGGCGCAACGATTGTGGGCTACCATGCCAGTGAATTGATCACTGAATTTATCACGGCAATGAAACACAAGATAGGTTTAAATAAAATACTGGGTACGATTCACATTTATCCCACCCTAAGCGAGGCCAACAAATTCGCTGCCGGAGAATGGAAACGTGCGCACGTTTCCGCCAAAACGCTCGTTTGGCTGGAGAAATTTCATCAATGGCGCAGAGGAAAAAAGGTATCCTAAATTACAATAATCTTACCGTATGCGTACTTTACGTAATTGCCTTTTAGATGTAACGCCGCGCTCTGTGGCTTGTCCATTATAATGTCTCATTCCACCTTATTCGCTTTACTGTCACAAATACTTTTGCGCAAGTGCTCAAAACTCTGCATTCGCGCCGAGCTAATGTGATTGTCCCGAAGCGCTTGGCGTATTTGACATCCCGGCTCCCGCAAATGCTGACAGTCGCGAAACTTACAATGGCCGATAAGCGGCCTCAATTCGATAAAACCGTTCAATAGGGTTTGCTCATTCATATGCCAGAGTCCAAATTTACGGATGCCGGGTGAGTCGATTAAAGATCCACCACTAGGGAGATGGAAAAACCGGGCGGTAGTAGTGGTATGAGCACCCTTTTGATCACCGCTAGATAGAGCGCCTACAGCAGTATTTGCTGTCGGAACCAAAGCATTGATCAAAGATGATTTACCTACACCCGACTGGCCGACAACAACACTGGTTCTCTCATCCAGTACCTCTATCAATGGCGCGAAGCTATTATTTAATAGTGTTGACGTTTCCAATGCCAGGTAACCGATTGATCGATACATAGTCAAGAGCGCTTGCAACTGAGTATTATTGCTATCGTTTAATAAATCAGACTTGTTCAACACCAATACCGGTTCGATACCAACAGCTTCAGCAGCCACGATGTAGGAATCTATCAGCTGATTATGAGGCTCGGGAACCGGGGCAATCACAATTAACATGCGATCGACATTAGCGGCGATCACCTTTAGCTCGCCGTAAGGATCTGGTCTACAAAGCGCCGTTTTTCTGGGCAAAACAGCGACCACCAAACCGCTGAGTTCGCCGTCTCGCCAGACGACCTTATCTCCGGCCGCCAACGTACCTAGATTGGCGCGGAGATGACAACGCCGAGTGATGCCTAGATGTGCGGAATTATCCAGTGGCTCAACATCAACCTGAGCACCGTAATGAGCAATAATAAGACCGGATTGTTCAGAGCCTAGCTGACCCATAACGACTGAATCGCCATAGCATTTATCTTTTTTACCTTGGGCGGCAGCGCGAGTCTCAGCAGCTTGTTGGTTTTCTTGAATGCGTAGGCGCTGTTTTTTTGTCAGTCTGCGTTTACTCATTGGGTAGCAGTGTTAACTGAATATACGAAAAAATTGAACATGTAAAAGTATTATGGGCTATAGTTTAAGACAACCTGAACCAAGAGAATATATCAAGATTTACTTTGATAGAGGAATAATCATTTTGTATCGCCATTTTGAAAAGTCCACCATGCCTACTGCCGAAAAAGCACTAGCGGGTAGAAACACGCCTATGGTGATCACCAATCGCCATTTCGTGCTGAAGACGCCATTACAACCTCCCTACCCACAAGACAGCGAACGGCTGATTGTAGGCATGGGATGTTTTTGGGGTGCAGAGAAGCGGTTCTGGTCGTTAGAAGGAGTCGTCACTACCGCTGTAGGTTACAGTGCGGGCTATACTCCTAATCCTAATTATGAAGAAGTCTGTTCCGGACTCACAGGGCACAATGAAGTGGTGTCGATTGTCTACAAACCCACCTGTATCTCACTAGCAACATTGCTTGCCACTTTCTGGGAATCGCACAACCCGACACAAGGCATGCGTCAAGGTAATGACGCCGGTACTCTGTACCGATCCGGCATCTATTTTACAACGGCAGAACAAGAGCAATTAGGGCAACAAACCTTGGGGCGCTACCAACAAGCTATTGAGAGTGAATCTGATTGCACTGGCGGCGAAATTACTACGGAGATAATACCTGCCAGCGAATTTTACTTCGCTGAAGATTATCATCAGCAGTACTTGGCCAAAAATCCCAACGGATATTGTGGCTTGGGCGGCATCGGCGTGCGTTTCCCAACCAATGAGTTTTAAAATATTGCTTTGATATTTTGTCGTGTTGTATAGCTAAAGTTCCTGGATATAAAAAAGTGATTGCATCATCTGGACGATCCACGCGCATCGCTATTAACGGCTATGGACGTATAGGCCGCTGCGTATTGCGCGCACTTTACGAATCAAATATGCACTCAGGCATCGAAGTGATGGCTATCAATGAACTGGCCAATGGTAAAACCATTGAATATCTGACGAAATACGATTCGACTCATGGCCGTTTCCCGGGAGATGTTTGTTTAGAAGATAGGAACTTGATTATCAATGGAGATAACATTGCGCTACTGCATCATCCAGCGATAGAATCATTGCCTTGGAAACCGCTGGGTATCGATATGGTTTTGGAATGTACCGGATCTTTCAGCGATCGCCAAACCGCGGAACAACATTTAGCAGCAGGAGCAAGACGGGTACTGTTTTCTCAGCCGGCAGAAGCAGGTGTGGACGCCACCATTATCTACGGTATTAACCAGCATCTTCTCAATGGTAACCAAACCATTGTTTCCAATGCGTCGTGTACAACCAATTGTATTGTTCCAGTGATCGACATACTCCATCGCAATTTCGATATTGATAGCGGTGTTATCACCACTATTCATTCAGCAATGAACGACCAGCCAGTCATCGATGCCTACCATAATACGGATTTGCGTAAAACGCGTTCGGCATTTCAATCGATTATTCCTGTCGATACCGCTCTTGCTAAGGGGATTGAAAGAATTTTGCCCGAACTCGCAGGACGTTTTCAGGCTCAGGCAATACGTGTACCCACCGTCAATGTCTCTGTTATTGATTTATCAGTAGTAGTTAAAAATCCGGTCACTGTCGACGAAGTTAATCAACAGCTAATGCAAGCCTGCAACCATGACATGCAGGGCATTCTCGGTTACACTGCTGAACCATTGGCATCATGCGATTTTAATCACGATAACCGCTCGGGTATCATCGATATTAGCCAAACAAAAGTTGTGAATAAAAAACTCATCAAGTTACTCACTTGGTTCGATAATGAATGGGGTTACGCCAATCGTATGCTCGACGTAGTGAGTCACTGGATGCTCTGTGACAAAAATAACCATGGAGGCAATGTAAGTTAATGACTATTTCATCAATGGCCGATATAAACTTGGCAGGCAAGCGCGTATTGATTCGCGAGGATTTAAATGTACCGGTAAACGATGGTGTAATTACCTCCGATACCCGCATTCGAGCTGCTTTGCCAACCATTAAAAAAGCAAAGGAAGCTGGTGCCAAAGTTATCTTGATGTCCCATCTCGGCCGTCCTAGCGAAGGCGAATATGACAGCAAGTATTCACTGCAAGTTGTTGCCGATAAGCTCAGTGAATTGTTGGCATGTAAAGTTAGTCTCGTCAAAGCGTGGCGCAAAGGCATCGATATAAACCAAAGTATCGAAATGAACAGTGGCGATATTGTACTATTGGAAAATGTCCGCTTTAATTCTGGTGAGAAAAACAACGATGACAATCTCGCCAAAGCTTACGCCGATCTTTGCGATATCTTCGTCATGGATGCCTTTGGCACCGCCCATCGCGCCCAAGCCTCCACTCACGGAGTCGCCAAGTTTGCTCCTGCTGCCTGCGCCGGCCCGCTACTGATGAAAGAACTGACCGCACTTGAACAAGCACTGGCGAAGCCGGAACATCCTGTCGTTGCCATCGTCGGTGGTTCCAAGGTGTCCACTAAATTAACTGTGCTGGAAACA
>CAZEUZ010000046.1:0-9182 GCA_964515805.1 uncultured Cellvibrionaceae bacterium | reverse complement strand
GTGATGATCGCTGGATTATTTCAGATACTGATAGGGATGCTAAAGCTGGGGAAGTATATTACCCTGATGCCATACAGCGTCATCTCCGGTTTTATGTCGGGTATTGGCATTATTCTGATTCTTTTGCAAATTGCTCCTTTTTTGGGGCAAGCGTCACCGCCAGGTGGCGTTGCTCAAACATTGTTTCAATTGCCCGACCTTATCCACAATATCAAACCACAAGAGACATTATTAGGTCTGTTGACATTAGGTATTTTATTTTTCACTCCCAAGAAATGGAGCCGTTTTGTCCCAGCTCAATTGATCGCTCTTATTCTGGGAACATTGATTGCCCTGACCCTGTTCGCCGATGCCAATATCCGTAAAATCGGCGAGATTTCCCTCGGCTTGCCTAGTATTCATTGGCCTACGTTTACGCACGATCAACTGACAACTATGATCTTAAACGGCATGGTATTGGGTACATTGGGTTGTATCGATTCGTTGCTGACTTCAGTCATTGCCGATAGATTGACAAGGCATGAGCATAAATCCGACCGCGAGTTGGTAGGGCAGGGTGTGGGTAATGTGATCTCCGGTTTCTGTGGTGGTCTTCCTGGCGCCGGTGCGACCATGGGAACTATCGTTAATATTGAATCAGGTGCCAAATCAGCCTTGTCGGGGGTTGTTCGAGCCCTGGCGCTATTGGTGATTGTATTGGGGGCAGCACCCCTGACTCAATCGATACCACTGGCAGTTCTCGCCGGCATCGCGCTAAAAGTTGGTGTCAATATTTTGGATTGGAGTTTTGTTAAACGCGCGCATAGAGCGACGGGCCATGCTGCACTGATCATGTATGGCGTGATGTTGCTGACAGTGTTTGTCGATCTGATTGTCGCCGTAGGTTTGGGGGTTTTCATCGCCAATATTCTCACGATTGATCAGCTCGCTACTTTACAGAAAGGTAATGTCAAGGCCATAAGTGATGCCGATAATGATATTGCACTGACCGATGAAGAAAAACAACTACTCGATAGCGCTGGTGGCCGTGTATTGCTGGTTTATTTGAGTGGTCCGATGATTTTCGGGGTGTCTCAGGCGATTGATCGCCAACACAACAATATTCAACAGTATCAGTCAGTGGTATTGGATCTTAGTGATGTGCCACTGATTGACACAACGGTTTCATTGACGATTGAAAACACCATCAGGGACGCAGTTAAAGAACGCCATGTATTTATCGTTAAACCTCGTGACCAGGCGCAAAAGAGCCTAGAACGGCTGGGTGTATTCGAATCGATTTCAGGTGCACAATTGTGTGAAACGAGGGCTGAGGCATTGCGAAAAGCGATAGCAGAGTTGGGCGGCGCCTACCTACAACAAACTGCTTAACAGATAAAATCCTATTTGTTGTATAGTATGGGTTCGGTCACATTCCAACTACTTTCATATTTCAACTAAGGGAGCAGTCGACATGAAAACTCAAGTGATAACAATGAAGCTATCTACAAGGCTATCACTAAAACAATACTTGCATTTATCTTTCGCCACTCTTTTCGTAATGTTCGCTTTACTCGTTGTTCATCCAGTTGTTTTAGCGGATGAATTAAAGGTGACGGTAGGGCAACAGTCCGCACAAAACAGGCATATCGAACGTCCTGAATCAGGTATGAAGAAGAGCCGGGTGGAACAGCGTTATGGTAAACCTCAAAGTATGGGTAAGGCTGTTGGTGAACCTCCAATCTCTTCCTGGGAATACACCGACTACACCGTGTATTTCGAATACGATCGTGTTATCCACACTGTTTTAAAGTAATCCGTTGGTTACTGTTGAAGCCAGATGCACTTGCCACCACTGGATTCATCAATTTCTTTTAGCTTAGTCTGATGGGCTGCCAATTCTGCTTCATCAGCGTAGATGATTGGTGTGGACAATGTCGCTAATGGAACTTTAGAGACTCTTTGCCCTTTTTCATCCAGGTATTGTTCGTCGGTATGATCATTATTCAGTGACAAACTAATTTGGCCGCCGGTCATCATTAAGTAAACGTCGGCCAAAATTTCAGCATCCAGTAATGCACCATGAAGATCGCGTTGGGAGTTGTCGATACTGTAGCGTTTGCATAAAGCGTCGAGGTTATTTTTTTGTCCCGGGTGCTTTTTTCGAGCCATCACTAAAGTATCGGTTACTCTGCAATAGTTACCAATGGATTGAAAGTTATTATCCGCAAGTAATTCAAACTCATAGTCGATAAAGCCCACATCGAAGGGTGCATTATGGATAATTAATTCCGCGTCGTGGACAAAATCGAGAAACTCACTGGCAATATGTTTAAAAACAGGTTTATCCGCTAAAAACTCATTGGTGATGCCGTGTATTTCAATAGCGCCTTCGTCAATTTCTCGCTCCGGTTTAATGTATTGATGATAATGTCGACCTGTCAGCCGCCGATTGATGAGTTCGACGCAGCCAATTTCAATAATTCGATGACCTTGAGTTGTCTCCAGGCCGGTTGTTTCGGTATCTAACACTATTTGGCGCATATATTCTTTATCCTTCGTTAGTATTATCTATTCCAAGGTACTATTTATTCCACGGTACTATTTATCCCACAGTGCTATTTATTACAAAGCGCTATTTATTCCAAAGTACTGATGTCTCAAACAGGCTATTCCGAACAGTCATTGGTTGGCAGGCTTATCTATTCGCAATACCGTGGTTAGCTAATTCATCGGCAATTTCATTTTCGCGGTGACCACTGTGGCCTTTGATCCAGTGCCATGTCATTTGGTGGCGTGCTGCCTCATTATCTAGTTGTTTCCATAAATCACTGTTTTTAACTGGTTTCTTGGCGGATGTCCGCCAACCATTTTGCTTCCACTTTGCTATCCATTCGGTAATGCCTTTGCGGACATATTGCGAATCGGTGGTAACACTGACTTCACAGCTTTCTTTCAGTTCAGCCAAGCCTTTAATAACAGCAGTTAGTTCCATGCGGTTGTTAGTAGTGTTGTCTTCTCCGCCAGAAAGAGACTTTTCATGTTCGCCATAACGCAACAGAACACCCCAACCTCCGGGTCCCGGGTTACCTTTACAGGCGCCATCACTAAATAATTCCACTGTTTTCAATTATTTTATCCTTTTAGTTTACACTTCAAGCCTGTATGTTATTTTTCTCTATTATAACTTTTTAGATAATCGACGTCAGGTTTATAGACAAGTCCACCGGTTGCTAACAAGGATCACTATTTACATTGGATTAAATTAATGCTGACGATTCTCGCAGATGAAAATATTCCACTATTGGACACATTATTTAGTCGGATAGGGAGAATAACAACACTGCCCGGGCGAGCAATTTGCCCACAGCATCTGGTAGGCATTGATATTTTATTGGTGCGTTCGGTTACTCGAGTCGATAGCAATCTGTTGCAGGACAGTGCGGTAACATTTGTCGGCAGCTGTACTATCGGTACAGATCATTTGGATACGAGTTATTTAAATAAAATGGGTATTGCTTGGGCGAATGCGCCGGGCTGTAATGCCAATGCCGTAGTCCAATATGTATTTAGCGCTATGGCAACGCTGGTTTTTGACTGGGATGAAAAGGTGGTCGGTATTATCGGTTGTGGTAACGTGGGTAGCCGGTTGTTAGAGTGCCTGCAAGCAATGGGCGTCAAATGTTTATGTTACGATCCGTTGATCGCACAAGATAAGCCTGAGTTGACTACTTTTGATGAAGTATTAACCGCCGATATTATCAGCTGTCATACATCTTTAACTACATCCGGTTGTTTTCCAACCTATCATCTCATCAGTGAAAATGAGTTGGCCCAATTACAATCTGATGCGCTGCTAATCAATACTAGCCGCGGCGCTGTTATCGATAACACTGCGTTACTGGAATGCTTAAAACGACGACCTCATTTTAAAGTTGCGCTCGACGTGTGGGAAAATGAGCCCGATATTAATGTGCAGTTACTTTCAAAGGTGGATATAGGCACACCGCATATTGCTGGACACAGCCTTGAAGGTAAAAGACGGGGCAGCATACAAGTTTACCGCGCATTATCGAAGTATCTACAAATTGATACCTGTGATCCTGCTGCATTAATGGCAACTCAGCCAAAACCGTTAAATCCACCCAAGAAAAATGATGTGCACTCCCAGCAAAATGCAATACTGCTGAATGCTTACAATATCATTGAAGACAACTTGCAATTGCGTCGCTGGTACAGTCAACAACAAAAGTCCATGCCTGCTTTTTTCGATAACTTAAGAAAAAATTATTCGGTACGCCGTGATTACTCGCACTGTCTGCTTCCTGATTGGCTAGAAAAAAAGCAGCATAAACGCTTTTTGGAAGCATTAGGATTCAACACCCATTGATTGTTGTCGATTCACTTTGTTTGAAACCTATCGTTGTTGTTATAGTCTACTGATGCACATTCTTATAAATTTTAGGTCTAACTGTTTTTAGGTTTAACTATGCGCTCCAGTTGTTACTTATTGTTATTTTTACTGTATTTTCCAATAGCCTCGGTTTTTGCCGGCACTCAGTCTCTAATCGTTGCCGGCGGTTGTTTTTGGTGTGTCGAAGCTGATTTTGAAAAACTAGAGGGTGTAACCAGCGCTGTGTCGGGTTATATAGGTGGCAGCCTCACTAACCCTACTTATGCTCAAGTTGCCGGTGGCAAGACCGGCCATTTTGAAGGTGTCATCGTTAACTATGACCCGAATAAGGTTTCATTGCGACAACTAGTGGACTACTTTTGGAAAACCATTGATCCAACAGACCCCAATGGTCAATTTTGTGATAAAGGTTCTCCTTACAAAACGGCTTTATTTTATCGGGACGAACAACAGCGACAGGTTTTTCAACAGTCACTGTCTGAAGTGGACGAGAATAAACCTTTTGAGAGACCTATTGTCACTCAAATATTACCCGCTACTGAATTCTATGATGCCGAAAATTATCATCAAGACTACTACAAGAAAAATCCTATTCGCTACGGTCTCTATCGCACTAGCTGTAAGCGCGACGATACCATTAAAAAGCTTTGGGGCGAAGTGGTGACTAAAAAGTAGTAACTAAATACTAGTTGATTTGACTTATTGAGGGCAATTCTATGTTCGATTTTGGATTATTATCATAGCAAGTCACATGTTTTTGCATACTTGCCACTATTTTGCATAGCTTCCGCTACTTCTGGAGGCATGTAGTTTTCGTCATGTTTAGCTAACACTTCGGTCGCCACAAAACGCCGATTGTGAGTGACTTTACCATGAACAACAACCGCTTCACCTTCGGCAAACAAGTCGGGCAGAATACCTTCGTAATTGATCAATAAATTCTCCCTGCCATCGGTAATAATAAATTCTACAGCTAAATTTTTTCCCGATCGTATCACCGAGTTTGGCACCACGCAGCCACCGGCACGAATGCGTTTGTCGATGGGCGCATCGCCGGCAATGATTTTACTGGGTGGATAAAATAAATTAATATTTTCCCGCAGGGCATAGGTAACTAATAGAATGGCGATACTTGAAAACAATACAATAAAGAGCACGATGATTAATCGCTGTTTACGTACGGGATGCATAAATTAATCGACTTTCTTATTCAGACTATTCGATTCAATGCGTAGTTGACGTGCAATTTTTTTCATTACTTGTCGTTTTTTTGATAATGGCAAATAGGTCAATACCGCTAAGGCAAACACAGTAAATAAGTAGCAAGCCCAGACGTAAGGACCGTGACCGTTCATGGATATAAGTTCTGTTAATGATTGAAACTGAAACTGCATGAATTGCCTTTAGTTAACTGGTTGCTGCGAATCTAGCAGCGTTTTCACCCAGCGGGTGCGTTGTTCTTGTGTCAATAGTTCCACGCGTGTCCAGTGCAGTAATAACCAGATATACAACAGATAAAATCCTGTAATCGTAACGAATAATGGATAGGCCATTGATGAATCGATACTAGAGGGGCCAATCAGTTTCAGTGTTGCCGGTTGATGCAAGGTAAACCACCAATCGACGGATTTGTAAATGATGGGGATATTAATGGTGCCTACTAACGCGAGGATGGCACCAGATTTATTGGCTATATCTTGCCGGTAAAAAGCGGATTGTAATGCAATGATGGCCAAGTAGAGAAACAGCAAAATAACCATTGATGTGATACGTGCATCCCAAATCCACCAGGCTCCCCAAGTGGGTTTTCCCCATATAGCGCCGGTGACTAGGGATATAATCGTCAGACCAGCGCCGATGGGCGCAGCGGATTTCATCACGATAAAAGATAACTTGGTTTTCCAAATTAGTCCGACAGCGCCGGCAATAGCCATGACATAGTAACCTGCCAGGGATAAAAATGCCGCCGGTACATGCAGGTAAATGATTCGGTAACTATTGCCTTGCTTGCTGTCGATAGGTGCGAAGGCCAATCCCCACACTGCGCCTATTAACAATACACACAGTGCGGAAAATGCCAACCATGGCATCCATTGGGTGGATTTTTCGTAAAACCACCGCGGCGAACTCAATTGATGAAACCAGCGCCAATTCACTTAGGTTGCGATCTTTTTCATTGTTGAATACTCATTTTTAATGCGGCGCTAATGGCTAGAGGTGCCAGTGCAATTGCGATGGCGAGCAACGCACCAAGTGCTGCCATGGGAACTTCAGTAGAGTCACCCTCAATTGCCGATACAATGGCTGCAACGCCAAAAACCAACGCCGGAATGTAGAACGGGATGATAATCAGCGATAATAAAATTCCACCTGTACGCAACGATACTGTCAACGCTGCACCGATAGCACCCACAAGACTCAGGTTTGCCGTGCCCATCAACAGTGATAACACTATTGGTAAAAAGCCTTCGGTGGGCAGAAATAACAACAAACCCAGCAGTGGTGCCATTAGCGTTAATGGCAGACCCGTCGTTAACCAATGCACCAGTATTTTTATCAATACGATGAAATATAGGGGCTGTGGGCTGAGAATCAACTGTTCCAAAGCGCCATCTTCATAGTCACTGCGAAACAATCCATCGACAGAGAGTAACATAGCCAACAATGCAATAATCCAGATCAAACCGGGAGCTAGAACAGATAGAATCTTGGATTCAGGAGAAAGCCCCATTGGCATTATGATCGCAACTATGACAAAAAATAACAATGGATTGACGATATCACTTCGTTTGCGAAAGGCGATAAGTAGATCGCGGCGTAAAACCACCTTTAAACTTGAATATAACGGCGTCTCGTTATTCATCTACTGTAATCTCATTTTTGGGACTACTTTTTTCAAAAAGTGTGGTTTTCAGACTGATAATGGCTCAAATCCAATTTTTTAACGCCGTCGATTGTGAGTGGTTGATGTGTTGTCAGCCATACACAACCACCCCGGCGTGCATGGTCACTGATTAATGTTTCAAAATAGCCAATACCTTGGCTATCAAGTGCGGTAAAGGGTTCATCCAGTACCCATAGTGGTGCGCGGCTAAGATGGAGCCGAGCTAAAGCTACCCGTTGTTGTTGTCCCGCAGAAAGTTGATAGCAGCAAATGTCCTCAAAACCGTGGAGTCCAGCTTTGTTCAATGCGGTATCAATATCGGTTAATGAGACGGTAGATTCACCATCGCTCACATCATCATTATTTATTGGATAATTGGGTAGTAATCCGCATAGCCAGTGTAAATTCTCACGAGGGGAGAGAATTTTTTTTACTCCTGTTTCGTGGCCGATGTACAGCAGTTGAGACAGTAAAGTCTGATACATTTGCTTCAGTTGTTTTCCGCGCCATGTTATTTCACCGTAAAAATCCGTCGATAATCCGGTAATTAAGCGCAATAAAGTGGTTTTACCGGAACCATTGGGGCCTTCAATTTGGACAATATCGCCCTCACTGCATTGAAAATTTAATTGTGTGAACAAAATCCGATAATCGCGTTCGCATCCAACTTGATTCAATGCCAGTAAGTTCATAGAATGCCATGTAATGTAAGCCAATATTTTATTGGCAACCATTATACACAGTGTGTTAGAGCAACAGAAAAAGTTGATCGAGCATCTATCTGGGAGGCTGTTGGTATTGGGGAGTAATCAACAGTAAATCGGATGTTTCTTCATAATCGCTAAAAACTGCTCACTGCACAAAAAAGAACCCAACCATCGCTGTAAATTCGAGTAAGCGGTTTGTTCAAACCACACCTTATCGACAAATGCGCACTGGCGAATAAAAGGGAAAATGGCATTATCCGCAATAGTCATTTTATCGCCAAGTAAATATGTGTTAGACATTAATTTTGCTTCCAGCAAAGCAAAAAATATTTCACAGCGATCGCGGTAGTATTGGGGTGGATGTTCGGGGTAGCCGACATGATATTTGTACTTATCTAACCAGCCTTTGAAGTCGCCGTCATTGTCATCGATAAGGTTGTCGGCCGCTGCCAGCTTTTCCAAGTCAAGCCAATTGTCTGGGTCATTTTGCCGCAGAGCCCAGTGCATGATTTCAAGACTCTCGTCGATAATAGTTCCATCGGTGTCAATCAATACCGGCACTGTGCCTTTGGGTGATGCGGCCAACATAGCCGCTGGTTTGTTTTTTAAGTCGACTTCACGCAAGTCGACGGATATGCCCGCATAATGAATGGCTATTCTTGCACGGATGGCGTAGGGGCAACGTCGAAAGGAATATAGCACAGGGAGAGACGTTGACTCTGCTAATTGCAATCGTATCGCTCCAGTCTTACTAAATCGAGATGTTGAATATATCTGTTGGAAAAAATAAGATCAAGTTGTCAGTGTATCGTGTTTCAGCCACAGATTATACAATACTTACAAGATACACTACTTACAAGGAAAATAGGTAAATCAGTAAGACTGCAGTTTACTGAAATCGAAAATTTTTTTACGACTCTCCAATCAGCGTAAACGCCGCCCAGTTGACGGGATCGGGATAACGTTCTTTGGTTTCCAGCATCGCCTGGCGCAAGGCTTGGGCTTTGTCAAAACCCTGATTCATTAATCGGTAAAACTCTTCCATCAGCACGGCCGTTGGCTCGTCGGGAACCGCCCAGAGAGAGACAATGACGCTAGTTGAACCCGCTGTCAGTAACGACCGGGAGAGACCGACAACGCCATCTCCCCGAATATCACCCTGCCCGGTGTTGCAGGCGCTGAGTACCACTAAATTGGC
>CAZEUZ010000045.1:0-18076 GCA_964515805.1 uncultured Cellvibrionaceae bacterium | reverse complement strand
CCAACTTTATGCCACCAACTTACGGCATCTACTCACCGATATGACTCCTGAAAAAAACGGTGAAGTTATTGTTGACTTCAATGATGAAGTAGTCCGCGGAGCAACCGTCACCAAAGGTGGAGATATTACCTGGCCACCACCTGCGCCAAAACTTTCAGCTACGGCCAAACCAAAAGCGAATGCGGTGCAAACACCACCAATCCCTACAGAAAAAGGAGAAAAGCCAGTTAGCACTGTCGCTAAATGGATACCTTACATCATTGGCGCACTGGCTCTATTCGGCTTAGGTGCTTCCACCCCCGATTCATTCATTAGTCATTTCACTGTATTTGTCTTGGCCTGCATTGTCGGCTATATGGTTATTTGGAATGTAACGCCGTCGTTGCATACACCCCTAATGAGCGTAACCAACGCCATCAGTAGTATCATCATCATCGGCGCTCTACTACAAATATCCACTCCAGACCCATGGGTGATTTGGTTATCAGGAATAGCCGTATTGATTACTAGCATTAACATTGTCGGGGGCTTTGCAGTCACTCAACGTATGTTGTCTATGTTCCAGAAATAGTGAAGGAAATTATTTATGTCTCAGGGCTTAATTAACGCAGCTTACATCGGCGCAATCATACTTTTCATACTTGCACTCGGAGGTCTGAGTCATCAGGAAACAGCCCGGCGTGGAAATTATTTTGGCATGGTCGGTATGGCAATCGCACTGATCGTCACTATCTTCGGTGTAGTGACATCCAACTACAGCTTATTGATTGTAGCGCTAATTATCGGCGGAGCTGTCGGTTTTGTACTGGCTAAAAAGGTAGTTATGACTCAAATGCCCGAATTGGTGGCTATCCTGCACAGTTTGGTAGGACTGGCGGCAGTGTTAGTAGGTTTCGCCAACTTCATTGGCCATGGAGCTAATCTGACAGGTGCTGAAGCGACCATTCATAGCGTTGAAACTTACATCGGTATTCTCATCGGAGCCATGACATTTTCTGGTTCGGTAGTGGCTTATCTGAAATTGAGTGCGCGTATCTCCGGTAAACCGCTGTTGTTACCTGCACGACATTGGTTGAATCTGGGCTTATTGATACTGGCTTTATTTTGGTGTATCGGTTTTGTCAGCGCGTCTGCTGAAGGTGGTGGTCTCGGATACTTGCTGTTAATGACAGTGATTGCGCTACTATTTGGAATTCATATGGTAATGGCCATTGGTGGCGCCGATATGCCCGTTGTCGTTTCAATGTTAAATAGTTATTCCGGCTGGGCAGCAGCGGCAACAGGTTTTATGTTATCGAACGATCTATTAATTGTCGTTGGGGCGCTGGTGGGCAGTAGTGGTGCTATTCTCAGTTACATCATGTGTCGCGCCATGAATCGTCGCTTTATTTCGGTCATCGCCGGTGGTTTTGGTTCTACTGGTTCGACATCCTCAAGCAGTGAATCGTCACAAGAAATGTCGGGAGAGGTTGTTGCCACCAGTGTTGACGAAGTGTGTGAAATGTTATCGAACGCCAAGGAAGTAATGATTATTCCGGGTTACGGTATGGCGGTAGCACAAGCCCAGCATATGGTTTCAGATATCGCCCGCACCCTGTCAGACAAGGGCGTTAATGTACGTTTCGGCATTCACCCAGTAGCAGGACGCATGCCGGGCCATATGAACGTACTACTGGCGGAAGCAAAAGTACCCTACGATATCGTCTACGAAATGGATGAAATCAACGATGACTTCTCCAACATAGATGTATCTATCGTTATCGGTGCCAACGATATTGTCAATCCATCAGCACAGGAAGTACCCGATAGCCCTATTGCTGGCATGCCTGTACTTGAGCCCTGGCTTGGTAAGAATACCATTATTCTAAAACGCAGCATGGCGTCAGGCTATGCAGGTGTAGAAAACCCTTTATTCTATAAGGAAAACAGCCGTATGTTATTCGGTGATGCCAAGGAAAGCCTTGAAGCCATATTTAAACAATTGAAATAAAGAAGTAGCATAAAAATATTCGTTATCAATAGTTAGACTAAAAAGGTTAAACATATTGTCTATTTGCAATTAACGCATTAGTATTGGTGAAAGTATGCTGCCTTATATCGGATAGTCTACTTACAAGTAAAAAAATCTACTTATCTTTCTAGGGTTGCTCTTACTTAAGGGCGGTAGTCTATCTTTCTAACATTAATAACTAATAGGAGTAGTGCTTTAATTAAGCTGCATAAACAGATTAAATCAACTTGATTAAAAGCCGGATAAGCCAATGAATACAATGCCTCCCATGCCACCAACACCCCCACTAACTAAGAAACAAAAAATCATAATTATTAGCGTTATCGTATTTTTACTGCTGTCTTATGCTGGGACTCTGGGACTTTTCGCAACGCAGGAGGATGGAGAACACAGTTCCGACAGTGAGTCGCCAGGTTGGACAAAAACGCTCTCTTCCGTAATGTCTATTTTTGCTACAAAGGCGACATTAGACGGTATAACCTGCAACGGTAACCCAGTGTCTTCAGAATTCACTTTAAGCAGTTCGAATTCTGCAGCCGCTAATTGCAAAATTACATTTAACGAAAGCAACTTACCCGATTACTCAGAAAGAGATGAAGACTCCCTTTGGAAGACTGAAGTGGAAGTTTTATCGGCAGACACTAAAATCTATACAAAGTATGAATCCTCTCCATGTTCTGGGAAGACAGATAGCGGTAGGATTAAAACCACATCTTTACCTGCTGCAGCATTGGGGTTGACACATCTTGCATCCAAGACAGATGATGATGGAAACGTAATCAGTGGACAATATCACTCAGAAAGTTCACTTAATTGCTGGCTGGAACAAGAAGACACTAGCGTTTCTTTCACCCTGTCGCAGGCCGGTGAATCGTTGATACTAAGCTGTAATGGATGTACAGCTCAAAAGCCTATAAAACTGAAACTAGTGGAATAATAATCCATAACCAACAATAAGCCACGCCGGAAGCGGACGGACGGGGTATTAAAATGAATTTCACCCGCTTCACATTGTTTCAACGTTTGTCGCAGCAAGCTGCGGGGAATCCACCCTAAAAAATTGAAAAAGGCCAGTTGTACTAAATCACTTCCGAATTACATTGCCCACTTTAGACGCCAAACCGACTGCATCCATAACAAGGGTTACGCCGTTGATAATGGAGCCCAAGAACATGAAAATCAACCAAATCACAGCAATGATGGCCACAATAATAGCACCAATCGCATCAGTAATGCTGACAAGGAAGCCTGGCACAATGCCATGCACAAAACCTATAACGATATTAGCAATAAACGAAGTCACAAGCAGCAATAAGAAAATTCTGTAGTCATGGAACAGCCGCTTTTCACCGACGACTAAAGTGATGGCGAACAATATTTTCAAGCTCATCAATATGCCCAGTGTAGATGTTGCTGCACCGGTGGCAAAACTACCAAACTTGATCATATAAACAATGGTTCCGAAGGGTATTGCCAATAGTAAAGACACCATTACCGTAATCAATGCAATGGCAACAAAAATAGAAGTAAACGCCGCAATTAGCATAAAAAAGAAGAAACAGATATTTGCTATTTTCATTGATGGCGTCAAAATTTTCTCAGGGATGACAGAACCCGCTTTTATGGTACTCCATGAATAGAGCAATATGCCATCAATAAAGGCTAGTGCCGCAATACCGATACCTGGCGACTTCGCACTACTTGAGCCTTCTTGTAACCACCCCAGTGACTCAAAAATACCTACCACGTAAGATAACAAACCTAGAGAAGAGCCTATCTCAATACTGACAATAACAGCTATTAAAACCCAAGAAATGAAGGTGATGGAACGTCTGATATTCATAGTATTACTCGTATTTTTTACTTATTAACAAGGAAGCCACTTTAACACTCGAACCACTTATCTTATGCAGTTTAGTCGAGTGAAATGACAACTACAGCTTATTCTTTTTAAGAGTATGTCACGATGTTGACATTAGACAAATATAAACACTTGAAAACATACTTTATTGTTTATAAAAGTTCTATCTAAGTCCAAAATATTATAGTAGCAAATAGTAAACTAGGCCATAGATAATCTACTGCCAACCGATAAAAATAACATCTGTTTAGAATTATGATAGAAAACGCGCTTAAATCGGTGGACGAATCTAGTATGCAAATAGCTTAAGTAATTGATAACAAAATGAATATTATAACTTTGCAATAAAGCTTAAATTGTTGACAGTGTTCGGCAAGGCCTATATCATGCGCAACTATTATAAAAACAGCAAAGCCTAAGTTTATTCCGCCTTAGCTCAGTTGGTAGAGCAAATGACTGTTAATCATTGGGTCGCTGGTTCGAGCCCAGCAGGCGGAGCCATCTAAATGGCCAGATGATTCTTACCAATCAATGTAAATGGAATACAGACTGGCGAAGGTCTTTATATTGTTGGCTACCTTTAAACACTTAAGCATCCAAAAATATGCAGCAGCAAAATCCAGCCACCGGTGATTTCACTGTGAGTGATGGTTGGTTAACGGCTTGCCATCATTGCCGATCCCCGAATTTTAACCAAAGGCCTCTTGGACAAGCTATTAGCTTGCTGGTTATTCACAATATAAGCTTGCCTCCAGGTCAATTCGGCGGCCGACATATTAAAGATTTTTTTTGTAATCAATTAACCATTGATGCAGACCCTTCTTTTATCGATATTGCACGCTTGCAAGTGAGCGCTCATTTACTGATTAATCGCTCGGGCGATATGACTCAATTCGTCAGTTTTAAAGACCGCGCGTGGCATGCAGGTCCATCTTCTTTCCGTGGCAGGCATCGTTGTAACGATTATTCTATCGGCATAGAGCTAGAAGGTACCGATATAATCCCCTATACCGACATACAATACGACACATTAATCAAAATAACGAAATGGTTAATGGTCACTTATCCATTCATCACCGAGCAGCGAATTGTAGGTCACAATGATATCGCTCCAGGGCGTAAAACCGATCCCGGACCAGTATTTGATTGGCAACACTATCGTCAAAATATAAAAACAAACTAGACAAATTTATTGTGAAATTAGTACCTAACTTTTTTAGCCAGAAGTAATTAGCAGACAATAGTTATAGATTACATTCTGGCAATTTTCCGGGTTATTTAGAATAATAGACTTTCAATACGTCAACCAATTAGAGAAATCCGACTTATGCCATCATTCGATATCGTCTCCGAAGTCGACAAACACATACTTTCCAATGCGGTCGACCAAGCGAACCGCGTCGTTACCAACCGTTTTGATTTCAAGGGTGTCGACGCCCGCTTTGAACGCAACGAATTTCTGGTCACTATCTGGGCTGAAGTAGACTTTCAGGTCGATCAAATGCTGGATATACTCAAATCTGCTTTACACAAGAACAGTATTGATATCGCCTGTCTTGAGATAGCAGACCATCAACCCTCAGGTAAACAAATTAAGCAAGTGGTGACGGTACGTACTGGGTTAGAGAGCCTGTTGTGCAAAAAAATAGTCAAGACTATTAAAGACAGCAAGCTCAAAGTACAGTCTCAAATACAGGGTGAACAGGTGCGCGTTAGCGGCAAAAAAAGGGATGACCTGCAGCAAGTGATGGCTATGTTACGCGAAGAGGATATCGGTATGCCGTTGCAATTTAATAATTTCCGTGACTAACTTCAGAAAGGATTGACTGTAAAAACAGGACTTATTACATGTCGTTTACTGGCCGATTGCAGCCTTACCTTAACCGTGACGTCATTGTAATTTTACTCCTCGGTATGGCTTCGGGCCTACCGTATTTACTGGTATTCGGCACCCTATCCGTGTGGCTGGTAGAAGCCGGTATCGAACGTGCTACGATCGGTTTTCTAAGCTGGTCGCTACTGGCGTATGGCTTTAAATTCATTTGGTCACCGCTAATAGATTCTTTGCCGATACCTTGGTTAAGCAACCGTTTTGGGCGCCGTCGCAGCTGGCTTTTGGTAGCGCAGTCAATGATCGTAGCTGCATTACTGCTAATGGCGATCGCTGATCCTATCGATAAACAGCAATTAATCGTACTGGCAATTGGAGCTATATGGCTGGCATTTGCTTCGGCAACGCAAGATATCGTCATTGACGCCTATCGCATTGACTTGGCCACACCGAAATACCAAGCGCTGTTCGCCGGAACTGCCATTTCCGGTTATCGAATTGGCATGGTGCTAGCCAGTGCCGGCGTCCTGGAGATATCCAATGCCTTCGATACCGAGGGCTACACTGTGCTGGGCTGGCAGATTGCCTATTCCGCGATGGCTGCCATCATGTGTTTAGCGGCGCTGCTGACTCTGGCTATTCGAGAGCCTGACATAGTCAATCCACTCTTCTATTCAAACAATCAGCGCGCAACCACATTGTTACATTTCGCACTAATGGTCGCCGCCTTTATTATCGCATTTGTCATTTATAAAACCTGGTTTGTTTTACCTGAACTGACTTGGTCAACAGGATCTAGGGGATTAGTGCATTTTGGCTATGAAGTGCTGGGATTAGTGATGGCGCTGACCTGTGCAATTGCCAGCGGACGCCTGCTGATAAAAATAGGCCTGCTTAATCAAGCTGACTTCAGTCGCATTTACATCCAACCATTTAGTGATTTTTTTAAACGTTACGGTCGATTTGCACTGTGGTTGTTGTTACTGATCTGTTTTTATCGGATTTCCGATATTGTTATGGGTAAAATGGCCAAAGTCTTCTACTATGAGATGGGGTACAGCAAAGCCATTATTGGACGCGTGAGTTTTGGTTTTGGCATTGTTGTCAGTTTAACAGGCGGCGTGCTAGGTGGCCTGCTGGCCTATCATTTTGGAATTTTGCGCATCTTACTGCTAGGTGCTATTTTAGCCGCTGCATCCAACTTGGTGTTTGTCATTCTGGCGAATTTGGCTACACCTTCGACAACGGCATTGTGCTTGGCGATTGTCGCCGACAATCTATCCGGTGGCTTGGCAAGTGCTGCAGCGGTGGCGTTTATGTCATCTTTGGTCAATCGGGAATTCAGCGCCACACAGTACGCCGCATTTACTTCGATAACTCAACTATTGCCGAGTCTGATCGCTGGCTATTCAGGGCAGATTGTCGATGCCATTGATTACCCCGCTTTTTTTATTCTGACAGCGGCAATGGGCGTTCCTGTCATATTTCTTATTGTCAAAATATGGAAAAACTACCGCCAGCTATCGATAGATGGTTAAAAAGCGCAGCGCTTGTTTTCACCACAAGTAACCCAAGATAATAGTTCAGTGTTTAGGAGTAGTGTATGAAAGTTTTATTTATTCTCTTTGTGCTAATACCAATTATTGAAATGTGGCTACTTATTGAAGTCGGATCTCATATTGGAGCATTCAATACTATTGGTCTGGTTCTCTTGACAGCGTTTATCGGTGTAATACTACTACGACGGCAAGGCATCAGTACTATACTGCGAGCTCGACAACAACTTGATAAAGGTAAAATACCTGCCCGCGAGATGATCGATGGGCTATTTTTGGGCATTGCCGGCGCACTGTTATTAACACCAGGGTTTTTCACTGATACTATCGGTTTTATCTGTCTGGTGCCTGGGGCTCGAACATTGGTCATCAGCTTTTTCTGTCGACACATTAAATTTCATACATTCCAAACCACAAACTTTACCACTGACGGCTCGGCGACTTTCACCTATAAAACTCATGAAAGTAGAGTTTTAGAAGGTGAGCTTGATGACGACAAAAAAAGCTCGAATTAATAATCAAAAAAAATTCTAATAGTGGTTGAAATGCACATCTGTGGCCCCATTAACCAATCCGAAACGTAGTATTCGTTCGGGCAATCCCGTTCAATAATATCTAACCCTTAATTTTGGAGAAAAGTAATGAGTATAGGCATTCGTCCTCTTCATGATCGTGTTTTAGTACTTCGTCAAGAAGAAGAAGAGAAATCTGCAGGCGGTATCGTTCTGCCTGGTTCAGCAAAGGAAAAACCTAACCAGGGTGAGGTTGTTGCCGTTGGTACTGGTCGAATATTGGATAACGGTGATGTTCGTCCACTGGATGTGAAAGTGGGTAACGTCGTTGTCTTCGGCAAATATGCTGGCAGCGATACGGTTGAACACGACGGAAAAGAATATATTATTCTGAGCGAATCCGATATCAAAGCAGTCATCGAGTAATTGCACAACGTATCTTGCAAATAATACTCGGTTATTTATTAACTTTATTAGAAACGAATATTAAGGTGAAAAACTATGTCAGCTAAAGACGTTAAATTCGGTGATGAAGCCCGCCAAAAAATGTTGGCAGGTGTGAACATTCTGGCCGACGCGGTCAAAACCACTCTCGGACCCAAAGGCCGAAACGTGGTGTTAGATAAGTCATTTGGTGCTCCAACCGTGACCAAAGACGGTGTTTCTGTCGCAAAAGAAATCGAGCTAAAAGACAAGTTCGAAAACATGGGTGCACAGATGGTCAAAGAAGTTGCCTCAAAAGCTTCTGATGATGCTGGTGACGGCACGACTACAGCAACTGTACTAGCTCAATCCATTGTCAACGAAGGATTGAAATCAGTCGCCGCTGGTATGAACCCAATGGATCTCAAACGTGGTATTGATAAAGCAGTCAGTGCTGCAGTTGAAAAAATCAAATCCAGCGCCCAGCCCTGTAATGATAATAAGTCAATTACTCAAGTGGGTACTATTTCTGCAAACAGCGATGATTCGGTCGGTAAAATAATCGCAGAAGCCATGCAAAGAGTAACCAATGAAGGCGTTATCACCGTTGAAGAAGGCAATAGCTTGGAGAATGAGCTAGATGTTGTTGAAGGTATGCAATTCGATCGTGGCTACCTATCACCTTACTTCATCACCAATCAAGAAAACATGAGTGTGGAGCAAGAAAATCCCTACTTATTGCTTGTTGATAAAAAAATATCCAATATCCGCGAATTGCTCCCATTGCTGGAAAAAATAGCCAAAGATGGTAAGCCACTGGTGATTATCGCCGAAGATGTCGAAGGCGAAGCGCTAGCGACATTGGTTGTCAACAATATGCGCGGTATTGTTAAAGTCGCTGCTTGTAAGGCGCCAGGATTTGGTGACCGTCGCAAAGCGATGCTACAGGATATCGCTATCCTGACTGGTGCAACCGTAATTTCTGAAGAAGTGGGTCTCGATCTTGAAAGTGCCGGAGTTGAAAACTTAGGTACAGCTAAACGTGTGACCATGGATAAGGAAAACACAACTATCGTCGATGGCGCTGGCAAGAAAGGCGATATCGATGGACGAATTGCGCAAATCAAAACTGAGATAGAGAATAATAGTTCTGATTATGACAAGGAAAAGCTCCGAGAGCGTCATGCTAAACTTTCAGGTGGTGTAGCAGTAATCAAAGTAGGTGCTGCTACCGAAGTCGAAATGAAAGAAAAGAAAGCCCGTGTTGAAGACGCTTTACATGCGACTCGCGCAGCAGTAGAAGAAGGCGTGGTTCCCGGTGGAGGCACTGCACTTATTCGTGCGGCTACTGCCATTGCCGATCTCAAAGGCGACAATGATGACCAAACGGCAGGTATTGCCATCGCACTGAGAGCCATGGAATCACCAATGCGTCAAATCGTCACCAACGCAGGTGAAGAAGCCTCTGTTGTTGTCGACAAAGTAAAAAATGAAAAAGGTAATAACGGATTTAATGCTGCCAGCAGTGAGTATGGCGATATGATAAAGATGGGTATTCTCGATCCTGCCAAGGTAACTCGAAGTGCACTTCAAGCTGCCGGTTCTATTGGTGGGTTGATGATCACCACTGAAGCTATGGTAGCCGATGCGCCGGAAGATAAGCCAGCGGCACCAATGCCTGATATGGGTGGTGGCATGGGTGGTATGGGCGGAATGATGTAATTCAAACCCTGTATTTACCTTCTATTAGCAACTATCAACGGCCTGTTTATGCAGGCCGTTTTTTATTGTAATTTCACTTAAGAAAAATGAGTAACTCCGAAGATTCGCACCGAAGAACCGGCAAGGTAATGATTTATATTGCTTGGTTATTGGTACTGGGCTTACTTACCATTAGCTTTGGCGCCTGGGAAAAATACCAATACAACCCCAATAGCAACCCGAAGAGTGTTCATTCTGATGCTAATGGCGTTATTGAAGTGCAATTAGCGAGTAATCGCTACAATCATTATATTGTTGACGGGACCATCAATGGGCATAAGGTAACCTTTTTATTGGATACAGGTGCTACCAATGTGGCAATTCCCGCGCATTTGGCTAAAAAGCTGGGTTTACAAAGAGGTTATCGTCATCAAGTGATGACAGCTAACGGCATTACAGAAGCGTTTGGCACACAGTTAAATACACTGACCATTGGAGATATTCTTTTGAGAGATATCCGCGCCAGTATTAATCCATCGATAACGAGAAACGAGATACTACTTGGAATGAGTGCATTGAAGCAAATAGAGTTTACCCAGCGAGGTGATCAATTGACGTTACGGCAGTACATTCAATGAAAAAACATATCACTTCAATACCCAATGATATCGATCAAATTGTCTCGCTTGCCCTTGCAGAAGATATCGGCAGTGGCGATATTACCGCACAGCTAATACCTGCCGATTACACAGCATTAGCAACCGTCATCACTCGACAGAATTGCGTGATTGCCGGCAGACCTTGGGTAGATGAAGTTTTCCAACAACTGGATGCTAACGTCTCGATTTGTTGGCGAGTTCAAGAAGGTCAGCAAGTTGCAGCGGAAACCACTCTGATAGAACTGAAAGGCAATGCCCGCAGTCTGTTAACGGGGGAGCGCACGGCGCTAAATTTTTTGCAGTTGCTCTCTGGTACGGCGACTCGATGTCAATATTACGCCGATCTAATAGCAGAGACAGGCGTAAAATTGCTAGACACTCGTAAAACTATTCCGGGCCTTCGTTCAGCGCAAAAATACGCAGTCACTTGTGGTGGTTGTTACAATCATCGTATCGGTCTTTATGATGCTTTTTTAATCAAAGAAAACCACATTAGCGCCTGCGGAAGTATTGCACAAGCCGTTACATCTGCAAAAACACTCTACAAAAACAAAATAGTTGAAATCGAAGTAGAAAATCTTGAAGAATTAGAACAGGCGATCAATGCCAGGGCCGACATTATCATGTTAGACAATTTTTCAATAGAAGATCTGCGCAAAGCAGTCGTCATAAATAACAAAAAAGCGCGGTTAGAAGCATCGGGAGGAGTGACAATCGACAACCTATTCACTGTTGCAAAAACAGGTGTCGATTATATCTCTATCGGTGCACTGACAAAGGATTGTGAGGCCATTGATTTATCGATGCGGTTTGAGTAAATCAACAACACGTTGCAGCTTTAATAGAATTGCTGATGTTTTATACTGCATTCGGTTGGAGAAATGAGGAGTTATTAGAAACATTAGAATGCCACTCTCTAAAAACCTTACTGCTGATGCCAAAAAGGCTGTCCAATGGTCGGGGTACTCGGCGACGCCGTCTGACGTTGCTCTATTGGCCCTGCCAAATAAGCACTGCGGCCGGCAACAATCGCTTTCGCAAATGCTGAAGCCATTGATACCGGTTGTTGTGATTTGGCGACAGCAGTATTTAACAATACCGCATCAAAACCCATCTCCATAGCTTCGCAAGCCTGTGAAGGAGTTCCCAAACCGGCGTCAATAATCAGCGGTACGTTGGGCAGTCTTTCCCGTAAAGAGGCGAGTTGATATTTATTAAGCAAACCCAAACCTGTACCGATAGGAGCCCCCCAGGGCATAAGCACCTGACAGCCCACATCTAGCAGGCGCTGACAAAGAATCAAATCATCGGTACAGTAAGGTAGGATATTAAAACCGTTTTTTATCAGTTGTTCTGCTGCTATGACCAAACCGAATGGATCAGGTTGCAAATTGTAATCATCGCCGATGACTTCCAACTTGAGCCAGTCAGTTTCGAAGAGTTCACGGGACATTTCCGCTGTCGTAATCGCTTCTTTGACAGACCTGCAGCCAGCCGTATTTGGCAGTATTTTACAACCACTATCACGAATAAACTGCCAAAAAATATCGCCACTGTTATCCTTGGGCGCCTGCCTCCGCAAAGCGACGGTGACTATTTCACATTCAGCAGCCGCAATAGCCGCAGACATAATATCTGGAGAGGCATACTGTGCCGTACCGAGCAAAAATCGGCTGGTAAATGACTCACCGTAGAGTTGTAAAGAACCAGCCATTTGGTTAACCACCACCCACTGCCGTGACAATATCAATCTCATCACTACTGTTAATCGAAGTCTGAGTATATTGGGAGCGTGGTATAAATTCACCGTTGACAGCCACTGCCACGCGTTTGTTGTGTCGACCTTGCCGAGATAGATAGTCTGCAAGTAATTCGGTAACCGTCAGTTGATTATCGAACGCCATTTTCTCGCCGTTAATGGAGACAGTCAGCATAGTTGGATCCATAAATAAAGTGGTCGAGTACACCTGTAAAGGGCTGTGATAGCGAATTTTTCACATCGAACAGTACAGAAGTCACGTGCGATACCACAACCGGAGCGAGCAGATAACCATGGCGATAGAGCCCATTGATACGTGCCAACCCTTTATCCCACAAAACCTGTGGTCGATTATCTTTCAATGCGGGACGCAAATTCGACGTCAACTCAATGATTCTAGCCTCGGCAAAGGCAGAATTAATGGTGTACAAAGCACTGCAGAGTTCCATACAAGATTGAACGCTAACAGGGGAACTATCTTCGCTTTCGATTTGAGTCGCACCGATAATAAACTGCTGATCGGCCGCAGGCACCACATATAATTGATAACGTGGGTGTAACAGTCGCACAGGACGTTGTAGTCTTACCTCATCAGACGTTACCCGCAAAACCTCGCCGCGAACTCCACGCACCTCCTGCCACTGATCCCTTTTCGTCGTCTTTGCGCCCTCGCCGCCTTTAGCATTGGCGCCAACACCACGACAGTCCAGTACCAGATCGAATTCTTCTACAGTATTGTTGTTAACTGTCACTTTATTACCTGAAACAGATACCGCCATATTCTCAAAACACTGACAACCCAGTTTTTGTAAGCGCTTGAGTAACACTGTTAACAGCGATCGGTTATCGATGTGTGCTTCTTGAGTTAACCACAGCCCCTGGCGAAAGTGTTCGCCGATATCGGGTTCTAGTTCACGCAAAGAGTGTTGATTGAGAATGGTTCCTTGCGCTTCATCTGGCAACATTTGTTGCATGTCGCGAATATACTGTGTCAGTAATGATTGATCTTTGGGATGCGCTACCACCAAGCTGCCCTCGGCGTTATAGCTAACGGTATCGACAGGGGCTAACTCTGCTAGCCATTGTGGCCAGATATCGAGTGCTGCCGCTCCCATTTGGTACATCAGTGGTTCTGTATCGATAGCCTCAGATATCGGCGCTACCATGCCTGCTGCTGTGTGTGCTGCCGCTGTCGATTGAGTTAAAGAACCCGCTTCATAGAGGCTCACACGACAACCTTTTTCCAGGAGCCGCCAAGCCAATAAACGACCCAATAGCCCGGCACCAGCTATGCCGATATGAGCATCAGATCGCATTGCTCATATCTCGTGATAGAGTTTACCGCCCTGTTCTTTAAAGCTCTTCGCCATATCCGCCATTCCCTGCTCGGCTACTTTTTGCACTGCTGATTCTTGTGCAGAAAGCTGCTCCTGTTTATCGGCATATTCACGCACTTCTTGAGTAATTTTCATCGAGCAGAATTTAGGTCCGCACATCGAACAAAAATGGGCGACCTTAGCAGATTCTTTCGGTAATGTTTCATCGTGGTAGGCCTTAGCTGTATCGGGATCGAGACTGAGATTAAACTGATCCTGCCAACGGAATTCAAAACGGGCTTTGGAAAGCGCATTGTCGCGTATTTGCGCGCCAGGATGGCCTTTTGCCAAGTCGGCAGCGTGAGCAGCAATCTTGTAAGTGATAATCCCCTGTTTGACATCATCTTTATTGGGTAAGCCCAAGTGTTCTTTGGGGGTTACATAACACAGCATGGCACAACCATACCAGCCAATCATAGCGGCACCGATGCCGGAAGCATAGTGATCGTATCCCGGGCAAATATCAGTCACTAACGGGCCCAGTGTATAAAAAGGCGCCTCATGACAGTGTTTGAGCTGTTCCTCCATGTTCTCTTTAATGAGATGCATAGGCACATGACCGGGACCTTCAATAAACACTTGCACATCATGCTTCCAGGCGATTTTGGTCAACTCACCGAGGGTGTGTAGTTCTGCAAATTGAGCTTCGTCGTTGGCGTCGGCAATACAACCTGGGCGCAATCCATCACCTAAAGAAAAAGTGACATCGTAGGCCTTCATGATTTCACACATCTCTTCAAAATGCGTGTAGAGAAAATTTTCACGGTGATGAGCAAGACACCACTTAGCCATGATAGAGCCACCGCGTGAGACAATACCGGTCAACCGTTTCGCGGTCATCGGCACATAGCGCAACAAAACACCAGCATGAATAGTAAAATAATCGACGCCCTGTTCTGCCTGCTCTATTAGCGTATCGCGAAAAATCTCCCAGTTGAGATCTTCAGCGACGCCATCGACTTTTTCCAGCGCCTGGTAAATGGGTACAGTCCCTATAGGTACCGGTGAATTACGGACGATCCACTCGCGGGTTTCATGAATATTTTTACCCGTCGATAAATCCATCACTGTGTCTCCGCCCCAACGCGTTGACCAGACCAGTTTTTCCACCTCCTCTTCGATAGAAGAAGTCACCGCTGAGTTGCCGATATTGGCATTAATTTTGACATGAAAATTGCGCCCGATAATCATCGGTTCAGACTCGGGATGATTGATATTAGCGGGAATAACGGCGCGACCGGCAGCCACTTCCTGACGGACGAATTCAGGGGTGATATAGTTCGGCGTAGCGGCCCCAAAACTTTCTCCTGGATGCTGCGCTTGCACTTCTACCTCCATCTGCGCTTGCTGTAACGCCAAATTTTCACGAATAGCGATATACTCCATTTCCGGCGTAATAATACCCTGACGCGCATAGTGCAACTGAGTGACATTTTTATTTGCCGCTGCTTTTCGAGGTTTGCGATCAGAGGCAAAACGTAGTGCTTCCAAGGCGATATTGCGATCACGTAGATTGGTATAAGATGAGCTGTATTCTGACAATCGCGATGTATCACTGCGCTCGTCAATCCATTTATCGCGCAATGGCGGCAAACCTTTGCGGACATCGATGGCAATACTGTGATCGGTATAAGGCCCCGAAGTATCGTAAATACGAACCGGAGCGTTCTGTTCAATGCCACCATCTTGACTATGCGTTGGATCTAAGGTCACTTCACGCATCGCCACCTGAATATCAGGACGACTGCCTTCGATATAGATTTTTTTTGATGCAGGAAATGGCTGCGTGGACAATTGATCGACCACAGTGGTTTCACTTAATTTACGGATAGGAGTCTGCGCCATTGTTCTTCCCTCGGGTAGATCATATTGGTAAGGTCAACAGAAAACAGGCAAGCGCAAGAAGGTAAGAAAAGACTCTTGTTTCCTACGCAGGTTTTGGCCTGATCAGGTTCAACGGGATTTGGATCAACCAATCTCAGCCTCAACTATCTTCTAAACTACCTGAGGCACCCCGACAAGATGATATTCAGTATAGCATTGATAAATGCTAAAAATAAACGTCAATGATAGACTACAACGGGAAAAGCCCGGCTATTACGTGACTTTCCCTACGTATTTGTTTCCTCGCTGGGGCCGGTTATTGCAGTTAAGCTGGTTCGATAAAATGTTGATGAGTCTTGCTTTTTACTGGTCGATTTTAATAGTCACAAGCCGATGAATCAGAGTAAGCAATGTCAACAACAAGAGAGCACCGATTGCATTGTGGGCTACGGCTACGGATAGGGGCAGTAAGAAGAAAATATTGCTCAGCCCCAGAGCAACCTGTAAAGCGGTAACTCCCCATAGTACTAGAACCCAAGAACGAACAATAGGAATTGCTGTTCCCCATAAGGAAATTCCCACGTAAAGCAACATCGACACTACGATAATGGCACCTATCCGGTGACTCATATGAATGGCCGTGCGGCTTTCATTATTCATTAGACCCCCCAGATAATTGGGGCCGATATCCTGGAAAACATTGAAGCCACTGGCAAAGTCCATTGGTGGCCACCAGCTTTCTAAGCACATTGGTAGATCAGGGCAAGCAAGTGCAGCATAGTTAGCGCTAGTCCAACCTCCCAAAGCAATTTGTGCAATGACCAAGGCCAATGCAAGATATAACCAGGGTTTTACTGGCATCAGCCTGCCGGACTCCTCCGATGACAATCGCCAATGATGACCGCCAATACGCTGATTAAATAGCCATAATAGTGACAAAGTGGCAAAACCACCTAGTAAGTGAGCAGTTACTACTTGCGGCCACAATTTTAACGTCACCGTCCACATACCAAACACCGCTTGCACAGTAACCAACAAGAGCAAACCTATAGCATGTTTAACTGGAGGCTTTTGTTCACCAGTTAATAAGTGTTTTGTTCGGTATAAACAGATAGTAGTGATTATTAGAATAAATACACCTAAACCGCCAGCGAGATAGCGATGGACCATTTCCGGCCAGGTTTTGTCGGTATCCACTGGCGCATTAGGATACGCAGAATTGGCTTGCGCTATTTCTTCGCTGTTATTGGGCCATAACAAATGACCATAGCAACCGGGCCAATCAGGACAACCCAATCCAGCATGCACTAATCGGGTGAATGCACCCAATATGACAACTAATATCGCCAAGATGCATGCGACCAGGGATAACTTAAATAATATTTCGTGCTGTCTTTCTCTGGAAAATAACATTACTTCTCGTAGGTATATTTCAATAACTTCTTCACGTCGTCCAGCAAGTCCTGGCCTGTATTTTCATGACTGTAACTCATCATCGCAAAGCCATCTTGATCAACTAAAAAATAGCGATTATCGAGCGGTGTTGAAACTAAATCGTTATCAGCCAACCAATTGGCTAGTGCGTCCTGAGAACTATTGAGCCACAACACATTGGGGTGTTCAGCCAACAACTGTTGCTTCTGCTCAACAGAAACTCCCTCTAATGCCAATAATATTCGTTCGACTCGAGGCGCTTTTTCTGCGAGACGAATATGTACTTGACGAGTAACAAATAAATTTTGCTGGCAAGCAACTTCACAGTGTGCTGGAACTGGCACCATGATACGCCACTGCTTCTTTTCCGCGGGATACAAGTACTTGAGTGTGTTATCATTTTCAGCCAAATTCAGATCACTGACAGGCTGCGGAGGCGTTAGCAAGATACCTTTATTAATCGTATCTGTCGGCATGCCCCAGCCGGTTTTAAACATGATGTAAGCAACGATCATAGGCAATACAATGATTGCCAAGATTAATAGGCCCTGTCTTTGAGCGTGCTTACGCTGGTTGTTAGTGTGCATTTTTATTGATTCTCATCTTGCTCTTTCTTCGACGCCTTAACTTCGGAATACAGATACCAACCGTAGAGTATAATTAACGCCAAAGCCATGGCGAACCATTGAAAGGCATAAGCTGTATGTTTAGTAGGATTAATATTGACGGGTGACCAGTCGGTTACTAGCGCTGCTGTATCCTCAGAATCGATACGCACTGTCTTTGTCACGAGCTTTTTTTCACTATTAGACAGATCTAAATCCTGTCTTACCGTAGCCCAATCAAGCTGCAGAACCCTTTTTGGCCAGGACATGGGCAAATCACTTTCACTCGTACTGATCAGTGCGTTTCTTTGTGGTGTATAGAAGTGACCGGTGACACGGGTTAAACCCTTCGGCAAATCGATTACCGGCAGCCGGCTGCGCTCTGGCGACGAACGTACCCAACCAATATTGACCAATACAATATAATCATCGGTGACAAAAGGGGCTACGATTTCATAACCGGTAAAACCATTGCGTGGGCGATTATCCAATAACCAGTAGCGCTCACCATCAAACTGCCCGTG
>CAZEUZ010000044.1:0-6669 GCA_964515805.1 uncultured Cellvibrionaceae bacterium | reverse complement strand
TAACACCAATACGATTAATAAAAGAGAAACGCCACATGCAATGGCCGTTCTGATTTCGTTTGATTTATTCCAACGTGATTCAAACCCAACACGCGCTGCTTGTAGCCCTTCTTCACTCATATTCTCGGTATCGATTTTTTGCAATTTGTTATTCAATGGCAGATGAACAAAGATAGTGGATAACTGAACACCTATTAGGTATGCGATTGTGGCTAGTAACATCAGAAAAAAATCTACACCATGTAATTTCCCAAAGCCATAAATTGCGCAGACTATCACAGCGATTGCCGAGCCGATCCAAACCAACAAAAATAGGGGATGATTATTCTGAATGACGCGATCTGTCACTTGAAAGGTTTTTATAAACTGTTTGTCATCCAGTTCTTTTAAACCTGGCATTACTACGATTGCATAGGCAAAGAGAAAGCCCGCGACAAACGAACACAGTAACGCCGATAAAACTAATGCTATATTGAGGATCATCATTAATTTACTTTACACTTCACCTTATAACGCCACATTTATCGGCTTGTCTAGACGATAGCCCTCGTTGGTTAAACAGTTGAAGATTTTTACAACGATAGTACATGCTGTAAGTTATTGTATTTTAATCGGTGTAGTTAGTCTTGATTGAAGCTCAGTTTTCTTTATTCCTTACCCTTCTGACATCACCGATACCACCCATATTTGATACACTCGTATAGCCCACTTCTTTTAGCTTGGCCATAGCAATGCCAGCACGCCTGCCACTTCTACAGTACAAATGTATCTTTTGTGTTTTATCTGGAAATAATTTCTCAACCTCAGTAACAATCTGCTCGTGAGAAATCCGCACATCACCGTCTATGTGATCTTGTTGATATTCCTCGATTGTTCTAACGTCTATCCAGGTGGGCTCTGCCATCGCTAACGATGCAAAACACAGTGTTAAAATAAAAACCATTGTCTTTTTCATAAAATCCTCAAAGGGGTCACCTATAAACCCTATCTAGTAAACCAGCAAAACCTATACCAGGCCTATTTGCATCTTTTGTTAAAATATATATTCCGTTTAGTGCGTAGGCCGTATTGAAATATGCCCAGCCTAATGCTCCTACGAAATATTTTGCTAGTTCTATGAGCGCTTCAAGAGAGTGCCAAGCTAGCCCCTCATTTATAACGGTCCTTTCATTGTGAGCATGAACCTTGCTTCTTAATGTTTCTAGCTTTTCTAGTGATTGGGATAATGGGGATGTTGAAAGTTCTGTTTTGATGTAGGTACTCAGTTGAATAGGAAATTCGGCCGGATTTTTGTCCATACAAATGACTAACTCTTCAGGCACCACGCGTGTCTGCAAAGATAGTTTGAGTTGATAAGGCTCTCTAATAACTGGCAGTTCTTCGGAGTATTTCTCTAAATGCTCAAGTAACCCTTTGGTACACCTCGTGGGATATCTTTTACTAGGTTTATCGAAAATTCTTGCTACCGCTAATATTGCTTCAGTAGTTAAAGCATAACGCAGCACATGAAATGTTGACCCAAAATTTCCATTCTCTTTAGATCCAATTATATCTGAGCGATCATACATTACTTTCTGTATAGATCTTGCCCTTTCAAAGCGAAAGATATCTTTAACAAGACCTTCCTTTACCATGTCTTCAATAGCTTCCCTAGAAATGTTCATTTGGTATGCCTAACAACTGATTTGGCGAATCTAGTTCGCATATCTTATTCAGTAAATCTTTTCCAATTTGAAAATTGCTAAAAAAATTAACAACAAAAAACATCTCAAAATCAGAGCCAGCGAGCAAAAAGCAAATAACCCATTAGTCACAAAGACCAAAATAAAACAGAAGAATAAGACAATAACCAACAAGTTTTTCTTTAAATATAAGCGACGAAAAGACCATTTTCTTCCAGCTATTATTGAACCACAATTACTACCTTCATCGATACGATCTCACCCGCAGATACGCCGATGTTCTCAGATAATTTCTTGGTATGAAAATGGCCACCAGTAGACAATAAAGGGTTTGAAAGTGATTATTTTAAGATGTCGTTGTCGACGCTGAGAACGGCATCAATATGATCTTGATAAAAACCCTTATTTCTCAAATAGCGCATTTGCTTTGATAGGCTTTTACTATCTGCCGGCAACTGATCACCAAAGTGTTTCTGTCGAACTTTGTGAGCCTGCGCTAGCCAATCTATATCGATGCTATCAAATAACTGGGTGATTACTGCTTTGCCTACACCCTTCTGGCCCAGTTGCATTCTTATTTTAAATGGACCGTCACCTTTATTAACTCTAGATCTTAAAAGCGTTTCAGCAAACCGCTCATCGCTTTGGTAACCCTTCTCTTCCAGATCATTCAGAGCAGCTTCGATCACTGCAGATGCAAACCCTTTAGTCTGCAATCTGTCGTAAAGCTCCCGACGAGAATAATCGCGTCGGGAGAGATAGCGAATAGCAATAGTGATTACTTCTTCCACGAGGCTGCTCCACTAGAGTATTGGTATTTATTTTGTTGTTGCCTCTCTGTTGAGATCCGTATTACTTGCAGAATCAGAATGCTCTGTGACAGGTTCAATCGGTAACAATTGCTGGCGTATAGCAGCTTCAAGCTCATCGGCAATATTTGGATTATCCTTCAGAAATTTCACGGCATTATTTTTCCCCTGGCCAATTTTGTCACCCTTATAGCTGTACCAAGCGCCTGCTTTATCAATAAGGTCTAACTTGACGCCATACTGAACGAGCTCACCAAAAAAATTGATCCCCTCACCATAGAGTATCTGAAATTCAGCTTGTTTGAATGGGGGTGCCACTTTGTTTTTGACGACTTTAACACGAGTTTCGTTGCCGATAACTTCTTCACCTTCTTTGGCGGCGCCAACACGACGAATATCCAAACGCACCGACGAGTAAAATTTAAGCGCATTGCCACCGGTGGTGGTTTCTGGGTTACCAAACATTACGCCGATTTTCATCCGAATCTGATTGATAAAAACAGCTAAACAATTGGCATTTTTAAGGTTACCCGTCATTTTTCGTAATGCTTGCGACATCAGGCGTGCTTGCAGACCCACGTGGTGATCACCCATTTCTCCCTCAATTTCGGCCCTGGGAGTCAATGCTGCTACGGAGTCGATAACCAGTACGCCAACAGCGCCAGAGCGCACTAACATATCGGCAACTTCCAGCGCCTGTTCTCCCGTGTCAGGTTGGGAAACAATCAAGTTGTCCACATCTACACCCAACTTCTCCGCATAGATTGGATCCAAGGCGTGTTCAGCGTCGATAAAGGCACAGACACTACCCTGTTTTTGCGCCTCGGCGATCACTTGTAACGCCAACGTTGTCTTACCAGAGGATTCGGGGCCATACATTTCAACGATGCGACCCTTGGGCAGTCCGCCGATGCCTAGCGCAATATCTAATCCTAGAGAACCGGTTGAAATCGAAGGTATTTTTACCTGTTCATGGTCACCCATGCGCATCACTGTACCCTTGCCGAATTGGCGTTCAATTTGCTTTAACGCTGCTTGCAAGGCTTGTTCCTTGTTAGATTCCATAACTCTTTTCACTCCATAACTATTTTTAATAATGACTCTTTCTTTAGTACTTATTCTAGTACTTACTTTTTAAATCTTTAATGTGACTATCTCTGCAATGTGGCTATCTCTGCTACTCAACTTTTAGGTTCATTTGACTTTTAAGATTGGCCACTATTTACTTGTTAGTCCAGTGAACACTTCAACTCTATTTACACTCTAACTTTACTTCCACTCTGCAACTATTGCCAAGTGAGTTCATATCTAAGCGGCGACCATACATCAAAATAACTGTATATGCAACCAGTAGAAAGTACTTTATCAATCGACATCAACTGCGATCTGGGTGAAGCTAAAGACGAAGTTGGCAGACTGAAGGACGCACAAATCATGCCCTATTTGTCGAGCTGCAACATTGCCTGTGGTGGCCATGCTGGCGATCTAGAATCAGCCCAAATCAGTATTGAAAACGCCCTTAAACATCAACTGAAACTCGGCGCCCACCCAAGCTATCCCGACAAGCAATACTTTGGCAGACGTTCACTGAAACTGACGGATAATGAGTTATTCCAATCACTGAGAACACAACTCGAAATGATCATTGAAGCCGCAGCTAAGAAAAACACTAAGCTTCATCACCTGAAATTTCATGGCGCGCTGTACAATGATCTGGAAAAAAACAGTGACCTGTGCCAAAAAATTGCCGATTTTCTCGCTGAAGAATACCATGAACTGGCTGTTTATGGGCTCGCTAACGGCGCACTGCAGAAGGCTTGTAGCGAGCGCCAGCTTCGCTTTGCTGCCGAAGGCTTTATCGACAGAAGTTACCAATCGTCGGGACAACTCACCCCCCGCTCCCAAGCAAATGCAGTGTTTACCGACAGAGCACAATGCATCTCTCAAGCGGTCAAGCTGGCCAGAGGAAAACCTTTGCAGACTGCCTGCGGCCACCAACTCGTGCTTATTGTAGATACACTGTGCCTACATGGGGATAACAGCCAGGCTTTGACTATCGCAAGAGCTATTCATCAAGCTTTGATCGATGAAGGTATTATGCTGAATCACCAAGTAGTATAAAAAAGAAGGTAAATAAGGAAACTGAAAAATAGTAAAGCAGAAAACAAACACACCCCCTTACCGGCTGGTTGCCAACGGGGATCGAGGGCTGACAATTCTCTTTGATGAACCTGCTGGAGAGCGGCTAACCCGCTACATTCTCTCTCTGGCTGAAATTATCAAGATGACATTGACCACGCAATGGCGACAAGTTATTCCTGCTTACCAAAGCCTCACTATCGCTTTCGACCCGCTGGATTATCAACCGGAATTAGTTTGTCGGCAAATCGAAAATATCCTGCGCTCGCCAATAACTCCCAGTGAAAAGAAAGGCAAGTTAGTAAAGATCCCGGTCTGTTATCATGAGTATCTCGCGCCCGATCTCGCTGATCTGGCGAAATACTGCAGACTAACAGTTGGCCAGGTTGTCCACCTTCACAGTCAGCCGGATTACCTGGTCAATATGTTGGGCTTTCTTCCGGGCTTTCTCTATTTAAGTGGTTTGGATAAACGCCTGCATTGTCGACGCAAAGCAACACCTGCACTGAAAGTTGAAGCGGGCGCTATTGGCATTGGCGGCAGCCAAACCGGGATCTATCCGGTAGTCAGCCCTGGTGGTTGGCAGGTTATCGGACGTACACCACTACCGATCTTTTCTCCCGATTGCCCTAACCCATTTATTGCCGAGCCACTCGATAATATTCGCTTTATCCCCATTGAGCGAGATAGATTTGAACAACTGGCCAGAGAACATCACCGCCATGCTCATTCATAGTGCCGGACTACAAACCAGTATCCAGGATCTTGGCCGCGAACAGATGATGCACAAAGGTATTGGCGCCAGCGGCGCCATGGACCCAATATCAATGCAAATAGCCAATAGCCTGCTGGGCAATCCACTGACACATCCTGTCATAGAGGTAACACAATTAGGGCCGATTATTGAATTTGAACAAGATATCAGCATCGCCATCTGCGGTGCCGAATTCGAACTGTTTATTAACGATCAACCACAGGCGCTTTTTAGTACTATCGATGTAAGTACCGGAGACAAATTATACTTTGGCAAATTAAAAACCGGCGCCAGAGCCTATTTGGCATTCGCAGCCGAACTGGATATGGAGCCTCGATTTAACAGTTATTCAACCCATTTGACGGCTAACTTTGGCGGCTATCACGGACGGGCTCTAGCAAAAGGTGATCGTATCCCACTGATTGACCCGAGGCAGGTTGAACAACGATATTTGCTCACCGAACAACAGGTCAAATTTAGTGGCAATTACCGTATCCGCTGTTGCCCCAGTATAGAAACGACCAGTTTCCCAACTGCGCTAATAGAAAAATTATGCTATAACCAATACCAGGTATCCTCGGATTCAAACCGCATGGGTATTCGTCTTCAAGGCCGGGCACTTCATGTAGCCGAACCGATTGAATTCACATCGAGTGGATTACTTCCTGGCAGTATTCAACTACCGCCCTCAGGTTTGCCGATTATCGCGGGAGTCGATGCGCAGACGGTCGGAGGTTACCCGCGATTGGCTAATGTCATTAGCGTTGACTTGCCAATATTGGGGCAACTCAAGACGAAGGATAAAATCAGCTGGGAAATGGTGTCGGTGGAACAGGCGCTTACTTACGCTAAAAATAAGCAACGCATACTTCAGGGCATACTTAAACAGATTGTCTATGCATAGAGAAATCCGAATCACATGCCCACAACATCGATACCATCGACAGTAGCATTCAATAATTGTATGCGGTATTTTTCATTATCTTTTTCCCGTTGTTCCAGTTGCGCCAGCAAGTAATGCCAATCCTTAGCGAACCAAATATAAGTCGCTCGTTTATTATGATCTCTGATTCGCTCTAATTTGACAGTTCTTAATTCACATAGCTCGGTAACCAAAATCTCTTCAGCAACGATACGAAAACGGTAATTTTTTAGTTTGTCATCATCGACTATCAGGTAATCAAATTCTGTTTTGCCATTCATCAGATCATGCTGTAATTGCAATTGATAACTCAATTTGTCATAGATGAGCGTATTGTCCGGGATAGACAGCTGGACATTTGAC
>CAZEUZ010000043.1:0-8642 GCA_964515805.1 uncultured Cellvibrionaceae bacterium | reverse complement strand
GTATTGGTATTGGTAACGCCAATATCAGTTTCGGTGGCAACCTGACCTTGTAATTGGCTGCCGGGTTTCACTTGCGCCAAGGCGTGGTCCAGGCTGCGGTAAACAAAATCGTGCACATTGCGACTATCGCGAAAACGTACTTCGTGTTTGGTAGGATGCACATTGACGTCGACGTTGCCCGGGTCGAGTTCGAGATACAGTACAAAAGCAGGATGCCGGCCGTGATACAGCACATCGGCATAGGCTTGCCGAACAGCGTGACTGACCAGTTTGTCGCGAATAGCGCGGCCATTGACGTAAAAATGCTGCAGATCTGATTGGCTGCGGGAGAAAGTCGGCAATGCTACCCAACCCCAGAGCCGCAATCCGTGACGTTCTATATCGACGTTAAGCGCATGCTCGATGAAAGCCGGCCCACAAATCTGTGCCACTCGCCGCGCTTGTTCAGCATCGCTGTGAGCTGCACGTAAACTGTGAATAGGGCGCTGATTGTGGCGCAATTCAAAACTTACCTGAAAGTGCGATAGCGCCAGTTTTTTTATCACATCTTCAATACGATTAAATTCTGTTTTTTCAGTACGCAGAAATTTTCGTCTTGCCGGGGTGTTAAAAAAGAGGTCGCGAACCTCGACCGTTGTCCCTTGAGGGTGCGCTGTCGGCGCCACTTCCGCCGCCATTTCCCGGCCTTCTGCCAATGCCTGCCAGCCATGGTTACCAGTACCGGTATTACTGCTGAGCGTCAAGCGGGACACGGAACTGATACTGGCGAGTGCCTCACCGCGAAAACCGAGGGTGGCCACCGTTTCCAAATCGTCGAGCACATGAATTTTGCTGGTGGCGTGGCGGCTTAAAGCCAACGCCAAATCGTCTTTGTCGATGCCACAGCCATTGTCGTTTACCCGCATGAGTTTGATTCCGCCCTGCTCAATATCAATGATCAAACGGCTGGCGCTAGCATCAAGACTGTTTTCCAAGACTTCTTTGATGACGGAAGCGGGTCGTTCTACCACTTCGCCGGCGGCGATTTGATTGGCTAGTTGAGGGCTGAGGGAATGTATCTTTGGCATAAGACCGCTTTGATAAATAGTCTAGGGGTAACTATCCTTCATTGATAGCTGGAATTTTTAATTCTTGTCCGATACGTATCGCCGATGACCGTAACTTATTGATTTTGCGGATAGCGCTAACCGTTACACCGTACCTCGAAGCGATATCCGACAGTGTGTCGCCGCGCACTACTGCATGGTTGATATCACCGCCGCTCTTCCTCCAAGCGATGTAGGAGTCAGCCGGTGGATTTTTACTGAAGTGGCGCTTTAATCCTGTGAAAATCGAGCGCGCCATTTTGTTGCGGTATTTGCTAGTCGATAGCTTTTTCGCCTCACCCGGATTAGAGATAAAACCAGTTTCTACGAGTATAGATGGCACATCGGGAGATTTCAGTACAGCGAATCCGGCTTGTTCCACCCGTTTTTTGTGCAGTACCGATACTTGTTTCATCTCCTGGAGCACATGCCCTCCCACTTCCAAGCTGGCGTTGAGACTGGCCGTCATCGACAGATCGACCAATACTCCAGCCAGGAGTTTGTCTTTGTCATCTAGACTGACATTACCGACACCGCCGATCAGGTCCGCCTCGTTTTCCCGGGCTGCCAAAAAGCGGGCAGTTTCACTGCTGGCTCCGCGGCGCGACAAGGCAAACACGGATGTGCCCTTTGCGCTAGGTGTCTTAAACGCATCGGCGTGGATGGAGACGAAGACATCCGCTCTTTTTCGGCGCGCCAAATCCCGACGCTTTTTCAACGGAATGTAATAATCGCCGGTACGAATCAATTCGGCTTTAAAACCAGGTTCGGCATCAATGAATTTGGCTAACTGTTTACTGATAGCCAACACCACATCTTTTTCGAACACATTGTTGGGGCCGATGGCACCGGGATCTTCACCGCCATGACCCGCATCAATAGCAATAATAACATCCCGTCGACGGCTTGATGCAGCCGTTATTTGCTCGACCGTTTTCTGGGTCACCACAACTTGGTCGTAAAGGTCAATCACCAAGCGATCCGGTTTGTCTCCGTGCTGCCTGAGAATAAAACTGCGCGGTTTAATTACCGAGCGCAAGTCAAATACAACCCGTAAATCCTTGCTGTTACGCTTGCCAGCACGAACACCAGTTATCGGTGTATTGTCCAAATCGAGTGAAGACAATGGGGCAATCAGCGCAGTGCCATTGATATCGACTACAAGACGATTTGGTTGCTTGAGTTGAAATATTTTATGTTCAACCGCGTCGCTGAGATCGAATACGATGCGAGTGTGATCGGGCGCCCGCCATAGGCGGACACTGTCTACGGTAATACACCAAACGGCTTGACTCGTCATCATGGCAACGACTATTAACAGCCAGTTGATGGGTTTGGATACCGCTAATGGGTACAGCTTTTTCATTCACAGTTCAGCTAGAAAGATTTTATGATCGGTTTAATTTTGGCGTTTACTTCTGGCCTGAATAATAGATTAAGGGGCTCTCCTAAATTAATGTGTGCCTACTTCGGTATAAAAGTTTCTGTTTATAATACTGTAATAATTTATTTAATGGTATTTTTCGTTTAACTTGTCTTATTAAAATCTGTCCAATTTTGATCGCGTCAAGTCAGGGGAAAATAGCCAGATAAGTATTTGCAGCGGCTCGCTGTATCAGCTATTGTAAAATCGTCTAGATGCATTTATTGATTGTGGCAATGGCTAATATTTTAGCTATCAAAATTAGTAGAAATTTAAAGAAGAGAAGCAATGTCAAATAATGAAAAACAGATAATTTATTCAGTAGTCATACTAACATTCAACTCTGGAAAATACATACAGCGTTGTCTGAATGAACTGGTGAAGTCATTTGAGCTACTCAAATCTGATTATGAAATTTTCATTATAGACAATGGTTCCAACGATAATACCGTTTCTGTAATAGATAAGTTTCAGAGGCAGCCTGGCGTTAATATAAATTTAAAGAAGTTTAAAACCAACTTGGGTACAACGACCTCTCGCAACCTCGGCTTAAAAGAAGCAGTAGGTCGATATATTATAGTTTTAGACTCCGATGCTTACGTTAATCCAGATGCTATAACTAAGATGACTGAACATCTCGTATCTCATCCTAGTTGTGGGTTGGTTTGTCCTAAGCTAACTTACCCAGATGGAAAATTTCAATTAAGTACGGATGTTTTTCCTACACTTTCACATAAAATACGGCGTTTCTTATTTTTGAAAAAAATGGAAAGTATCTTTGATCAAAATTTAGATAAGGCAAAAAAAGTGGATTACGCTATATCTGCTTTTTGGATGTTTCGGAACAATTTGCTTGATCCCGTAGGGCTACTTGATGAGAAAATTTTTTATGCTCCTGAAGATGTAGATTTTTGTCTACGCGTGTGGAAAGCAGGATTCAGTATCGACTATCTTCCTTACGCCTCCATCATTCACGACGCTCAGGAGTTATCTCGCGGTTTCAAATTTAACTACTTTACTTACTTGCATATAAAAGGTTTAGTTTATTATTTTGTAAAGCACAGATATTTATTTAGTTTGAAAAAGCTATACAAACAAATTGGTATTAAGCCCAATATTGCGTCAAGATAAGAATATGTATAGTGGAGCAGGCCCGGATAATTGGACACTTGACCGGAAACCTAGAATCACACTGTGTGTGGGCCAGCATGTATGGCAAAGGAGTTGGTTCTTTTCGTGTTAACCGATTTGTCTATGCGTTTTTTAAACACTGTCGATACACAGATTCGTACTGCTGCACCATAGCGGATACAGTGAAACGTTGCAGATAAACTTCGCGGGCAGCTTTTCCCAATTCGGTGCGGTCAGACTCATTCACGCTCAACCGTTTCATTGAGTTCACCAATGAAGGTTCATCTTTACTGCCAATCAGTACACCGGTCTTATTATCTTCGATAATTTCGGGAGTGCCTCCCACGGCAGTGGCTATTGTCGGTTTGCCATAACTCATTGCTTCTAACAGCGTCATCGATGTGCCTTCACTGAGGGAGGGCAATAAAAATACATCGATTATTGACAGGTAACGTTTGGGATTCGGTTGGAAACCGGTAAAGATCACGGCATCTTCCAGCTGTAATGCCTTTACTAAAGCTTCCAGCTCTTGTCGGAGCGGCCCATCACCAACAATGAGTAATCGGTTACTCTTGTCCTCTTTCCATAATTGGCAAAACGCGCGAATCATCATGGTTTGGTTTTTTATTGGATCGAGTCGTGAAATAGTGCCGAAGACCACAGCCTTTTCATCAATTGCAAGACTCTGCCTCAATTCAACATCGGGCGGTTGAAATTCATCCATAATACCGTTGTAAATAACTTCGATGCGGTGAGGGCTCAGATTTTCATAGGTGACCAATGCCTGTTTGGTAGCCTTCGATATCGATGTAATGGCGGCGGTAAACCGCTGTAAAAACGGATTGATTAATTTGCGCTTTACTGTGCCGAAGTCGGGATAAAAACGGCCATGTTCAGTAAAGATTATAGGTTTTCCGGTAAATGCTTTTGCAAACCATCCATAGGTAAAAGGGGTATATTGGTGACAGTGAAGAATATCCACGTTTTCAGATTTGATCAATTTTCTGAATTGGCGTATGACTTCGATATCGAGTCCAGGTCGACGACTTAAGCAGTAATGCGTTATTCCCTTTTCCTCCAGCGCTTTGCCCCAAGGCCCGATCTGCCCATCTAAACACAGCACCGAACACCGATAGTGTTCCTTTGTTGTACCCTCGATAAGATTGCGAATAACCTGTTCGGTGCCACCGATATTCATATCGTAGGTGACATGCAGGACATGAATTTGCTTGCTCATATAAATCTGATCCGACTAACCTTACTAAACTGGGCGCTTGTACTTAGGATATACAGCTTAAATCTACCACGAGATTAAACCAAAGTTGGCGCAGATATGCGATAATTTTTAGCTAAAATATGGCTTGGTCTTTGGGTTTAGCTGGCAGAAGATTAATTCTTTCAGATTCAAAGCGCCTTCTACTACAGTAAAAGTTAACATTAATGGCTAAATCTTATAGTGATGATTATTGGATGCAACAGGCATTATTGCTTGCCAAGCAGGGCCAAGCTACCGGCGAAGTTCCCGTTGGGTCACTGGTTGTATTAGACAACAAAGTTATTGGTTGTGGTTTTAACCAACCGATTGATTTAGTCGATCCAACCGGTCATGCCGAAATGCAGGCATTGCGGCAAGCAGCGAAACACCTACAGAATTACCGTTTGGTCGGTGCAACTCTCTATGTCACTCTTGAACCCTGCGATATGTGTGCCGGTGCGTTGGTGCATGCGCGTATCAAACGCTTGGTGTTTGGCGCCAAACAATTGCGTTCGGGCGCCGTTGTCAGCCAAAACCGATTGCTTGATATGGCTTATTTAAACCACAGGGTAGATTATTTAGGGGGTGTTTGCGAGAGTCAGTGCCTGTCATTGGTTCAGAACTTCTTTGCCGAGCGCAGGTGACGGTTGCTGATTTCGACCTAAGATTCCAGGAGGAGCCTTAGAGGCGTCGAGCCAATAGTTAACCATAATACAGGGTGTTATATTTTCGACCATGTGCCCCCAACCCATTGGTAGATAGAGTAAATCTCCTGCCTCGGTGATTACTTCAAAGGATGTAATGGCTAACTTAGCGAAAGCGTCACCTTCTCTAAAATCAATTTGTGATATCGCAAATTCCGAATCCTGACGATAGTCTATAGCACGGTAGTTCATCTTTTCTGCTTCGACGACAGGCACTAATGTCCACTGTTTTTTACCGTAGAGAATATGGGCAAAATTATCGCTGGAATCTTTGTGCATTGGCGTAATCGTATCTGCAGGACCAAGCCATAGCGCAGGTGGTAAAAACACATTGGGCGAGTGCACTGCAGGGTAATCAGAAAGACAATTAATTTTCGAAACATCGATTTCATTATTGCCAAGATAATTTCTGTTACCGGAGAACAGTTCGCTATCGAGAAAGTGTTCAATAGAGGTTTTTAAAACTTCTCTCTTGTCGATATAGTTAGCAGGTGAAGAATAGTCGCCCGTTCTCATTACAAATTCTTTATCAGATAATTGACTGATAAGCGTTTTGCTGAGTCTTTCAATATCAACGATTGGAAAGTAATTTTTAACAACGACGGGTAGTGAGCGTTGGGCGATGTCGTCAAAATAGGCGTTAAAGTCAGCACAGGTCACTGTTTCGATACTTTTAGCAGTAGGATCAGACTTGGACAGCTCATAGACCTGCTTAAAAAAAAGGCCACCCCAGATACTCATGGGGCGTTAATGCCTACATGTAAACGCATAATTACAGTGACAATATGTTGATTGATCTTTCTTACTTTACTAATTTATACGAAGATAACTATTCTACAGAATCTTTGGAATAGCAGTAACCAATTATCCGTATGAAAAAACTGCAAATTACTAATCGTATTATTCTAGCGACTGCTGAAAAGATGGGTTGGAGTAACAGAGTTGTCAGTGAAAGTGCTGGACTGATCGCAGTGACTCCTCCTGGAAAACAAGAACTTATTCTCAAAAGTGGCGCCGACCCGTTTGCCACCATACCTCAATATTACATGTCGGTGAATAAATACACTTTCTACGAGCTTGCGCAAAAACAGGGTATCCCGGTTCCGCAATCGCTGCTATATGAAGCAGGCGCCACTGATATAGAACAGATTGTTGCGGATTGGCAAAGCATTGTGGTGAAACCAATTGATGGGACCCAAGGTTACGGTATCACTGTAGGATGCACTACCGTAGCAGCAGTCAGGTCAGCGATCGAACACGCGCAAAAAGTGTCTGATGATGTGATCATACAAAAACAATTTTATGGCAATGACTATCGGGTGTTGGTGATTGGTGACCGGGTCGCTGCCGTAACTCATCGGCGGCCAGCTTTTGTTATCGGCAATGGCAGAGATAATCTGGCGCAATTAATCGATCTTGAAAATGCCAGTGATCGTAGAATCGATGATTATTCAGAGAAATTATGCACTATTGACCGCGAAAAGGCACTTGCTTATTTGGGCAATCGCGCGACGAAGATTCCCTCTGTCGGCGAGGAAGTGATTGTTTACAACGTCCCCAATATTGGTCAGGGAGGCCAAGCGGTCAATGTCACGGATCAGATCGGTAAGCTGGCATCGGCGCTTGCTGTGAAGGCGGCGGCGATGGTGGGGTTACGGTGTGCAGGCGTAGATTTGTTATGTCAGGACATAACCAGCGATAACCTTAATGATTTCGCTATTATTGAAATCAATACCATGCCATCTTTTGTTGTTCATGAATTCCCTCATGTAGGCAACCCAATCAATGTATCCAAGCTGTTTCTTCGAGAAATTGCTAAGTAAAACCTATTCAAAGGAATTATCGGCGCTTGTCAGATAGGTTTCATAACAACACCAAATGGTATAAAATCCGGCTTTCAAATTTTGAGTCGTTTGTTACATTCCCACCCATTCTGAGTAGACATAAACTATGTTTGATCCATCGCAAAAAATTGCCGATTTTGACCCTGACTTGTGGCAGGCCATCCAAGCTGAAGAGCGTCGCCAGGAAGAACACATTGAGCTTATCGCATCAGAAAATTACACCAGCCCAATGGTGATGATGGCTCAGGGTAGCAAGCTGACTAATAAATATGCTGAAGGTTATCCTCACAAGCGTTACTACGGCGGCTGTGAATACGTAGACAAAGCAGAAGATCTGGCAATTGCACGTGCCAAGGAACTCTTCAACGCCGACTACGCCAACGTGCAGCCACATTCGGGATCCCAGGCAAACGCAGCTGTTTACCAAGCGCTGTGCAAACCGGGCGATACCATATTGGGCTTCGATCTAGCTCATGGAGGTCACTTAACCCACGGTTCACCTGTCAATTTTTCAGGGAAAATTTATAGCGCCGTGCACTATGGGCTCAATCTTGAAACCGGTGAAGTAGACTATGACCAAGTAGAATCCCTAGCGTTAGAACACAAACCTAAAATGATCGTTGCCGGCTTCTCTGCCTACTCACAGATCATGAATTGGCAGCGCTTTCGCGATATTGCCGACAAAGTTGGCGCCTACTTATTAGTTGACATGGCCCATGTTGCGGGTTTAGTGGCGGCAGGCGTCTATCCCAGCCCGGTTCAAATTGCCGATGTAACTACATCCACCACCCACAAAACCTTGCGCGGTCCTCGGGGTGGCGTTATTTTGGCCAAAGCTAATCCCGATCTCGAGAAGAGACTCAATTCCGCCGTTTTCCCGGGTGGTCAGGGTGGGCCATTGATGCATGTTATCGCCGCTAAAGCCGTTAGCTTTAAAGAGGCTATGAGCGATGAGTTCAAATCTTATCAACAACAGGTAGTGCTTAACGCCAAGGCAATGGCATCGACATTTATCAACAATGGGATAAAAATTGTATCCGGCGGCACTGAAAATCACCTCATGCTGGTGGATTTGATTGGCAAGGAATACACGGGTAAGGACGCTGACGCCGCATTGGGAAGAGCGAATATTACCGTTAATAAAAATTCCGTGCCCAACGATCCTCGCTCACCGTTTGTGACTTCCGGCCTGCGGCTTGG
>CAZEUZ010000042.1:0-13295 GCA_964515805.1 uncultured Cellvibrionaceae bacterium | reverse complement strand
CTGCTTCACGCGTACTGGCAACAGGCGCAAGCAAGCGCTCCGATTGTAGCTGATCTTTTTTTATCATAATGTTTAACGATTGATTGGGTTTACACCGCTCATTTCACTCTCATCAGTCAGTTAAGACTACGCAGCGCCAATTTAATTAATTCTTCACTATTATCTACCGGTATAGAACCGGTAACGGAGGCAATCATTTGACTGGCTGCGGCAGGACGATAGCCGAGAGCAATTAATGCACTCTCAGCATCGGCGATAATGGTGTTGACATCAGTTATTTGATCCATTGCAACAATAGCGGCATCGTGCTCAATAGCCTGCTGATCGATATCCCCCAAACGGTCCTTGACTTCTATAATTAAACGCTCTGCCGTTTTTTTCCCAATTCCGGGCACCTTCGCTAAAGCCACAGCATTCTGTTGAGTGACGCAATGAATAAAATCGTTCACCGCCATGCCCGATAAAATACTCAAAGCGACCTTTGGACCAACCCCGTTCACTCTAATGAGTGTACGAAATAATTGGCGCTCCTGATTTGTATAGAAAGCAAACAATTGCTGAGAATTCTCACTGACAGAAAAGTGCGTGAAAAGTATTACTTCTTCACCAGCATCAGGTAATGGGTAAAAACTGGTCATGGGCGCTTGCACCTCATAGCCGACGCCACGTACATCAATTAAAAGATGAGGCGGTTTTTTTTCTAAAATAACACCCATTAAACGACCGATCATTAAAACCAGATTCTCCTAAAATGTTTGGCCTAAGTTATTTTGGTCTAATCTGTAGTAACATCAAGCAATCCTGCCTCGCCGATAACGGCGGGATTGAGATATATGCAGTAAACCTCGTTGCGTATGGGTATGGCAGAGCGCGGTCGCGAGAGCATCCGCAGCGTCCTCCTGAGGGACTGAAGATAATTTTAACAGGCATTGCACCATATGTTGAACTTGACCTTTATCTGCAGCGCCATTTCCCACCACCGATTGTTTAATTTTTCTGGTTTCATATTCGGCTACCGGCAGATCAAGACTAACGGCCGCAGCAATTGCAGCGCCCCTCGCCTGCCCTAGTTTTAACGCTGAATCGGCACTTTTCGCCATAAACACGTTTTCCACGGCGACCTCTTGCGGACAGTACTCATGGATTATTTCAGAAAGTGAATCGAAAACAATTTTAAGACGTTCTGGCAACGAATCTGCCACCAAGCGAATAACGCCACTGACAACATATTCACACCGCCCATTCAGGGCACTAACGATACCAAAACCAGTTTTACGGGAACCGGGATCAATCCCGAGAATTAATGTCATCTTTGTTACTTTGATGTCAAGTCAAAATGCTGTTTTTTTATCCAGTATGGGCTAGTGTCCCAGGAAGAAAGAACAAGGTCAAGCGGCAAGGCAAAAACTACGGAAGAACCTAAACTATTTTTTCAATCAAGTATTGTAATGCGATATTTTACATTAAAAAAATTGTAGTTTACTATTGCGAAACTTAGAGGCTGACCCTGTAACGTAACCGTAAAAGTGAACAAAAAAATTATACCAATAAACCCCCGAAAGCACTCTTTTGAAGAAATTGAGCACGCCAACGCGGAAGTAACAAAAATATTTCCCGGATTTTCAAAGCGGATAAATGAATTGATCGATATGTCATCTCTCGACATTCCCAAAGACTGGGGACGGCAAATGGCGCTAGCCGCTATCGTCAACACATCAAAAATGGCTGCCGGCCATTGGCTCAAAGGAGATAGACCGCCCAAGGCATCCACACTCCGAAATATCGTGATTTTCCTGACAGATCACATTGAAAAAAAAGTTAATCCACTCAAAGTCGAAGCCTGGCTCAAGTACGGAGAACCAACCATTCAATCACCATTTAGAGACAAACCGATTGACGAAGTTGACCTATCTCCTGTGGCTCTCGGTGAAATTGTCAGTATTTGTAAAGAAAAAGATGTCAATATATCGTCGTTTGACTTACAAAAAGTATTGGATGCAACCATAAGCACCCTGGAAACTTTTGAAATTTATTCAAATAATGAAATGGAAGAGAAACACAAGGAAATCATCTATCAGTATATTATGCTAAATCGGCAGTAATTTTGCGTTGCCTGTTTCAGCCAATTGTAAAAACACTATGGTCATTGGCACTAACCGGTTGCCTGGTTTATTCATTAACGGCAAGCGCATTAGATATTCACATCGCTTTTGACCCGAAAGGCGATCCCAAAAATCTGTCACTGCTCAACAAAGTTGAAAGTCATATCAAGCAGGGTTTCCCCGAAGCAAGCATATCGGTAGCCACACTGCAGTCGCCTACTATAAGCCCCAACCCTGACCGAAATGATCAAATCATCGTGTCTCTGGGCAGCGAAGCATTACAACAATTCTCAAAATATTCTCCTAATATTCCTATCATTGCTGTTTTTATCAGCAGGACCTCATTTTTAAAACAGGTGAAATCATATCCTGATCACAGTTCGATAGCGGCTGTATTTTCCGATCCTTCCACCATCAAACAACTGGCGCTTATACGGGCATTATATGGCGACAAAACTCGTGTCGGCTATTTCCTCGATAACGAGGATCCCTATATCGATAAAATTATGGATTATGCGCAGCAAATCGGACTGACCATCGATAAGCTAATCTACACCTATCAGACGCCCAAAGAACTGCTAAAAAATATTGATGTGCTACTGCTGGAAAACAATCAGGCATTGTTTCATCGTATTTCTTTAGATGATTTACTCTACACCACCTACGACCTGAATAATACGGGTATCATTGGCTACAGTAGCGGCTTGGTAAAAAGCGGTGCAGTAGCAACTACCTATCATGCTCTGGATGATATTCTAAATACTCTCAGCACATCGTTACGCCAATTTTCTAAAACAGGCGAATTGCCACAATCCACTTATCCCGAAACCTATCAACTGCTCTTCAATCACTATGTGATCCGGTCACTGGGTCTTAGCAAGCCTAGTAATGAGGAAATTATTGGCTATATCAATCGACACGACCGAGAGGGGAAAGGTCTATGATTAAAGCCATTGTTCATTTCCTCAGACAAAAGACTTCGATTTCCTTTCGGATATATGCCTATTCACTCTCCATCTTTTTAATTCTGCTGATGCTTACAGTCTCCGCATTTTACGGCTACTTCAATCACATCAAAGATGAAAGAATTAAATTTATCGACTTTACTGCAACAGAAATATTAGTGCGCCTAGCTGAAAAGGGACTCAGAAGAGGAGATCCTGATTTGATCAGCGATACGTTTGATACTCTGCTTACACAATCAGAAATAGCATACATCCGCATTGTCGATAGCCGGTCACAAACCTTTTTTGCATCAGGCACGGAGTTTATTGGCTCATTAACTATCTACTCGCTGTCAAAACCTATTTACAGTGATGTGACAGTCTCACAACAAACGGATGTAGCAATCGATACGCTTTCAGTCACAAGGGAAAAACGGTTGATAGGCACCTTGCTGATTCACATTGATACAGAGCAAATCACATCTACCGCATGGAAGACTATAAAAAATTATGCCTTATTGTCACTGCTATTATTGGTCGTCATCTGCTTATGCATTGCATACATTATTACTCAATCCCTTGTTCGGCCACTGCGACACATTATGAGTGATCTCGCCAAATTTCAAAAAAAGGAATACGAATTTCACTCCGAGCACACAGCTTACATCGATGAATATGCAAAATTATCCCATGCACTGGCGGATGCCGGTAAGGCTATTGTGACAGCAAACCATGAAATTAACGCAAAAAATGATGCCTTGAAGGAACAAATAATCCTATTAACCGAGGCGAGAAAGCTGGCTGATGAGGCTAACTCAAGAAAAGATGTATTTGTAAAAAATATGACCCACGAGCTCAAAACACCTTTGGCAGGTGCCAAATCTGGAAATGATTTATTGGAAGGTTACCTCTACGATGCACTGTCCTTGATTGATTCAGAAACAGAAACCACTCACAAGTTTGATAAAGTCCGTAAACTACTATTTAACTGTATTAAAGCTGCCGATATTTCTAATCAAGGCGCATCCCAAATTCATATGTTAATCGATAACATTTTGTTATCCATACAAGACATTTCAGACAATATTTATATCGATAACAGATCACACGATATTCACTCATCCCTGCAAGGTCTGTGCGATTACTACGGTAGTCTGTGTGAACGTAAAAATTTAGTGTTCAATCACTTGATATCAATCGCCGAAAATACAGTAATTTTGTGTGATTGGCAGAGATTATCTCAGGTATTGCATGCATTACTCAGCAATGCAGTCAAATACACCAATGAAGGGAGTATCACCTTTAAAATTGATGCTGGGCGCATAAATGATAATGCCATCAAAATAACCTTTGAAATCACCGATTCGGGAATAGGGATTGCCGATAAGGAAAAAGAACATATTTTCCATCTATTTCATATCGCGCAATCACCGGAGAATAAATGTTCTTCAGGTATTGGCACTGGACTCGCCACCGCCAATAAACTAGGAGAATGTCTGGGAGGCAAACTGCTTTTGAAGGAGTCTTCAGTCAACATAGGGTCATCTTTTATCTTCGAATGCGAGTTTTCCCTTTCGCTTAAAAACCAGCTGCAAATTCATAAGCCAGATGACAATGACAACCACCACTACACTTTCCTTTACGTAGAAGATTCTTATTTAAACCAGACCATATTCAAAGAATACTGCACTAGCTACAATATTGATCTAATGCTGGCACACAATGGCAAACAGGGTTTTGAAAAATATAGGCTGGCAACTTTTGACGCGATTATCATCGATTGTTATATGCCCATCATGAATGGATTCCAGCTTATCGAAAAAATCCGCGCCTACGAAGCCGCCAATAACTTACCGAATTCATTGATTATTGCTTTAACCGCGGACAACTCCGACCAAAACCGTCGCAAATGCGAACAATACGGGTTTGATCTGTTTATTACTAAACCCTACAACAAGCAAGATTTTGAACAGATACTTGGCAGAATGACGTATTGAAGGTAGAAATGCTAAATGCCTGTTACTGTTAATTCCTGACGACAATCACGGCAAAAATAACGCTGCTGACCACGCACAATTTTATTGTGACGATGTGCGGTCAGTTGTACATCTCTGCACTGGCACTGATAAGAATAGTAACGAGTATTTCGCTGCGGCGTTCCGGACAAATCATAGTTAGCTCGAACAACAGGCGAAGCGCCAAAGAGATGCATGACCTTCTTCCATTCACTACCGTGGGGACGAATATTTTTTATTCCGTGAAGAAGATCGGTAATATAATGAGCAACTTCATGGGGAATCGTATTAGAGAAGCTGTCCTCAGGATATTTGGAAAATAACCACGGATTGTAGCGGATATGCTGCTGTTGTTGGCCATATCGGCAAGAGACACGATACATACCGGCTGAGCGCCCTTTTAAATCAAATAAGACTTCGATTTCAGCAAATTTCCGCTTAAATAATTGGCTGGCTTTATCAATATAACGCTGGGTTTCGGCGACAACTTGTTGTTTTTTTAAATCGTCGATCGGTGAAATTATGTCTGTCATAGAAAAATGATATTAACTTTTCAGCTATCGCCAACAAAAATCAACTAATTCATCCCCGGTTAATATATTATCTTGCCCTGCAGTCGCATACTTTTGGCCGAGATGGTCAAATCCTACTGTAGCGCATTTTTTATCATTACCCAGCTTTCCTAACAACTTAAATTCCGTGCACGGCATAAAAGGTTCTGTCACAGGGCCACAACCGCCAGGTGTAATGTTTACTGTTACGATACAAGTTTCTTGTTCATTGCTATTTGTGGACAGATTTAAACCACAATTAGCAGCACTGCAATTCACAGATGACTTGAGAACTCCCGTGTAAGAGGCATATTGCGTGTAGAAACGAGCTTGTTTTGATGCCAGTTCCAACAAATACTTATTACAGTCAGTGCGCTGCGCTCGCTCAATGCTTTCATTGTAAGAAGGCAATGCAATAGACGCGAGTATACCGATTATTGCGAATACGATGAATAACTCCATCAGAGAAAAGCCTTTTCTTTGCATTGCTGTTGATATCGACATATGTTCCCTCATTTGTCTATGATGAAAAAGTACAACAGGCTCTAGTGAATAATCGACCAGGAAACTCGTTCACCATCAAATACTGTTGTGTTAACGTTTTTTGTTTTTGGTCTTAATCGGTAGATCGATTGTAGAATTGTGTAAATTTTCGGATCTTTACCCCAACCAATGGCAGTTACGCGAAAAAAGTAAGTCGGTTCGGATTGAACAATAATGTTGACGGAATTCGGTTGTTGACGTCCAATGTACTCAATAATGTATTGAGGCGGTTTAGCTGTTATTGCATTCTCTATTACATCAATGATAGCCACTGAGTTGATATTTTCATCCCATGCCGACATATCGGTGATGTCAAAATCAACAGGCGTCGATGTTTTAATAATACCGGCAGACAAAAACAAATCGGTGGCCGAATAGTAGCCTTTAACCTGTCTGTCGAATAGTGGCGTCATATGACGTTCAACACCAAATTTTTTTACTCTAATCACTCTTTCCGCTTGGTTTAAAGCTGACTCTGCAACGTAGCGAGACACGGTCTTTTGGCGGCTATTAGCTGCTATCTGCTCTTGTAAAATAGCAGTATTCATCATTGATATCGCCGTCAATGTCATTGCCAACAAAATAATCAAAACAATGACAATAGTGGCTCCTCTTGGGGCTGTGGGAATTTTATCGATATATGGTCGATTGATAGACAAGCCATTGATTGGAAGTCTGTTAAAAGACACACGCATAATTATTCAGGGCCAATTAATTGATTGGCTAAGGCAAAAACCTTGGTCACTGTTCTAGTTATCAGACGAGAACCTTGATTGGTCGGGATAGGGTCAATGGAATTAAATGTCATGGTAACTTGAATCCTATCGACAGCTCCCCAACCGAACCGATCATCTTTCAGGCTACCTGCATCGGCGACCACAAACTGTAGTTGCCGATGAGCACTGTCACCAAACTGACGTCCAAACTCTACTTGAAAATCTTGTACACCCTCGACAAGCTCTCGACCATTAAGCATCAAGGCGCAATTTTGCGGATTATCGTTACTACAACTGCCTTTGGCACTTGCGGCTCTACCGATTGAATAGGTGTAGGAACCACTGGGATAAGTATAAATCGCCCCTGGTGGTTCTCCTTCCCTGCCTACTATTTTTTCGAAAAAACTATCGTCCACGCTAAGCAGTTCGTTTTTTTGACCATATTTAGAAGGGATGCCCGGTTTGAAGGCAATATAGCCATCTTCAACAGGATCATTGGTAACCATAAAAACCATGGCACCTGAACAGCTGGCCGCTACAACCGTATCAAATGGTTTTAATCGACTAAGATTACTAGCGTAAATAGGATTGTTAATCTTCACCGTAAAACGGTGTTTATGCTTATTGATGTCAGCGATCGGTATTTGGCCCAGCGGGCTTAAATACCGCAGTGTCAAAGCATCCGGTGCATTAGTAAGACCATTGGTTGCGCTGATAGCCTGATTCCAATCATTCTCTGCGATCTGATCGCTCAGTATATTTAAGGTAAAACTGTTCAGGCTTTTACTGACCTCTGAGGAACTTGTTCCGGACTCGCGTTGATCATAGATGGTACTAAAGCAACCCAAATTACCCGCCTGAGAGATATCTTCTTCCAAGCGAGACATAGCGTAACGAATATTTTCTTGGATGCGCAGGACGCCATCGTTGGTGCGGGAATTTTGTGACGAGGTGACATACATCTGCAACACACCTGCCAGAATAAATAGCCCTAGCGTCATTGAAATCATCAGTTCAATTAACGTCAAACCGATCTGATTGATTGGTTTTTTAACATTCTCAGTGAGATCGTCTCGTTTCATAGTATCGAACTAAATATTAATATAACGGTTAGAGCTTCAGCTGAAGGACAAAGCAAGTAGTATTAGTGTTGCTAGAACCACAACTTGGAGAGACGATACTGCCTTGTTGTTGATACCAGGTAACTTTAATGGTGTAGGTCAAATGAGCAGAGTCCCAAGTAACGGCGCCAACCCCACTAGGTAGACGTGACTGCAACGCTTTTTGCCATTTGGCATGAATATAGCTGATTTGGTCAGCTTCGCTACAACCTATCGAACAATCCACTGTCTTGTCGTTATTAGTGCTTGTGTCACTGACAAAGTCGCCATTCACGGCATCTTTACCTGATATACCATGAGCTAAAATATGATCTGCCATATCTGCCGCTAACAACTGTGCCTCGGAGATAAACAACGTTCTTTGAACACTGTTGATCGCACTTATTTGCAAACTTAAGATACCCAGCAAACCCATTGCCATAATAAACAATGAAACTAGCACTTCAATCATGCTAGAGCCGATTTGATTGTAAGATTTCTTATAGTAGGGTCTGCTTACTGATACTAAGTGATCGCAAATAGTATGAAAATCTGCGGGACTGTTTACAAAATTAATGACAGAACTAAGCGTTGATGTCTTTTTATAAAAACTTGTCATTGTGCCCCTTCCCTGGACATTCATTACCCCAAGTAATCGACTTGTTTAATTAACTTAGCAGTAATTTGAGACTACTTCCTTGTCTGGTAACTGGTAACTTTAGGCTTAAGTTACAATATAAAGATAATTTGTCAAATTTTATTTTTTTAGTAACTTATTTTTATACTTTCTGAATGGGCTTTCATTCGATCTTTCTTAAGATACTTTTCCTTAGGATACTTTTCGTAGCTCCTTGGGCAATGAAAAGCTAATCGTTTCCGGCTTACCTTCTATTTCCACACACTGGGTTGCACCCGAATTTCTAAGATGAGCCAAAACAGACTGCACTAAGGTTTCAGGTGCAGAGGCACCAGCAGTAACGCCTATAGTTTTCTTATTTTTTATCCAATCTGATTGAATATCCGCAGCTGAATCAATCAAATATGCCTCTGAACCACAACGCTCGGCTAACTCTCGCAGACGATTAGAATTGGAACTGTTCGGGGAACCAACGACTAATACTAAGTCACATTCCAACGCCAACTGTTTGACTGCATCTTGCCTATTTTGAGTCGCATAACAGATATCGTCTGTTCTGGGTCCGGATATAGCAGGGAAACGAGCTTTTAACGAACCGATCACTTTGGCGGTATCATCCATAGATAGAGTTGTTTGGGTGACATAACTCAGTTTATTCGGATTGTTAACCTGTAACTTAGCGACATCCTCCTCATTTTCAACGAGATAAATACGACCGCCATTACTGGTGCTATATTGCCCCATGGTACCTTCAACCTCTGGATGCCCAACATGGCCAATCAGTACACATTCAATACCTGCGCGGCTAAATTGGGTTACCTCCATATGTACTTTACTGACTAGCGGACAGGTGGCGTCAAAGACAGTCAGCTGCCTATGCTGTGCTTTTTTTTGCACCGCTTTAGAGACGCCGTGGGCACTGAAGACAACTATCTTATCGTCGGGCACCTCATTGAGGTTATCGACAAAAATAGCGCCCCGTTGACGCAGCGAATCGACGACATATTTATTGTGAACCACTTCATGGCGTACATAAATAGGAGGGCCGAATAAATCGAGCGCGCGGTGAACTATATCAATGGCTCTGTCAACACCAGCACAAAAGCCTCGAGGATTGGCAAGCTTAATTTGCATAACAAACGACCTTTTTAATGAGTAATAACCGGTTCTACCGCCAGTACCCGAACTTCAAAATGAATCGTTTCTCCAGCTAGCGGATGATTAAAATCAACGGTTACCTGCTGGTCATCAAATCCAGTGATGATACCAGGCACTTCTGTATCCTGAACGTTGGCAAATGTCAGCACTAAACCTTCTTCTAAGTCAATGTCGTCAAAATCAGCACGTGCAATTTGTTGTACATTACTGGGATTAACCTGACCAAAGCCTGCTTCTGGTGGCACAATAAATGTTTCATGGTCTCCTTTAGAAAGACCGAATAAGACCTTTTCAAAGCCGTCTAATAAATTGCCATCGCCTACTGAAAATGTAGCGGGGTCGTTTTCAAAAGTGGAGTCTATGACGTGCCCATCAGCTAATTTGAGTGCAAAGTGCAAAGTTACCTGAGTGCCAGGTCCAATTGTTAAGTCAGTCATTCTCATCCTCAATGAACATACTGAGTACTATACATGCAGCGCCGGCAAGAATAGATGCATCAGCGATATTGAAAGCAGGCCAGTGACAGGTATTGAATCCATTAGTTACAGATCGATAAAACAATGGCAAGCAACTGCTATCAGTGACGTAAAACCAATCGATAAAATCGACGACATAGCCGAGGGTAATACGATCCCGAAGATTACCCAGGGCACCACCGAGAATCAACGCCAAACCTGCGGCTGACCAGTACATATGGCGCTGCAAACGGTAGAGCCAAACCACTAAGATACCACTAACTAAAACGGATACAGCAATTAAAAAGAAGCGCTGCCAGCCACCGGCATTACTCAAGAAACTGAAAGCTGCTCCTTCATTGTAGAGTAATGTGAAGCTAAAGTAAGGGATGAAGTCATTGGATTGGCCTTCTTTCTGCAATACCACCACAGCCCAATACTTGGTGATCTGATCCAATAAAATCACTAGCAAAGAGAGCAAATACCAAACGTTGTTTTTACGCCATAGTATTTGCTTAAGCATAGCGTCTGATCTCACCTGAACCCACCACATTATCGATGCAGCGCTTACAAATTTCTGGATGTTCGGGATGATAACCTACATCGCTGCGGTGGTGCCAACAGCGTAAGCACTTGGGATCAGTCACCGCGTTAACCAACACGAACAAATCGTCGATATCTGTTGTTTCAGCTTCTTCAGGCGCCGGTATTTGTTCGACATTGGCACTAGAAGTGATGAGTACAAAACGTAATTCATCAGCCAGTCTAGTTAATTTTTTAAACTGGTCGCCATTGCAGTAGAGGGTGACACTAGCGGTCAACGAATTACCGATACCTCCTTCATTGCGTTTATTTTCCATAATTTTATTGACGGCAGTTTTGACATCGGCAATAAAAGACCAGTAAGACTGATCCATATCAGCTGAAGGTTGGTTCTCGCTGATTTCAGGAAATTGGTACCACTCAGTCGTAAACACCGTAGAGTCTCGCTCAACACCCGGCAGTGCTTCCCACAGTTCGTCGGCAGTGTAACTGAGAATCGGCGCCAACCATCGGGTAAATGCCTGCGCAATGTGGTAGAGAGCGGTCTGCGCCGAACGTCTCGCAATGCTATCAGACTGAGTCGTATACTGGCGATCTTTGATGATATCGAGATAAAAACTACTCATATCCAACACACAGAATTTATGTAATTTCTGGTAGATCAGATGAAATTGATAGCGGTCATAATCATTGATAATCTCCGACTGCAATGCAGCTGCTTGTCGCAGAGCCCATTGATCCAAAGACAATAGTTGATCCGGCTGTAATTGATGATCCCGAGGATCAAAATCGCCAATATTCGCCAATAAATAACGAGCCGTGTTACGAATGCGCCGATAGGAGTCAGCCATACGCTTCAAGATCTCATCGGAAACACTCATCTCTGCACTAAAGTCCGTCGCCGCAACCCACAGACGTAACACATCGGCACCCAATGCATTAAATACCTGCTGTGGAGGTACCACATTGCCTAGTGATTTAGACATCTTGCGGCCTTCGGAATCCACAGTAAAACCGTGCGTCAAAACTGCTTTATAGGGCGGTTCGTTATTGATAGCCATTGAAGTTTTCAAAGAGGATTGAAACCAGCCGCGATGCTGATCGGAACCTTCGAGGTAAAGGTCGGCAGGGAAGCGCAAGTCGTGACGTTGACGGAGCACAGTGTCATGCGTCACTCCGGAGTCAAACCATACATCCAGCGTATCGGTAACTTTCATATACTGTTCAGCTTCGTCACCGAGTAACGATTCTGGCACCAAATCGAACCAGGCATCGACGCCATCGCGCTCGATTAATCTGGCAACGCTTTCAATTAAGTGACTGGTCTGCGGATGCAGTTCATGAGTTTGTTTGTGAACAAATAATGTGATCGGTACACCCCAGGTACGCTGGCGGGATATGCACCAATCCGGACTATCAGCAACCATGCCGCGAATCCTCGCCTCGCCCCAGGACGGTATCCAATCAACCTGTTCAATAGCCGTTTGTATTTGTTGTTCCAATTCACCGCGCTTCATGGTGATAAACCACTGTGGCGTAGCGCGAAAAATCAATGGTGTCTTGGTGCGCCAGCAATGAGGGAAACTATGAGTAATTGTCGCCTGGTGCAACAGCGCACCCGCTGTCTTGAGTGTGGCAACTATCTGCTCATCAACTTTATAAACGTGTTGACCAGCAAAGAGAGAGACATGATCTCGATAGTAGCCATGATCATCAATGTAATCGAGTGTTGAAATACCGTATTTCTGAGCGACTATAAAATCATCTATGCCATGATCGGGCGCAGTGTGTACACAACCCGTACCGGCATCCGTGGTCACATGATCACCCAAAACCATAGGCACTTGACGCTCATAAAATGGATGTTGCAACAACAGCTTTTCTAACTCAGTCCCACGACATTGCCCTACGACAGCATAGTTTTCGATCCCCGCTCGCGCCATCACTTGATCTTTTAACTCAGCGCCGACTAGCAATCGTTCATTGCCCACCTGCAAAACGACATAATCTAACGTTGGATTAACGGCCACCGCCAAATTGGCGGGCAACGTCCAGGGAGTGGTTGTCCAGATAACTACTGATATCTTGCCGCTCCCTCGAAGGTCAGTTATTTTATCAGCTAACTTAACGTCGTCGACAACCGCAAATTTAGCATCAATGGCAAACGAGGTTTTTTCCTGGTACTCAACTTCGGCTTCTGCCAGCGCCGAACCACCGACGACACTCCAGTAAACGGGTTTATAACCTCGCTGCAAGTAGCCATTGGCGGCAATTTTTCCCAGGGCACGTACAATATGGGCTTCTGTTTCAAAGTTCATCGTCAAATAGGGATTGTCCCAATCGCCAATGACTCCCAAACGGATAAAATCAGTTTTCTGACCGGCAATTTGTTTATTGGCGTAATCGCGGCACTTTTGGCGAAACGCCTTATAATCCACTTTGCGACCGGCCTTGCCTACTTTCTTTTCCACTTGGTGCTCAATTGGCAGACCGTGACAATCCCAACCGGGAACATAAGGCGCATCAAAACC
>CAZEUZ010000041.1:0-15863 GCA_964515805.1 uncultured Cellvibrionaceae bacterium | reverse complement strand
ATAACTCATATTATGCAGTCAGATGAAGTGAACTGGCTGCGCCAACGGATGGAGAGTGTCTGCGGCCAGCCTAATTATTCGGCTGAAGAAAAAATGCATTTGCTCAGGCGCCTGACGGCCGCTGAGGGTCTGGAGAAGCATTTAGACAGCAAGTATCCAGGCACTAAACGCTTCGGTTTGGAGGGAGGAGAAAGCTTCATCCCTATGGTCGATAGCCTAATCAGTAAGGCCGGGACCTATGGCGCCAAAGAAATCGTCTTGGGAATGGCGCACCGTGGCCGTCTAAATACTCTGGTCAATATATTTGGTAAGAACCCTGCCGATTTGTTCGATGAGTTTGAAGGCAAGAAACTCGTCGATACGTCCGGCGACGTTAAATACCATCAAGGCTTTTCGTCAAATGTAATGACGCCTGGTGGCGAATTGCATTTGGTGATGGCATTTAACCCATCCCACTTAGAAATTGTATCGCCTGTAGTGGAAGGCTCCGTTCGAGCGCGGCAAGATCGGCGCAAAGATAAAGCGGGTGAATTGGTTGTGCCGATAGTAGTCCACGGTGATGCGGCATTCGCCGGCCAAGGTGTGGTGATGGAAACCTTTCAGATGTCCCAAACGCCTGCTTACAAAACAGGTGGTACGGTACATATTGTGATTAACAATCAGGTTGGTTTTACCACGAACAACCCCTACGATGCCCGTTCTACTGAACACTGTACCGATGTGGCCAAGTTTGTCGGTGCGCCAATTTTCCATGTTAACGGTGACGATCCGGAAGCAGTGTTATTTGTCTCGTTAATGGCGATGGATTATCGTTATAAATTTAAAAAAGATGTAGTGATCGATTTGGTTTGTTATCGCCGCCGCGGTCATAATGAGACAGACGAGCCATCGGCGACACAACCGTTGATGTATAAAGTCATCAAAAAACACAAGACAACCTGTTCACTTTACCAAGATCGATTAATTTCAGAAGGACTGATTACTAAAGAGGATGCTGATCGGATTACCGTTGACTATCGCGCTGCACTTGATCGTGGTGACGATGTTGCCGATGGATTGGTAACTGAGCCGGATAGCAGCCTCTTTGTCGATTGGTCTCCCTATCTCGGCCACGACTGGAAGATTCCCAGTGACACCTCCTATCCGCTGCAAAAGCTGAGGGATGTGGCGCATAAGGTTTGCTACATCCCCGAAGATATTCAAGCGCAGCGACAGGTACAAAAACTTTACCGGGACCGCAATAGCATGGCCGACGGTTCTTTGGAAATTAATTGGGGTATGGCGGAAATACTGGCTTATGCCACATTGATCGAGCAGAATACAGGAATACGTATTACCGGTCAGGACGTGGCGCGTGGCACTTTTTCCCATCGGCATGCAGTTATTCACAGTCAAAAAGACGGTCGCCCTTATGTGCCCTTGGCTAATCTGCATCCTGACCAACGTTCGTTTGTTATCCACGATTCACTACTTTCTGAAGAAGCAGTCCTCGCATTTGAATATGGTTATTCCACTACGAGGCCCGATACTCTGGTCATATGGGAGGCGCAATTTGGTGATTTTGCCAATGGTGCTCAAGTAGTTATCGATCAGTTCATTACTAGTGGTGAGCATAAGTGGGGTCGGTTATCTGGTTTAACCATGTTACTACCTCACGGCTACGAAGGCCAAGGTCCGGAACACTCTTCCGCCAGGCTTGAACGGTTTATGCAGCTTTGCGCTGAACACAATTTTCAAGTATGTATACCCACTACGCCGGCACAAGTTTTTCACATGTTGCGCCGTCAGGCGCTCAGGCCCATGCGCCGACCACTTGTTGTCATGAGTCCGAAGTGGATATTACGTCACAAGTTGGCAACCTCAACACTGGAAGAACTGGCGAATGGCCGATTTTACAATGTGTTGCCAGATGACCAAGTGGATCCAGCCAACGTCAAACGCATAGTACTGTGCAGTGGTAAAGTTTACTATCACCTGCTAGAGGACAGAACGAAGCGTAATCAGACAGATATCGCGCTAGTGCGTTTAGAGCAACTCTATCCCTTCCCGGAAAATGAGCTGGAAAAGGTGCTGGAGCCTCTCAAGCAGATTAATGATGTAGTTTGGTGTCAAGAAGAGCCAATGAATCAAGGCGCTTGGTATCATAGCCAACATCATATGCGCAAGGTGCTTGCTAAAATTAACCCATCTGCCGACTTAAGGTTTGTTGGGCGTGAGGCGTCGGCAGCGCCTGCCGCTGGATACATGTCACTTCATCTCGAAGAGCAACAAAGATTTGTTGATGCAGCATTGACAATATCAACATAGAAGGAAAAACAATGACTATTGAAATTAAAGCTCCCTCATTTCCGGAATCCGTACAAGATGGTGAAATCACTGCCTGGATCAAAAAATCTGGAGAAAGTGTTTCCCGAGATGAAATAGTTGTAGAAATTGAGACCGATAAAGTGACACTTGAGGTCGTTGCGCCTGTCGATGGCGTGATAGGGGAGGTAATGAAAGCTGAGGGTGATACCGTGGTCAGCAATGAAATCATCGCCACCATGGAAGAGGGAGCCATGCCTTCTAAGCAGGCTTCCTCCGCTGACCAGAAATCAGGAACAAATTCAGATTTAGATACCCCAAAAAGCCAATCTGATCAAACTCCAAAAACCAAGGCTGGTGAATCTATCGCTGGCCCTGCTGCACGTAAAATGGCTGAGCAAGAAGGTGTAGATCTTGCCAAGGTGGTTGGTTCAGGTAAAAAAGGATTAATTACTAAGGAAGATGTACAATCTTATCAGCAGTCAACCGAACAGCAGCCTAAATCCACAGCGGAAAACTCACTGTCCGGTAGCCGCGTTGAAAAGCGTGTGCCGATGAATCGGTTGCGCAAGCGTATTGCCGAGCGGTTATTGGATGCGACCAGTTCTACTGCTATGTTGACCACTTTTAACGAAGTGGACATGTCGCAGATGATGGGGTTACGCAAAAAGTATGGCGCTCAATTTGAGAAAATTCACGATGGGATGCGTCTGGGCTTTATGGGCTTTTTTGTTAAAGCGGCGGCCGAGGCGCTGAAGCGCTTTCCTGCGGTTAATGCCTCTATTGACAATGATGATATTGTCTACCATGGATATCAGGATATCGGTGTTGCAGTTTCCACTGAAAAAGGATTAGTTGTGCCCGTGTTGCGGGATGCAGAATATATGGGGCTAGCCGAGATTGAACGCACCATTCGCAATTTTGCAATACGTGCCCGCGATGGTAAGCTTGGTATCGAAGAAATGACGGGTGGTACTTTCACTATCACTAATGGTGGGGTGTTTGGTTCACTATTATCGACACCTATATTGAACCCACCACAGACAGCTATCCTTGGGATGCACAAAATACAAGAGAGACCAATGGCGGTCGACGGTGAAGTAAAAATTCTTCCAATGATGTATTTGGCGCTGTCGTATGACCATCGCTTGATTGATGGTAAAGAGGCGGTGCAATTTTTGGTGGCAATCAAGGATATGTTGGAAGATCCGGCGCGTATCATACTAGAAATGTAAACCTGAGCGTGTTGCTACAGCCTGTTGCTCTCATGATCATCCTCTGTTTTAAAATCTCATATAGGGATTAATATGTTGGAAAAAATTTATGTCTGATAAGTACGATGTTATTGTAATTGGGTCTGGTCCCGCGGGCTATGTCGCTGCTATCCGTGCGGCGCAACTCGGCTTGAAAACAGCCTGTATCGAAAAATGGAAAGATACCGCCGGTAAAGGAATCAATGGTGGGACTTGTTTAAATGTCGGTTGTATTCCATCCAAAGCACTATTGGATAGCTCGCACAAGTACCACGATGCCAAGTTGGATTTCTCAAAACATGGTATTTCTACTGATAATGTCGCTATAGATGTGCCGCTGATGTTGAAGCGCAAAGAATCCATTGTTAAACAAATGTCAACGGGTATTACTTCCCTGTTTAAGGCCAATAAAGTCACTTCCCTTTTTGGTCATGGCAAGTTGTTAGCTAAGCGCAAAGTTGAATATACTGACAACGACGGTAACGTCAGTACGTTAGAGACGGATAACGTGATATTGGCATCGGGTTCGGTGCCAGTGACGATTCCTTCTGCCGTCGTTGATAATGACATGATTGTTGATTCAACTGGCGCATTGGAGTTTACTTCTGTGCCTGAGCGCCTGGGCGTTATCGGTGCTGGTGTTATTGGTTTGGAATTGGGTAGTGTCTGGTCGCGTTTAGGTTCGGAAGTTGTTTGCCTGGAAGCAATGGATGATTTTCTGTCGACAATGGATGCCCAAATCGCCAAGGAAACCAAGAAGATATTTACCAATCAAGGATTAGATATTCGCCTTAGTTGCCGTGTCACTGGCAGTGAAGTTAAGAGTGGACGAGTTGTCGTGACCTACACTGATGCTGATAATGTTGAGTGTCAGGAATCTTTTGACAAATTGATCGTTTGTGTCGGCCGGCGTGCTTATACCGAAAATCTATTAGATCCTGACAGCGGTATCTCACTGGACGAATCCGGCCGCATTGCCGTTGACGACTATTGCTCAACTTCCGTTCCGGGTGTTTGGGCGGTAGGTGATGTCGTTCGCGGCCCTATGTTAGCCCACAAGGGTTCTGAAGAAGGGGCCATCGTTGCTGAACGTATTGCTGGCCAGCAATCAATGGTAAATTACGATCTTATTCCTAATATTATTTATACGCACCCTGAAGTTGCTTCGGTAGGTAAAACCGAAGAGCAATTAAAATCAGAAGGCACCGACTATAAAGTTGGTTCGTTTCCTTTTCTAGCTATAGGCCGAGCTGTTGCTGCGGGTGAGCCGGATGGCATGGTAAAAATCATTGCCGATACTAAAAATGATCGTATTCTCGGGTGTCATATCGTTGGCCCGAGCGCTTCCGATTTGGTTCAACAGATAGCGATTGCAATGGAATTTGGTTCCAGTGCAGAGGATATAGGTATGACGGTATTTGGTCACCCCACTTTCTCCGAGGCAGTCAAAGAAGCCGCACTCGCTGTGAATGGTCATGCTATCCATATGCCTAATAGAAAAAAGAAAAAAACGTAAACACTGAGAACCAGATGAGAGCCTCCTACGGCTACACCTAATTCTTTCCAAAACTAATCGAGTAACTACACGGAACTACTTATGAATTTACACGAATATCAGGCGAAACAGCTATTTTCCGAATACGGCCTGCCAGTATCTAAGGGTGCTACCGCTGAAACTTCATCAGAGGCAGCAGCAGCGGCTGATATCATCGGCGGCAATCAATGGGTGGTCAAGGCTCAAGTACATGCAGGCGGTCGTGGCAAGGCAGGGGGCGTCAAACTCGTTTCTTCCAAATCAGAAATTGAAGAATTCGCACATAAATGGCTGGGCAATAACCTGGTCACTTATCAAACTGATGAAAAAGGTCAGCCAGTTAATCGCATATTGATAGAGTCCTGTACAGACATCGCCCAAGAGCTATATCTTGGTGCCGTCGTCGATCGTTCAACCCGTAAGATAGTGTTCATGGCTTCCACAGAGGGTGGTGTCGAAATAGAAAAAGTCGCTGAGGAAACTCCCGAGAAAATTTTAAAGGCTGTCATTGATCCATTGACAGGGCCTCAGCCATATCAGGCGAGAGATCTAGCCTTCCAGTTGGGTTTAAATGCAAAACAAATCAAGCAGTTTGTTAAGATTTTTTCAGGTTTGGCGAAGATGTTTAAAGACTTCGATTTTGCATTATTGGAAATTAATCCTCTGGTGATCACTGAGCAAGGTGATTTGCATTGTTTGGACGGTAAAATCAACATCGATAGTAATGCGCTCTATCGGCAGCCAAAAATTAAGGAAATGCATGATCCTACCCAAGAGGATGAGCGCGAAGCGCATGCGGCCAAGTGGGAGCTCAATTACGTTGCGTTAGACGGTAATATCGGTTGCATGGTAAATGGCGCCGGTTTGGCAATGGGAACCATGGACATTATTAAACTGCACGGTGGTTTACCGGCAAACTTTCTTGATGTTGGTGGTGGTGCAACAAAAGAGCGGGTGATTGAGGCATTTAAAATTATTCTGTCAGATGACAATGTTGCAGCGGTATTAATCAATATTTTTGGTGGTATTGTGCGATGTGACTTAATTGCTGAAGGTGTCATTGGTGCCGTTGAAGAAGTTGGAGTTAAAGTGCCAGTGGTTGTGCGCTTAGAAGGCAATAATGCTGAATTAGGCGCAAAAAAACTGGCCGATAGTGGGTTAAATATTATCGCAGCTACCAGTCTCACCGATGCAGCCCAGCAAGTTGTTAAAGCCGCAGGAGGCAAGTAAATGAGTGTTTTAATTAACAAAGAAACCAAAGTGTTATGTCAGGGTTTCACCGGTTCGCAAGGCACATTCCACTCCGAACAAGCGATTGAATACGGTACGAAAATGGTAGGTGGTGTGACGCCAGGTAAAGGTGGTTCAACTCATCTGGGGCTACCCGTCTTTAATACGGTCAGGGAAGCTGTCGCCGAGACAGGTGCAGATGCTTCGGTAATCTATGTGCCGGCACCATTTTGTAAAGACTCAATATTAGAAGCGGCTAATAGTGGTATCAAACTTGTGGTCTGTATTACCGAGGGCATTCCGACTTTGGATATGCTTGAGGCCAAAGTAAAGTGTGATGAATTAGGCGTGCGCGTTATTGGGCCTAATTGTCCAGGAGTGATCACTCCTGGCGAGTGTAAGATCGGTATTATGCCAGGGCATATCCATCTGCCTGGCAAAGTTGGCATCGTTTCACGGTCGGGAACGCTCACGTACGAAGCAGTTAAGCAAACCACTGACTATGGCTTCGGACAGTCAACCTGCGTTGGTATTGGAGGCGACCCGATACCTGGCTCAAACTTTATTGATATCCTTGCCTTGTTCCAACAGGATGAACAGACAGAAGCCATCGTTATGATTGGAGAAATCGGTGGTACCGCTGAGGAGGAAGCCGCTGCCTTCATTAAAGACAACGTCACTAAGCCTGTCGTATCATATATTGCCGGTGTAACTGCGCCTCCGGGCAAACGCATGGGACATGCTGGGGCGATTATATCCGGAGGCAAGGGTACAGCGGATGAAAAATTTGCTGCTTTGGAAAATGCGGGTGTTAAAACTGTGCGCAGTTTGGCTGATATCGGTGATGGCCTAAAAGCAGTTACCGGTTGGTAGTAATCGTATCATTAACTTTTTATCGATGCTTAAATGTTAGTTCGGAGAAGTTTCCATGAAAGATAATCGTCCTGTAAATCTCGATCTGACCACGGTCAGCTTTCCGATTACGGCAATTGCTTCAATATTGCACCGCATTTGTGCGGTCATCGTATGGGTAGGCCTAGGTTTTTATCTTATTGCTCTTAATAACCTGCTTAGTTCAGAAGAAAGCTTCGCAGAGTTTCAAACACTGATGGAAACCAATTTCTTGGTGCAGTTTATCGCATGGGGCCTGCTATCCGCCTTTAGCTATTATTGTGCCGGCTCGATAAAGCATATCATTCAAGATTTTGGTTACTTTGAAGACTTTGCCGGGGGCAAAATAATTTCTTGGGTAGCCATTGCATCAGCTGGGTTATTATCAATTTTTGCAGGAGTTGCAATATGGTTTTAAATTTATGTAAAAAACAAAGCAATGGTGTTTCCGAGTGGTTGTTTCAACGCGCAACTAATTTTTTAATTGTCTTGTATGGCTTGGTTATGGCCAGCTATTTTTTATCAAAATCTGCAGCCGATTATGAGGCAATGGTTGAATTCTTCAGTGAAGGCTGGGTGATCCTATTTAGCGCATTGGTACTTGTCTTAGCCTGTTTAAATTCAATACTGGCAGGTTGGCAAATTGCCGGCGATTATCTCAATAAAGATAAAAATTTAAATAAGTTGTTTATGCGGGCCTGTATTGCAATTACAGTCATTTATTTGTTTTTTGGCCTTTTCATTCTCGGCTAGTAAATCACCAAGCAAGTGATTATCCAGGATTTTGCCCGTTGTTATCGGGCAAATACTAAGTAATATAACCCTTGAAAAAACACAATTACAACTAAATTCTCATCGGTTCAATTGTCAAATCGTCTTTGGCACAGTTAACTACACTGGCAAGATATTCCTTCAGTTCCTCCTTGGAGGAAAAATGCCGGGCCATATCGTATTGGCCTTTATAGGTATTGCCTTGTTCATCCTCAACTCTTGCCAACTGAAATTTTAAGCCGTCACTACCGCGACCGTTAATAATGTAATAGGAAAGCTTCATTTTTTCTCCAAATAATAACCAAAGAATTAAGTTGGTGTATCGTGACTACAATTTTACATAAGTCACTAAATTATAACCACCGCACTATAATAGCCAAGCAAATTAGATTCCACTATTACTAAAGTTAATAGCGTCAATAATACGTCTGTTGTCCTCAATATTGTACGATGCGGATTGCAAGATAAAGTCCGAGAGAGCTTAAAATCTAGGCCCTCCTTGAAATCTCAAATTTTCACCCCATATTTTTCATCCAGTTACTGTTAAACACTATATACTCAAATTATGAAAGGAGCTTTTTTGTGACTGCTAAAGCTAAAACAGCAAAAAAAGAAACCCTGGGTTTTCAAACGGAAGCCAAACAATTACTCCACTTAATGATTCATTCTCTTTACTCTAATAAAGAGATTTTTTTGCGAGAGCTGATTTCTAATGCCTCCGACGCTGCCGATAAGTTGCGTTTTGAAGCATTAGCCAACAGTGAACTCTACGAAGGTGATCCTGAGCTATCAATTCGTATTGATTGCGATAAGGCGGCGAAGACAATCACTATTGTCGATAATGGTATCGGCATGTCGAGAGACGAAGTCATAGAGCATCTGGGCACCATCGCCAAATCGGGTACTGCCCAATTCTTACAGAACCTGACAGGCGATCAAAAGAAAGATTCACACTTAATCGGCCAGTTTGGCGTTGGATTTTATTCATCTTTTATTGTTGCCGACAAGGTTGAAGTCCTTACTCGGCGCGCGGGTGCACCCGCTGATAGCGGCGTACATTGGGAATGCGAAGGCGACGCTGAATTTACTGTCGAAAATGTGGAAAAAACCAGCCGCGGTACTACGATTATCCTACACCTTAAGAAAGACGCGCTGGAATTTGCAGAGAGCTTCCGCTTGCGGACAATTATCAAGAAATATTCCGATCATATTTCGTTGCCGGTCATTATGCAAAAAGAATCGTATGATGAACCACAAAACGACAATGAAGATTCATCAGATGACGACACCGCAAAGTCCAAAGAACCTGAATCCAAGGATGAAGTGGTTAATACGGCGACTGCGCTATGGACACGATCACGTAGCGATATTAAAGACGAAGAGTACCAAGAATTTTACAAACACATTTCTCACGATTTTAATGAAGCAATGGCATGGAGCCACAACCGTGTAGAAGGGAAACTTGATTATACCAGTTTGTTGTTTATTCCCAAGAAAGCGCCCTTCGATTTGTATAATCGAGAGGTAGCCCGTGGGTTAAAACTCTATGTTCAACGCACCTTCATCATGGATGAAGCGGAACAATTTCTGCCGTTGTATTTGCGTTTCATCAAAGGGATTGTCGATTCAAATGACTTATCTTTGAATGTATCTCGGGAAATTTTACAGAAAGATCCTAATATCGATGCCATGCGTTCGGCTCTTACCAAACGCATATTGGATATGTTGGCGAAAATAGCCAAAAAGGAACCGGAAAAATATGCGGAATTTTGGCAAATATTTGGTGAAGTCATTAAAGAAGGTATCGGTGAAGATTTTGCCAATCGTGAAAAAATTGCTGAGTTAATACGGTTTTCCACCACGCATACCGACAAGCCGGAACAAGATCAATCACTGGAGCTCTACATTGGCCGCATGCCTGACGGTCAAGACAAGATCTATTATGTCGCTGCAGAGAATTTTAATACTGCAAAAAATAGTCCGCACTTGGAAGGGCTTCGTAAGAAAGGAATCGAGGTATTATTGCTTTGTGACCGCATCGATGAATGGATGATGAGCCACTTGAATGAGTACAAAGGCAAGACGCTGCAGGATGTAGGCCGTGGTGCCTTGGATTTGGGCCAATTAGATACCGAAGAAGAGAAGAAAGCACAGGAAAAAGTAGCTGAAGAATCGAAAAACCTGGTTGAGCGGACCAAAACGGCGTTGGGAGATAAAGTTGACGAAGTCAGAGTGACCAATCGTTTAACAGACTCTCCCGCTTGTGTGGTCGTTGGCGATGGCGATATGAATGCCTATATGCGCCGCTTGATGGAACAAGCAGGTCAAACAGTTCCTTCCAGCAAACCTATTCTCGAATTGAATCCTGAGCATGTGCTGGTGCAGAAATTAGACCAAGAAGCTGACGAAGATCGTTTTAAGGAGTTAATCGGCATAATCTTTGACCATGCCAACTTAGCGGAAGGGGGACATTTGGGAGACTCGGCAGCGTATGTCAAGAGTGTTAACAAACTACTTTTGGAACTGATGAGCTAATATTAAAGTAGACGCGTCACTTAACAACGTTAATATAATAATGCCTGATCGTCTAACCGTAGCTGTTCTGGGTGGTGGCAGCTTTGGCACAGTTGTCGCCAACGTCATCGCCGGCAACGGTTACGACACTTATTTATGGATGCGAGACTCTGCAAAGGCCTCGGAATGCCAGCAAGCACGGGAAAACAAAAATTATCTGCCGGGTTATAAGTTGGCTGATAAATTGACAATAACTGCTGATATCGAGCAGACGGCAGCAGCAAGCAACACCGTGTTTGTTTCGGTGCCCAGTGCATCTTTTCGCGATGTTGTTGACCAGTTCAAAACATTTCTGATCCCAGGTACACACATAATTAGCACCACAAAAGGAATTGAGCCCAAGGGTTTCACCTTTATGAGTCAGATACTCGAGCAGGAACTGCCTCACTTCCCCATTGGTGTACTGAGTGGCCCCAATTTTGCCAAAGAGATTATGCAGAATCACCTGACAGGATCAGTAATCGCCAGCGAGGACGAGTACGTAGTAAAGCGTGCGCAAAAAATCCTGAGCTCTGAAACATTTCGTGTTTATCACAACAGTGACCGCTATGGTATCGAATTAGCAGGGGCCCTAAAAAATATCTACGCCATTCTTGCAGGTATGGCAAAAGCTCAGGGTTATGGGCATAATACGCTTGCTATGTTGATTACACGAGCACTTGCTGAAATGGGACGTTTTGCCCAGGCATTGGGTGCCAACCCGATAACTTTTTTGGGTTTGGCGGGTGTTGGTGACCTGATATTGACCTGTACTTCGGATATGAGTCGCAATTTCCGCCTGGGAAATCTTGTCGGTTCTGGCCTCAGTTTAAAGGCTGCCTTGCGTGAAATCGGTCAGGTCGTTGAGGGAGTTAATACCTTGAGGCTGGCCAAATCCAAGGCCGAAGAGCTTAACATTGACATGCCACTCGTTTCAGGTTTGTACGCTCTACTATTTGAAGCGCAGTCAGAAGATAAAATTATTAAACAGTTAATGTTGTCTGAACAGACAAAGGATGTCGATTTTACTGGAGTACTGTTATGACTAATGAAAACACCAAAGATACTGCATCCAACAAAAAAGCTGAAGTTTCGGCTGAAGTAAGTATCGAAGAAAAAACCGAAGCCGGATCGCTGATAGAGAGGATATTATCTCCTGCACACTGGGTTCGTCTGTTGTTCATGTTCTTATTCGCTATCGCCTTGTGCCTGCTAAGCTACCTGATAGGGGCACTAGTACTGCTACAATTCATCCTGGTACTGGTGACGGGTAAAGATAATGAAAAGTTGCGTCACTTTGGCAATTCATGTTCAGTATATATTGCTCAGATATTGCAATTTTTAACTTATAACAGCGAAAACAAGCCCTTTCCATTTGACGATTGGCCCGAATAAATTTTAAGGTTGACCGATTGTGCAATATTGGCTGGTGGTGGTCACTTTATTTTTTAGTTACTATCCATTGGCCAATGACTTTCCTTTCAATGTTCACGACGAAGCAGATGTAATCTATACCAGGGATAAGCGATTAGGAAATTATCAGCTAGCGCTAGGTATATACAAAAAAGTACGCAACCGCTGGCAGCCGGAAAAAGGCGTCAGATTATCTGGCAAATTGAAAGGTCAAACCGTAGAACTTCCGGAAAGTTACGACCTGGAAGAAGTGTTTGACTTTTATCAGCGGCAGTTGACTTCTCAATCGACGACAACCTTGTTTTTTTGTGAGTCCAGAGATTGTGGCAACAGTAGCGTGTGGGCGAACAGTCATTTTAATGTGCGTCAACTTTATGGTTTGGACAGATTTCAGTTTTACGGTGTTTATCAGTCGCGATTAGGAGCCGATAGCCAGATTCATTATGTTACGTTGTATACTGTCAGACGCGGTAATAATCGCATCTACGCCCACATCGATATCTTTCTACCCGATGCGGCGGAAGGTAATCCAAAGTCTGAATTGTTAGCTGACCCTAGGTAAATAAGTAAAAATCATGTCCGGCAATAGCTTTGGGAAATTGTTTACAGTGACTACATTTGGCGAGAGTCACGGCTTGGCCTTAGGTTGTATTGTCGATGGTTGCCCACCAGATTTGGCATTGACGACGACCGATATACAGAGAGAGCTAGATCGTCGCCGACCTGGTAAGAGCCGCTATGAAACCCAGCGGCGAGAGTTGGATGAAGTAAAGATACTATCGGGAGTGTTTGAAGGAAAAACCACGGGTACACCCATTGGTCTCGTTATTGAAAATACGGATCAACGTTCCAAGGATTACAGCAAGATCAAGGATCAATTTCGTCCTGCTCATGCCGATTACACCTACCATAAAAAATATGGTGTTCGAGATTATCGTGGCGGTGGTCGCTCGTCGGCGAGAGAAACGGCGATGCGCGTGGCAGCTGGGGCCATAGCAAAAAAATATCTGAAGTCACACGCAGGCATAGAAATTAAAGGGTGCCTGACTCAATTGGGGCCTATTAAAACAAAAAAATGGGATTGGGATGTTGTAGAGCATAATGCATTTTTTTCACCCGACACCGATAAAGTGCCGGAGATGGAGGTCTTTATGCAAGCGCTGATAAAAGAAGGTAACTCCGTAGGTGCCAAGATAACTGTCGTCGCCACCGGCATGATTCCAGGTCTCGGTGAACCTGTCTTTGATCGTTTGGATGCAGATATCGCACATGCGCTAATGAGCATCAATGCAGTCAAGGGTGTCGAGATAGGCGCTGGTTTTGACAGTATTTCCCAAAAGGGTACCCAACATCGCGATGAAATCTCACCGGACGGTTTTTTATCCAACAACGCTGGCGGTGTTTTGGGAGGTATTTCTACTGGGCAGGATATAGTGGCGCATATCGCTTTAAAACCCACATCCAGCCTTCGTATTCCAGGCCGCAGCATTGATGCTCATGGCAATCCGATAGAGGTGGTAACTAAGGGTCGGCATGACCCTTGTGTTGGTATTAGAGCTACTCCGATTGCCGAGGCTATGTTAGCCATTGTACTGATGGATCATATGCTGCGGCATCGTGGCCAAAACATGGATGTAAAGTCAACGTTGGTCATGCCTTCTACTTGTCAACCGATAACTACTGGTGTCTCCGGTTCAGCTAATTGAGGATAAACCAGTGTTACGCTTTTCAATGGGTATATGGCTTTCAGTTGTCGCATTATTAACTTCTGCACAACAGCCGTCCGACTTTTATAGCAGCAGTATGTTGGTGCCTGATCAGTCGAGCCAAGTCCGTCATCAAGCAGCTGAAAAATCACTGGCCAAGGTATTCGTGCGCATCTCTGGTACTCCCGATATAGTCAATTATCCTGTTATCCAGCAAGCACTGATAAACGCCAAATCTTACCTATATGAATTTGAATACTCTTCTACCGATGAAACCTTGATAATCGATGATGTCGAGCGAGATGCAGTCCGTCTGTTAATGAAGTTTTCCGCCAGTCTTATAGAAGACTTATTAAAGAGCAATCAATTGCCCTATTGGCCACCCAACCGGCCGGACATACTACTTTGGGTCGCTCGGGCTGATGGCCGAGGAGGTCAACAGTTTGTGAGTAATGATTCACAAGTGACACACGCGTTTGTCAATACGGCGATAGAACGCGGTGTTACTTTGGTTAAACCAGTGTTTGACTTGGAAGATGGATTGGCGCTACCAGTTTCCCGTTTATGGATTTTAGATGAGACCGCTATTTATAAGGCATCCGATCGTTATCAGACAGACGCTATATTGGCTGGCCGCTTGACGCCTGTGGATACCGATCAGTGGAGAGCCAGTTTTACGCTCTTCTATCAATCGCAACAGCAATTTTTTACAGCATATGGTGAGAATACCGAAACCATTGCCATTGACATTATGGGGCAGGTTGCCAACTACTTTTCTGCGATTTTCACTGCCGTTATTGATGATAAGAGCAATCTGAAAAAACTCATGCTAATTGTGAATAATGTGGATGATTTTGCTGCTTACGCCAATTTATTAAACTACTTGGAAAATCTACCTACGGTTCAATTTGTTAGTTTAATAACAGCGACGGCTAACCGAGTAAAAGTCGTTTTGAACTATAAAGGTAATCAATCGGTAATACTTAGAACACTTGCTCTGGACGAGCGTTTGATAGAAGATAAAACGGAGGTTGGTAACGTTGGCGTCTCCACAGGTTCGTTGGCAACTGCTGGAACTAAAGGGGAGTCACTGCAATTTATCTGGCAGTCAAAATGAATGGTTAGGAATGAAGCAGGAAGCGGGCGCATTGATGCCGTTAGAACAATTGCCTCTGGCGATTCACTCTGATTTAGCGGTTTTTGATAATTATTATGTTCATTGCGGCAACAGCGAAGCGGTTGCCGCATTACAATGTTTATTGTCAGCGGACGCGCAAGATAATGTAATGTTTTTGTGGGGTTCGCCAGGAGCTGGCGTCACGCATTTATTGCAGAGCTTTCAGCAAAAGCTAATTCAAACCGCTCAATTTCGTTCTCACTATGTGTCACTACAGAATGTGATTACACATGATCCACGCTCTCTATTTGAACCTTTGCGAAAATTAGATATTGTTTGTATTGACGATGTTCATTTGATTCAAGATGAGCCGGTATGGCAATTAGCGTTATTTAATTTATTCAATCAATTTTACGATCAGCAAAAAAAAGTTGTATTTGGCAGTAGTCTTGCGCCACGACAGTTGCTGATCAGCTTAGCTGACTTACAGTCGCGGTTGTGTTCGGCAACGGTATTTCATCTCCATCAAATGCGAGACGAACACAAAATGGCAGCGTTACAATTGCGCGCTAATAGTTACGGGCTGATACTGACGGATGACGTTGCAAATTATATTCTCTGCCACTCGGCGCGTGATACCAAAAAATTATTTGTATTATTACAAAAACTGGATAAAGCATCGTTAGTTGAGCAACGAAAATTGACCATTCCCTTTGTTAAAAAGGTTCTAAAAGATCTGGTCGACGGATAATTTTTCCGCAACACAGGATCAAAACAAGTAAGGTTAATAAAGGAAAAATGCTAACAGATATCAGTCTTCAGGGTGTAGGGATGACATCCCAACGTACTCGTGAACGGCTAGTACAACGTTTGATTAATCAAGGTATCACTAACGCTTCGGTATTGGATACGATGCGTAACACGCCACGCCATCTCTTTTTGGATGAGGCTCTATCTCACCGTGCTTATGAAGACACTGCGTTACCGATAGGTTATGGACAGACGATTTCCCAACCTTTTATCGTCGCCAGCATGACTCAAGTATTAGTGGACAATGCCAAGCGGCTCCATAAGGTATTGGAAATTGGTAC
>CAZEUZ010000040.1:0-9220 GCA_964515805.1 uncultured Cellvibrionaceae bacterium | reverse complement strand
ATTTCCATCAACGATGTTCTCGAAGCACAAGCCGCCTTCGATAGCGCCGCCGCCAACACCTTTTCAGCAGAGGGCGCGTTAGGTATTCAGTTCGATGCATTGGGCGTAATTACAGGTAAAAACCATGATGTCATTGCTTCTTTAAAGCAGGATTATCCGGTCAACCCACCTTCTCCTGTAGATCGTCAAGAATGGGTGGTGCTGGCGTTGGAAAATAATTATGACTTAATGATCAGTAAATTGGCGATGGATGCCGCCGGCTATAACACCAAATCCACGACCAGTGACCACTATCCTACGCTCACCGGCAATGTTAGTTATGGCAATATTGATACTGAATCATCGATTCAACCGGATACTGATACGGATATTCAACGTATCGGCCTGACGCTTGCCATCCCCATTTACACGGGTGGAGGAACATCAGCCAGACGTCGACAAGCCTATCAAAATGAGATGAAAGCTAGAGAGGAATACTTGTTGCTGAAACGCAATACGATTCAATCGGCGAGCGCGCTGCACTTGTCAGTGGTCACCGATGTTCGGCAAGTGATTGCGCGCAGACAGGCGATTGTCTCCAATCAAAGCGCTCTGGAGGCCATTCAGGCCGGTTACGATACCGGCACGCGGGATATTGTCGATGTCGTCAATGCGCAAAATAATTTATTTCAGGCGAAGCGTGATTACTTTAATTCACTGTATGACTACGTCCTCAATTCTCTGCGCTTAAAGGAAGTCGCAGGTAAGTTAACACCCAGTGACTTGGATAATTTAGAATTGTGGTTGAACGTTGACAATCAGGTCTCTCGACAAGAGTTGATCAAGTATTGAGCTGCTACCTGGTCACAATAGACAATTGCTTACAGATTTTGATTTCTTTTAAACATCGATGATTCGAATATCATCTAATCGCCATTCATTGAGTAATGGCCGCAATGCATTGAGATCATCATTTTTCGCTGTGAAGTAGCTGCTGTGCTCTGGCAAGGCATTTGCGATATCTTTTGTTGTCGTCAAATTTCGCTGATCGAGCCAGTACCCTACTCGTCGGGCGATGGCCTCAGCGGAGTCAATCCAGTAATGTATGTCGGGTAGAACCACCTTCAGTTCTGTTAACAAAAGAGGGAAATGAGTACATGCGAGCACCACGGTGTCTATCTGCTTATTTTCTTTAAATGGCTGTGTAATGCGTTGTAACTCAGAGGTAGAAGTTTCAATATTACGAAGCTTTGCCTCCGCCAAGTCGACTAACTCGCTAGAACCGACACTGATTACTTCACAGTCTTTGGCAAAGTCGTTAATAAGATTTTTCGTGTATTGCCGTTGCACTGTTCCCGGTGTAGCTAATAAACCGATTACCCGTGTTTGACTGATAACAGAAGCGGGTTTAATGGCTGGGACCACGCCGATGACCGGTTGTTGGAAGCGGCTGCGAATGCGAGGCAGAGCAATAGTGCTGGCGCTGTTGCAGGCAACCACTATAATATCGGCCACAGCGATAGACTGTATGTGATTGAGTACACAGTCAACTCGACTAATCAATTCATTCACAGACTGTTCCCCGTAGGGAAATGCAGCATTGTCGCAGACATAGCTGAAATTACAGTAGGGATACTGGCGTTGAATGGCACGAAAGATACTCAGGCCGCCGACACCGGAATCAAACACTAAAATATGAGGTGGTTTCTTTTTCTTCATCGACTGAGTATATAATAGCTTGAAAAAACACCCTACTGCTTGATACACGTTTCACTGCATGACTAAGAAAAAACCATTAAAGAAATCTGTGTCGATAAAATCTAACAAGAGTTGTCGGATGATAGCCCCCAGCCGGCATAAGATCTCTCGAAATAACATCAGTTCCAATGCGAAAAATGTCATTCAAAAACTTAACGATAAGGGTTTTGAAGCTTATTTGGTGGGGGGTGGAGTGCGCGATCTTTTACTCGGAAAAATTCCCAAGGACTTTGATGTAGCCACTGATGCCACCCCTGAACAAGTTAGAGAAGTATTTCGACGTTCGCGTATCATTGGTCGCCGGTTTCGTATCGTGCACGTCCACTGCGGTCGAGAAATCATTGAAGTTACTACATTTCGCGGTGAGCACAAGCAACGACAACAGCATTCGATCCATCAATTACAATCGCGATCGGGGCAATTGCTTCGGGACAATGTCTATGGAAATATAGAAAGTGATGCCTTGCGCCGAGATTTTACTGTCAATGCCCTCTACTACTCGCTAAAAGATGGTGCTGTTTATGACTATACCAACGGTCTTGATGATATTAAATCACAGCAATTGCGTTTGATTGGTTCACCCGAAGTACGCTATATAGAAGATCCGGTACGTTTATTGCGCGCCATCCGTTTTGCTGCCAAATTGGGGTTTAGTATTGAAAAGGAAACCGCTGTACCCATTGTTGAACAGTCTCAATTGTTGCTTAATGTGTCTAACGCACGACTTTTTGATGAAGTACTAAAATTGTTCCTAGGTGGTTATGCAGTGGCTACGTTTGAACTTTTATGTCAATACCGTTTATTTGAACAGTTGTTTCCAGCAACAGCTGGAGCAATGTATAAAAATTCTCTCTATTTGGCTATGATTGAGGCTGTTATGTTCAATACCGATAAGCGTATACATGGCGATAAAAGAGTAACGCCCGCCTTTATATTTGCTGCATTATTATGGCCACCAATGATAGATTATCGTTATCAATTAATACATAAAGAACGCATGTCACCGATATCCGCTTTTGCACAAGCTGCGCGTACAGTAATTGATGAGCAATTGGTGCGTGTCGCTGTACCAAAAAGATTTTTAGCCACTTTGTGGCAAATATGGGAGTTGCAATGGATATTACCGAAGCGTCATGGTAAGCGCGCCGAGCGATTAGTGACTCATCCTCGCTTTCGCGCCGCTTATGATTTCTTGTTAATGCGCGAAGTTGCGGGTGAAGACTTGGATAATCTCGGTGACTGGTGGACTCGCTACCAGGATAGTGATGACAAGCAGAGAACCAAAATGGTGGGTGTGCTTAGCCGTACAAATGGTAACTCATGATAGCCTTTTACCTGGATCTAAGCGTCTTATTGTTACCGCTTTTTTAAAAACCCATTTTCACAGTGCTTATTTTATTCTAATATTTTTTTATGCCCAATAGACAATTTAAACCTTCAACACTGGATCGGCCAGTGACAATCAATACATTGCGTAAATTAAAAGCTGACAACAAAAAATCAGTTTGTATTGCGCTTTACGATGCGTCTATGGCTGCTATCGCCAGTGAAGCTGAAATTGAGATGGTGTTGGTGGGGGATAGTCTTGGTATGACGCTGCTGGGTTATGAGAGTACCATCCCTGTGACTATGGCGCAGATGCTCCATCACGTGGAGGCGGTAAAGCGTGGCGGTGGTCTTTCATTGATTATCGCCGACTTGCCGTTTATGGCCTATGCGACACCAGAGCAGGCAATAATAAATGCTGCGAGCATTATGCAAGCTGGCGCGCAGGTGGTTAAAATTGAAGGTGGTGCGTGGCTGGCCGAAACAATAGCTATGTTGAGTGATCGCGGTATACCCGTCTGTGCTCATTTGGGTTTAACCCCTCAATCAGTGCACAAGCTTGGTGGATTCCGCGTACAGGGGCGCACTGAAAAGCAATTCGATACGATTTTGAATGATGCTCGACTGTTGGCCCAGGCCGGTGCTGAGTTATTGGTGCTCGAATGTGTGCCGCCGTCGCTAGCAAAGGCTGTCACCGAGTCTATCGACATACCGACTATTGGCATTGGCGCAGGCAGAGATACCGATGCTCAGGTTTTAGTGATTAATGATATTCTTGGCATTACCCAGAAACTTCCCAAATTTGCCAAGAATTTTTTGCAAGAAAAAGGAAGTATTCTCGGTGCTTTACAGAAATATAGCGGCGATGTCAGAACTGGGGTTTTCCCTGGAGAAGAACATATGTTTTTGTAATCCCAGACTTTGGGTTCAATTAAAAGTCTATCCCTAAACGTTTGCCAACAACTTCATAGTTCTCGACGACATTCCCCAGATTCTGCCGAAATCGGTCCTTGTCCAGTTTTTCGCGTGTTTTTTTATCCCAAATGCGACAACCGTCTGGGGTGAATTCATCACCCAGCATCACTTTGTTTCGGAATAATCCGAATTCGAGTTTGTAATCCACCAGCAACATATCGCTCGCTAAAAATAACTCTTTTAATACATTATTAACGGCAAAAGTTAGTTCTTTCATGATTGCTACCTGGCTCTGCGTTGCCCAACCAAACGATTGAATGTGATAGTCATTGACAAATGGATCGCCTAACTCGTCATTTTTCAGAAAAAATTCGAATGTGGGTGGGCTGAGCTCGAGGCCTTCTTCAATTCCCAGGCGGCGACACAGTGAACCTGCGGCTATATTGCGGACAACACATTCCAAGGGAATCATAGTCAGTTTTTTTACGATAGATTCTGAGTCTGCCAAGAGCTTTTCAAAATGGGTCTCAATGCCTGCATTTTCCAGCTTCTTCATAACGAAAGCGTTAAATTTGTTATTCACTATGCCCTTGCGTTCGAGCTGAGCAATTTTTTTACCGTCAAATGCAGAGGTATCATTCCGGAAATGCACTATCAGGCGCTCTGGATCATCGGTAAGGTAAAGTGATTTGGCTTTGCCAGCGTATAGTTGTGCACGTTTTTCCATCAATTATTGTACTCTTTTTCCATATTATCTGCCGATAGAGCGGATGAGGTACCAGCTCAGTTAATTTGTAACCAATCAAATCCTTGTTCCTGGCAAGCGTAGATTATCTGATTAACGTCTTTATGGTAATCAGAGAAAGCCTGTTGCGCCAATTGTACGCTATTATTTTGCCGGCTAATGTGTGCGACTACCAGACATTGTAAGCGTGATTTATCTGTGCGCTTCAGAAATTCTGATGCCTGTTGATTACTTAAATGTCCCCATGATCCACCGACACGTTGTTTTATTGATGGAGGGTAGGGGCCTGAAGCCAGCATCAATGGGTCGTGGTTTGCTTCTATGATTAAGGCATGGCAGCCAGTGTATTGATTTTCAACATATGAACTGACATTCCCCAGATCAGTCAACAGACCAAGCCGCTGCTTGTTTTTTTCAAAGATATATTGTGCTGGCTCAGTGGCATCGTGAGGCACAGCCACTGGTATCACTTGAACTCCTTTTATCAAGAAGGGCTTATAGTTATGAATAATGTGCAGTGATTGAATATCGCCGACGGCTCTACTACGAGCAGTGCCAGCAGTCATGTAAACTGGAAGATTAAACTTACGCGACAGAGGGCTAACACCCTTAATGTGATCACTATGTTCGTGCGTAACCAGAATAGCATCAATTTGGTGAGGGAAAACACCTAGACGTTGCAAACGCTTTTCAGTTTCTCTCAGGCTAAAACCGCAATCAATTAATAACAGTAGATCATCGCTTTGAATCAATGTGCCATTGCCTTTACTGCCACTGCCTAATGAGGAAAATTTCACGAAAAATCTAAATAAGTTGTCGGCGAATGAGTGTTAATAGTTGCTTGGATTTGTTGAATGGCAATGGTTTACCGTAGCCATCGCGAACATAAACCAATTGTTGAGTGGTTTCATCAGTCATTACCACCAAGTAACCGGGTACACCTTTCAGTCTTTCGGCTTTTGAATGGATACTTTTTTCGGGGAATAATTTATTTATCAGCGGGGTGTCTATTGGCAAATGGCGAATAATATCAGTTAACAGATAGCGGCTTGTGGGGCGTTGGTCGGAACTAAAAGGGTTCAATTTATTGATCCAGCGTGACGTTAGATTTGTTGATCTTTTATTTTCTACGGTTTTAAGATGATCAATATGGAATAATCCTTGCTCGGTATTTTTTTGATAGAGAATAAATTCATCTTGACTCAACGCATGAGATAACGATGCATAGGCCCGTTGTTTGTTCAAGGTAATGACCAATACTAACTCATCCTGTCGTTGGACTAGATGAGCTTTCTTATTGTTGCTTACATTCTGTGCTAACAAAGATTCTCCTGATAGAGCATAATCTTCGTTGACTAGGGCTTCAGCTAATTCATTGATCATCCAGTTTTCGCGTACTGTACCTGTTGACAATTCGGGCCATTGTATAGGTTGAGTTGATGTAGGTTGATTCAGTTGATTTTTGGAACGTACTACGTTGGCAATATGAATCTCGGTTGTGTCTGGCTGCATGCCATTATCTATTCGCAGTAGATATTTATTGATATTTTCCGGGTCGACGGACAGGGTTAACCAATCAGTTTCGATCATGCCTCGATTGACATCGTTATTGACTATCGCGAGTTGGTTAGTTTTTAAAAAAGACACGATTAAGGGCCAGATTTCAGCTGGAGTTTGTGCTGTTAAAATCCAGCGTTTATTGCCTAATTGCTGGATGCTGACTTGCGGAATATCGTTTTTGGCTGTCAACCGTGGTGGCGGTGGTACGGTTGTTTCTCTGCCGGTTACGATTATGTTAGCGTCGGGAATCTCAAGAATTTGACCCACGGCTTCACTGTCTAGTTCTGGCGGTACAGTAACTGGTTTAAGAGTCTTGGCTGCTAAGTAGTCATTAGTGGTATTGTGAAAAATTCCTCTATTGCCATCTAATGGGTTATCACTGTATAACTTGCAGGATGATAACAAGGCTGAAACAATTGTTACTAACACACTTAGGCTGGTTCGCATGATAACCCTGGTATTGGTAGTCTGTATTGACAACTAGGTAATACCGGTGGCTTCCATTGCCGACGCGACAACACTGTGTTGAGATTTCGATAAAGGCGTCAACGGTAGCCTGATACCCGATTCAATTTTGCCCATTTTCGCTAGCGCCCACTTGACTGGTATGGGATTGGATTCGACAAATAACGCTTTGTGCAGCGGCAGTAATTGTCTTTGAAGTTCGCGCGAATCTGTGGCATTGCCGGCAATGGCTTGAGCACACAGAGTAGCCATTTGTCGGGGGGCAATATTGGCAGTCACTGAAATATTCCCCTTTCCTCCCATTAACATTAGCTCAACGGCGGTGAGGTCATCTCCCGAGTATACGCAGAAATCTATTGGAGATCGTTCAATTAGCCTCGGTATGCGCTCTAGGTCTCCGGTGGCTTCTTTTACGCCGATAATATGTGCATGCTTTGCTAAACGCAGTATGGTATCCGGCGACATGTCGACAGCCGTCCTGCTAGGCACATTGTAGAGAATTTGTGGGATAGGTACTGCTTCAGCAATGTGCTGGAAATGCTGGTAAAGTCCTTCTTGCGTAGGTTTATTGTAGTAAGGAGTTACTAACAGGCAGGCATCGGCACCCAGATTTTTCGCATTCTGTGTTAATTCAATGGCTTCTTCTGTCGAGTTGGCTCCAGTGCCGGCAATTATCGGAATCTGTCCGTTGACATGATCAACTACACATTTAATGACTTGTATGTGTTCTTCAATAGACAGTGTCGCGGATTCGCCTGTGGTGCCTGTTGCAATGATTGCGTCAGTACCTTCTTGTAAGTGCCAATCCAGCAACTGGTGAAGATTATTCCAGTCAAGGGAGTTGTCAGCATGCATAGGCGTAACTAGTGCTACCATACTGCCTTGAATCATCTGTCTATCCTGTTGTTGAAAAAGCACAATATTAATGACGCCGACCTTAATATACAAGGGCTATCTGTCTTTCTGTAACTGTAGTTACGCTATATCTCAATTTGTATATTTTTGTGTCCTAATCCTAGCTTAAGTAGAAAGCAAGTTTCACAAATTGCCAACCCTTCTCCAAGGGTGTTAGTATGCCTGTCTGATCCAAATATAGCATTTAAAAAGTAAAATCACTTTACCCATGAAAATACTTGTCACTGGTTCCGCCGGGTTTATTGGTGCTGCCTTGGTTACGCGTCTTCTTGACCGTGGAGATGAGGTCATCGGAATCGATAATCATAACGATTACTACGATCCATCCCTTAAAGAGAATCGCCTAGCTCAGTTTGCAGACAATCCCAACTATACCCATCTCCGCATTGATCTTGCAGATCGTGAAGCAATTGCTGAGGCTTTTGCTACACATAAACCAAAGCGTCTCGTTAACTTGGCTGCACAGGCAGGGGTTCGTTATTCTATCGAAAACCCTCTCGCTTATATTGACAGCAATATTGTCGGATTTGCTCATATTCTTGAAGGCTGCCGTCACCACGGAGTCGAACACTTAGTTTATGCCAGTTCTTCGAGTGTCTATGGTGCTAACACTAAAATGCCTTTCTCTGTCCATGACAATATTGATCACCCTTTGAGTTTGTACGCAGCCAGCAAGAAATCCAATGAATTGATGGCTCATACCTATAGCCATCTTTACAATTTGCCTACTACAGGGCTGCGTTTCTTTACCGTCTATGGTCCTTGGGGCCGGCCCGACATGGCTTTATTTAAATTTACTAAAGCAATTGTGGCGGGTGAAGCAATTGATGTTTTCAATTTTGGTAAGCACCGCCGTGATTTCACCTACATTGACGATATTGTAGAAGGTGTAATTCGCGTTCTTGATCATCCTGCTCAGGCTAATTCCAAATGGGATGGCGATAAGCCTGATCCCGGTACCAGTAAAGCGCCATGGCGCGTTTATAATATTGGTAACAACCAGCCAATTGAACTGATGGACTATATTGGTGCCTTGGAAAAAGCGCTCGATAAAAAAGCAAAAATGAATCTCTTACCACTTCAGCCCGGTGATATTCCGGACACCTATGCTGATGTAGACGATTTGGTCAAGCAATTTGATTACAAGCCTGCGACTCGTGTTGAAAAGGGAGTTGCCCATTTTGTTGATTGGTACCGAAATTACTTTAACATTTGATTTCTCTGAAATAGGCAGCTTTACAGCTTAGCCAATAATCAACGGTAATCCTTTACCAAGCCTTCCTGTTAAAAATAAATTTGATACCAATAAAACATCTTCTACTACTGTATTTAATCGGCTTTACGTTAAATGCTGATTGTCAGCAATGGCCCTCTAAACTGAGTAAAGATGCACAAATTGCTTTGCTGACAGTTTCCCCAGGCAGCGAACTTTATTCCTTGTTTGGGCACAGTGCCCTTCGAGTTGTCGATCCAAAACAAAACTTCGATATGGTCTTCAATTACGGGGCCTTTCATTTTGAACCCACATTTGAATTTTATTGGCGTTTTATACGGGGT
>CAZEUZ010000039.1:0-9449 GCA_964515805.1 uncultured Cellvibrionaceae bacterium | reverse complement strand
GTGCTAGTCAATAAGTATTTCCTCAATAAAAATAGTGGTGACTTGTCAATCTTGCTGAAGAAGATTTAGTCTTTTTACTCATAGTTCTCCCTTTGGAAAAAATGGGCTGCTTCTGGTAGCTTAATCGCTCAGTGCCAAACTACTATCCTTAATGCCTAAGTAAAATCATTAATACATCTGCTCTATGGCAAAATGATTTAAATCATATCTGAAAAATTTTTGTAGTAAAGCGAGATATTGTAAGAAATATCCTACAGATATTTCCGCAAACTCCTACAGATTTCCGCTTTTTGTTTCTCTATAGTAGACAACATTAACGCTAAATATGTCTAAAGGCGTTAAATAAAAAGTCATAAGCAGAATAGTAAGGAGTCTATCGTGTCCACACTTAATCGTACGCTAAACCATTTGTTTAAAAAGGTAACTATTCTTGGTTTATTATCATTGGCTTCAACAGGCGCATTAATGCAGGTTCAAGCTGATGAAGTGATCAAACAGTCAGCTGAATTAGCAGCAGAACCAAAATCGGCAGTAGTTCATTCAATCAATATCAATAATGCGAGTGCGCAGGAACTGGCGAATGCTCTTAACGGTGTTGGATTAGAAAGAGCAAAAGCTATAGTGATTTGGCGTCAAAAAAATGGTCAGTTCATGCAACTTAATGATTTACTGAAAGTAAAAGGTATTGGTAAGAAAATATTGGCTGCCAATGCAGAAAAAATTAAGCTATAACTGGATGAATCAAGTTTTTAAAGTGTTGTGAGTAAAGTAGAAAGAAGGTGCGCCTGTGCAGAGGAATATTGTTATCCAAATAGTGTCGTTAAGTTGAATTGGTATGTCTGTTGTGAATGGCGGAAATACCTAAGCCAAGGGCATGGATGCCACCACGATTTAACTTATCGCATGTTTACCGCAAGGATGCATGTATACAGGCTTGACATGTTGGGTGACCGTACTGGCGCACCTTCTTTCTACTTTCACTTTTTTATAAGCTGCTAAAGTCATTAGATAGTGCTTGCACAACCTGTTGAGTGCACTAAGTTAAAGCTAACTCATTAATTGTTTGTATGTAACTCTGTGTTCAGTGAAACAGCAGACTGATTCGTTTTACACTCAATGGCACCGCTCAGTGAATTTCTTCGAAATAGTAGGTCTGGTTTATTGGCAAGTTCTCGTGCCTTAAGGTTTTTGACAATTTCACCAGACTCGTCTAATAGATTTACCTTAGAACCAGCGGTAATGTAAAGTCCAGCTTCAACAATACAGCGATCTCCCAAAGGAATTCCAATACCTGCATTGGCACCGATAAGGCATTCTTCCCCTACGCTGATAATGATGTTTCCGCCGCCGGAGAGTGTTCCCATTGTTGAACAGCCCCCACCGAGATCAGATCCTTCACCGATTACCACACCGGCAGATATGCGGCCTTCAATCATGCTGGTTCCCAGGGTGCCGGCATTAAAGTTGACGAAACCCTCATGCATTATGGTGGTGCCTGCACCGATATAGGCGCCTAAGCGGACACGGGCTGTATCGGCGATCCGAACACCATTAGGCACAACATAATCTGTCATCCTAGGAAATTTATCAACGCAGTCAACTAACAAATAGTCTCCCTTTAATCGGGCTGCCAATTGATATTGAGGTAATTCATTAAGATCGATCGGGCCTTGGTTGGTCCAAGCAATATTGGGTAGCACTCCAAATATCCCCGTAAGATTAGTCTCATGAGGCTTAACAAGACGGTGGGATAAGAGGTGTAATTTGAGATAACTTTCCGCAACCGTTGTCGGTGGGCTGTCTATTGCCAGTGCAGTCACTACAACACATTTTTTGCTCTCATTGTTAACGTTGGATAGCTCTCTTGCTAACTTTGCCTGTTCTTGTTCGCCATTGTTATCCAAACTTGTCGCCAGAGCTATCAATTGCTCGCTGGTAACAGGAATAACTTGATTGTCAGACTCACTGAAAACTGGCGCTAATGCACTGATTAGAGAAGATTTTGGCCATATGAGAGGGTGTGGATAGAAAAACTCCAGATGCTCATTTTGGTTATTTTTAGTGCCGATACCAATACCGAAGCTGTACAGTTTTTTCATAATGGGAAACCTTTGCGATTTTTCACAACCATAACTGCTGCAGGTAATGCAGTTGCGGTTTAGTGCCTAATGTTTTGCTTTGCTCAGGTAAATGGAGCGTTTATACTGGTCGATAATCGAATTTAAAAAGTGCTAAAGGATAACGGTATGTTTAAAAAATCACAATGGCTGACTTTGTATCTAGTGATCTCATTTAACAGTTTTGCTGCAGAAGGCCTGATTAACGTGTTTAGCCAACACTCTTTCGAAGATACCGCAAATAAGCTTGAAGAAGTTTTACGTGATAATGGCATGAAAGTATTTTCTCGGGTGCCTCATTCGAGTGATGCACTGAAAACTGGTATTGAATTACCATCGACAGAGCTTATTATATTCGGCAATCCGAAGGTAGGCAGTAAATTAATGCAGTGTGCTCAAACAGTGGCGATAGATTTACCATTGAAGGCTCTGGTTTGGCAAGATAATGATAACAAAGTATGGATTTCTTATAATGATCCAGAGTATTTAAAGAAGCGGCACCACATGGAAGGGTGTGGTATGCAGCTGAAAAATGTTTCCGGCGCACTAAACAAATTAACTGCAGCAGCAGCTAATTGAACCACTGTCTTGACGGCCTATGATAGCCTCTATTCAGCGGTTGTTAAACGCAATAACCTTAGACCATAAAGTTGATAAGGATGTAGATTTATCCTCCCAACAAGTTCGGTTAGCCAGTGCGGCTTTGCTAATTGAAGTGGCGACTATCGATCAGTACTTTGACGATACGGAATTCAAAAAGTTACAGGTGTTACTCACTCGTACTTTTTCACTGACTGAGGAGGAGGTTAACGAGCTTGTCAAATTGGCCGAAAAAGAAGCGTCTGAGTCAACTTCGCTATATCAATTTACTCGACTGATTAATCGTCATTGTGACGATCAGCAAAAGTATCAACTGACATGTAATCTTTGGCAGATGGCTTATGCAGATGGGGTGTTAGATAAGTATGAAGAGCATATTATCCGGCGAATCACCGACTTGATTCATGTCAGCCATAGCGATTTTATCCGCGCAAAACATCATATCTCTTCTAAACGCTAACCGATAGGTAGGTCAGATTAGAAATCATATGCTTCAATATCACTGCCAAAGTCGTCCTCAATCCTGCCGTCGTTAATGATAAAGTCTCTTCGCTGAAGGTAGGCGTCGCGGACAAACACATACTCATCGCCACTAATCAATTTTTCTGCTTCCAATAGCGACGCTCGAGTATCAATAATATTGAGTGCAGTCAGACTCAATCGTGTTTGGTTATGATCGATATATTCAATTGGAGAACTTAAGTTATCAATGGTAAAGCGAGCTGCGCCATCGCGAACTGTCGATGGGCCAAAGACAGGAATAACTAAATAAGGACCCGCACCAATTCCCCAAACCGCCAAAGTCTGACCAAAATCTTCACCTGCATTTTTTGCTATGCCAAGAGGTGTGGCAATATCCAATATTCCCAACAAACCAAAGGAGCTATTGATAATAAAGCGCCCAGTATAATCCAGTGCTCTATCAGGTTTGGCTTGCAGTAGACTGTTGGCGATATTACGTAATTCCAATAAATTGGCAAACACATTGCTGATACTCGTCTCAATTGAGTCGGGCGTCACTGCTTTATAGCCCAAAGTCACCGGTTTCAAAATCCAGCGATCTAATACTTTATTAAAGCTATAAGAGGCACGATTAAAACTTTCCAACGGATCATTTTTATTGTCCTTGTCAATTGCCTTGGCGTCGATGCAAATGCTCATTAGTAGTATTAAGAGAGCATGGTTGAAACGGCTATTTATCGATAATGACATTGATCAATCCTATTTTAATCAGAAGAGCCATTTTGTGGCTACATTAATAATGTGGCTACAAATTAATAATAATGTTCTGTGGTAATTTGACCGGGAGTTTTGCGCAAATTTTTTGTCATGCCGCGTGCAGCTAATATTGCCATGACATCTTGAATCATATTTCTATTGCCACACAGCATCACCTGACTGTCATCGGCAGATAGAGCAATACCTGCAGATGCTTCCAATTCACCATCTATCAAACAGCGTTGTATTCTCCGTTGTAAGCCGTTGCTAATCTTCTCTCGGGTCACACAGTAAACACTAATCAGCTGATCTGAGTATTGATCTTTTAATGCCTCAATCTGTGGTCGATATACGAGTTCATCGGCTGTACTGACACTGTGGACAAGCACTATTTTTTCAAATCGCTGCCAGGGAATTGATGTGGACAATATTGACAGGTATGGACCAATACCGGTTCCGGTTGCTATCAGCCACAAGTGTTTCCCTTGTGGTATTTCTGATAACGTGAAAAATCCCGCTGGTTGAGGGCTAACTAATAAAGAATCACCGGCTTTACATTGATACAGTAGGGTCGACAGGGAACCTTCGGGTACAGTATTAAAGTAGATTTCAATAAAGTCAGTGGATGGCGGATTGATTAAGGAATAAGGCCTCATATCGGTTTTGCCATTGTTTTCTAAACCAACACTGACGAACTGGCCCGCTTCGAATTCTGGAAAATTGACGGCGATTTTTAGTGTGCATAGGCGTTGATTCCAGTGAGTTGCAGTAACTACTGAACCGTTTAAAAATTTAGACATGTATTTCTCCTGTAAGCCTATTTTGGCTGTAACATTGCCGTTTGAACTAAGGTTAAGCCATCCACAGGATCAATGCCTATACACTGACACAAACGGATGTATTCGATGATATCCAGTCGACGTTCCATCTGTTCGACCTTACCGATCCAGGAGTGAGGCACATCTAATTTTTCCGCCAGCTCACGCATACTTAAACCCCTTTGATGGCGAGAAGACTTTAGCCATGTAACCAGTACCCGATAGTCATCACTGTGAATGGTTTTGTTCATGTCCCCATTCTAGAAACGGGGATAATTGTACCCAAATGAGGAACTGTGTTTTTTAATCAATGATTGATTCTTAAGCTGCAAGAGATTGTTCACTCCGTTATAAAAATTGCTTTAGTGTCATAGCGCATTGTACCTGTATTGGGTACAATGCTTGATAAGACGTTTTGTTCTCCGATGTTCAAATATGTTCTTTTAATCAATTACAGCTTACGGGAGGGGAGTCACCATGAATGACAACGGCAACAATTATCAAAAAGTAGCAGAAATAGGAACGATAGCTGAAAAATTACTGGATTTCTATGACGAATTTTCAGAATTTCACGATTACTTCGCCTTTCTCTGTGACAGCTTTAGCTGTTTAGCTATTAAGAGTGAACCCATTGAAATGAACACCGCCAATGGCGCTATACTTTTCACCGATTGGATGAAATATCGAGCTCAGCTGCTTAAAGTAGAGCTAAACGATATTCGCAAAGAACTCAATAAATTTGCGACGGCTGCTAAATTGATGCCGATTAAATCATAGAGCTTGTCATTAAATTGACTGTCAATTAATGGTTATTACTCAAGTTAGCGCGCTTTAAGTACAGCTTAACTAGTACCGGCTGTACAATTAAGCTAAATGCTATCATGGCAAATGCCAAGCAAAGAAAGTAACTGCGATAAGCATAATCATGAGGAATCAATAGTACCAATGCAGCTGAAATACTACCTTTCAAGCCACCCAAGAACAAAACATGTTTCCATGCTATAGACAAGGGCTTTTTTACTAGATGTAATAGACTGCCACCAGCATAAATAAGGACAAAACGTGCGGTAATGAGTGCTGCTATTGAAACAATAACTGCAAAAGATGGCGTGTCTTCAAAATTATGATTTCCTGTCGCTGTACCTAGAGCAAAGAAAATCAAGCCGTTAATAATATCGGTGATGTACTCCCAAAAAGACTTAATTACTTCTGATGAGCTGTTATTGTTATCACCTGATTTCAAGGTATCGCTGCTTCGATAGTTTATATCCCAGCTGCGAGTAAAGACAATTGCCGCCATTAACACAGTGATCACACCCGAAGCATTTAACACCTTTTCACTAATTAAAAAACCACTGTAAGCGAGAGCTAGACCCAGACTAATATTGAAGTACATCTGATCTTGACCCAACAGTGTCAATAATTTAGCCCCCAACCAACCCAGTAATGCTCCCAGCAACATGGCAGCAAAAATAATCCAGATAAAATGGAGCACAGAGTGCGTTAAATCGAACATAGAATCGGTAAACAGTAAGCCCATAATTAGTGCAAATAACACCACTGTAGTACTGTCGTTAAACAGTGATTCGCCCTCAAGAATCAAACTTAAGCGTTGTGGGATATTAAACACATTAAAAAGAGTCGCGATAGCTGTCGGATCAGTAGCGCTTGCCGCTGCGCCAATCAATAATCCGTGAAGTAATGGAATATCCAATATCCATGCAATTGGGATGCCGATGACAACGCAAGTAACTAATACACCGACTGTTGCAAAAAATCCGATTGACAGCGCTTCAGACTTAAACGTTTTTAGATTAATTAGACGACCACTGGCAAAGATTAAGAGCGGCAGAAATAAAAACAACACGACTTGTGGATCAAATACGATTTCTGGCAGCCATCCGGTATCAGTATTTTTTAGTAGTAAGCCGTAGCCTATACCAATGATTAGAATCCACGCTTCCGCAGGCAAGGGTGAATATTGGCTGAATCGCTTGATGCCAGCAAAAGCCAACAACAAAAAACAAAAGGCTGTGATACCAGGGACTAGAGTATTCATGTCACTTCTAAAACTATGTATAATGCGCTGCTTTCACAAAATAGCATAAACCTAACGTCGTGGTGACTGTAGCTCAGTTGGTAGAGCCCCGGATTGTGATTCCGGTCGTCGCGGGTTCGAGCCCCGTCAGTCACCCCATTATTTTTGTAAATATTTGGGAAGTGTATTCGACAGGATTTGTATGGCTTAATGCTTTTTCTGCTGCTCCCGATAGGATTTATAGGCATCATAAGCTAAGTAGCCCATATAGGCGGCAAAACCGAAGACCATTAAAATAGGGATAATTTGACTAAGCATCTTCAAGTTTCTCCAAGAGTGTGCGGATTTGACGATAGTTCCATATGCCAAAGGCTGAGGTAAGACTAGAACACATGACTGCGCCAATTAACATTAAGTCACCGGCGACATCAGACTTTTCTACTGTCCAGCCAATTATTGCAAGTGTTAATGCCAGTGAAGTAAAAAACATCTTTTCATGAAACGCTATTTATTTCGGCTTTCAACCTGTCAGATTTTGACGTTGTACCAAGTTAACCCCAAACGTAAGGTTTTCCATATAGCGGCGATGTTAGCATAGAAACCTGGGCAAACAAAAAAGCCCCTTTGCAAAACACAGTGGCTTTTGTAGAGAAAACAACCAGTTTTGGGAGGCTGCTATTGGAGTAAATGGTACTTATATCGGCGTCCGTCTTAAAACATTGAATGTTCCAAACGTTCCGCTAACCAAACTTTGATGATAGATTGACGTGTCACACCTAAACGATTCGCTTCTTTATCCAATGAATCAATCATCCATGTTGGAAAGTCAACGTTCACTCTTTTTTGAGTCTGATTAGGGCGTTTGATTTTTGATAAATCCAATTCATTGACAATATCAGATTCATTGTCATCAAATTTCTTGTCAAAATCTTTAGCTTTCATAGATTGCCACCTCGGTTTTGCGCGACCTGCGCACTGAAATAATTCGAATCTTTTCTCCCCGATAAGTCACTACGGCTGACCAATGTTTGCCGGCGATCAACCCAATGACTACAAAGCGCGTTTCGTGCTCAGATTTTGCTGGAATTTCAGCAAAATTAGCATCTTGCCATATGGTTTTAGCTGCTTCGAAATCAATACCATGTTTTTCAAGATTAGCTAGGCTTTTTTGAGGGTCAAATTCAAAAGAATACATGGTATAGAAAGTATACCATCAGGTGGTGGGTAGCAAGGGCCATTTTTAGTTTGCTGACTTGTTTAATTTAGGAATCTCTGAAAAATGTCATTCCTGCGCAAGCAGGAATCCATAACTCATTGATTTATATGGATTCTAGATTAGTTCCAGCATGATGAATGGGAATTAATCAGAGTTTCCTTTATAGCTAAATAACCATAATATGTCATAATAGAGTTTATGACATATCCATTGAAATTTCGTGAAAAAGTGTTTGCTACGAAAGAGAAGTTTCAACTGACTTATCAGCAAACCAGTGATCGGTTCGATATACCGATAAGAACCCTCTTTCGTTGGCAACAGAAAATGGCACCCTGTAGCCACCGTAATAAACCAGCAACAAAGATTGATATGGAAGCACTTGCCAAGGAGGTTAAGGAATCGCCTGATGACTATCAATGGGAAAGAGCGCTTCGCTTTCATGTTACTCAACCAGCTATTACTAAAGCATTGCAGCGGCTCAATGTGAGTTATAAAAAAAACGCTGCAACATCCGAAAGCCAATGAAGTAGCTCGTGTAAAATTTCAGCACAAAATACGCTCTTATGAGCGGATGGGCAAAACGCTTATCTATTTGGATGAGAGCGGTTTTGCGAAAGATATGCCACGGACACATGGTTATGCCCATCGAGGCCAACGGTGCTATGGCAAACACGATTGGCATGCGAAAGGCCGCGTGAATGCCATTGGGGCTATTGTTGGCTTTTTGTTCTTATCTGTTGGCTTATTCAATACAAACATTGATTCAGATATTTTTTATGCGTGGCTAACACAGGAACTCTTACCCAAGGTACCGCTGAATGCGGTGATTGTGATGGATAACGCGACGTTCCATAAGCGTGAAGATATGAAAAAGGCCATTGAAGAAGCGGGTGTTATTTTGGAGTACTTGCCACCTTATAGTCCTGATCTCAACCCCATAGAACACAAATGGGCGCAAGCAAAAGCCATCAGAAGAAAGCTTCGCTGCAACAATATTGATCAGCTGTTTGCTGAGCACCTTGATTATGTCAAATTATAGTTATTTAGCTATATGTTGCCTGTGAAGGCCGGTTTATTACCATTGTCGACTGTGCCGAAGAAAAATCGGCATTATCATATCTTAGAGAACACTACCCCGATGCCGCCATCATTGGGAATGTTGTTGACGATATGGCCGGACAGGTTTGGTCTACTTTGCCCTGGGGTGGAAAAAGGAGTTTGCCCATGATCTCAGGCGAGCTATTGCCACGTATCTGTTAGATCAGCACGGGCATTTCCCGTGACCTATCTCTGTCAACATGCTTATACTCCTGATTAGCTAGGAATCCTCTTGTCTGTTTCAATTTATTGGCTGGTTCTCGTTGCTTCATAGTAATTGCTATCTTTTTTGACTAAATACACGGCAATTTTCACCCTAAGAATAAAATTGACGCGTCATTTTT
>CAZEUZ010000038.1:0-3996 GCA_964515805.1 uncultured Cellvibrionaceae bacterium | reverse complement strand
CCTGAATCGGTGGACTTGCAAGTACTTCAAGAACAATTGGAAACTGTTGCTAATGAGCTGACTGTGGATATCGTTCTCGGGAATAGTGAGTAATTATTTATGAAGGTCTCTTCGGGGGCGCGCCGCAAAGCTCGCCATTACGGCATGCAAGCGCTTTATCAATGGCATATGACTGGCGCCGACCCCAAAATTATTGAAGCAGAATTTGCGACCGACAACGATATGACTCATGTTGATCGAGAATATTTTCGGGAATTGATTCACAATATTCCCTTGCAAACGGAAAACCTGGATCAAAGCTACACTCCTTATCTGCGAACAAAAGCGTTTGTCGAGCTGGACCCCATCACACTAGCTTTAATGCGCATTGCCGCCTATGAGTTAAAGCATCGTATTGATGTTCCTTATAGAGTTGTCATTACTGAGGCAGTTTCATTAGCAAAAAAATTTGGCGCGACGGACAGTTACAAATTTATCAATGGCGTACTCGATCAGCTGGCTGCTGAATTGCGTCAACCGGAAGTTCAGGCCTATTTATCCAACGCAAAATCTGTTTAAATTTTTTGACTGCACTCCAGCGAGGAAATACCCCGTGCCACTCGGAGAATTCGACATTATCAGGCATTACTTTCAGCGTGATAAACTCCAGTCTGGTGTTATATTGGGTATTGGTGATGATTGCGCAGTAGTTCATCTCACTAAAAAAAATACCGGTCTAGCAATGACGGTCGACACACTTGTGGCCGGCAAACACTTTCCGGCTGACGCAACAGCGGCTGATATTGCATCCCGTTCGCTCTGTGTCAACCTTAGCGACTTGGCAGCCATGGGCGCAATACCTCAATGGTTTACGCTAAGTTTGTCTCTGCCGGAAGCGAATGAATCATGGTTGGCAGAATTCAGCCAAAGTTTATTTGCCGTAGCGGATCACTTCAATTGTGAACTAGTCGGTGGCGATACCACATGCGGACCACTGAGTATCACTATACAGGCACAAGGCAGTGTACCAATTGACAGCTATCTCAAACGCTCGGGCGCACAGATGGGTGATCATATCTTTGTTACCGGTTCACTCGGCGATGGCGCTGCTGCTTTGGCTATGTTACGTAATCAGTTAACTGTAAATAATCGAGAATCTGATTATTTATATCGTCGTTTTTATCGACCAGAACCCCAATTAGCGGCGGCGCAGAAACTGCTGGGCCTAAGCTGTACGGCGATTGATATTTCCGATGGCTTACTGGCTGATCTCGGTCATATTGCCTCTGCCAGTCAAGTTGCTATGGTTATCGATATTGATTGCCTACCGCTTTCGCCAGTCCTAAAGATGCTTTACCCACAACAGCCTCAACGTGTGCAACAATGGGCTCTAGCCGGTGGTGATGACTATCAGCTGGCATTTACCGTGCCGAAAAAAAAACTGTCGGCAATAAAACAGCTGATTAGTACGGGCGAACTACAAGCGACCAAAATAGGTATCGTTAAGACGGGTATGGGCATTGAATGTCGACTGCAAGGCAAACCTCATCCGTGTGATTTTGAGCAAGGCTTTCAACACTTTTCTGATTAACAAATCTTAATATTGCATGTAAATACCAGCACTCAAAGTTGTTCACCGCTTATCCACAAAAAATACCAAGCCTATTGTCTTGCAATATTATCAAAACCGCATTATCTTGTGCACTTGTCGACTCGAAGCCCAATATGTGGGGTTTTGAGTCAGTAAAAATCCCTTCATAACTCATTGAATTTGTGTTTATACCTTTGTGTTTATACCAAGGGTATAACTCACTGTTGAACCAATAATATATTACGAAAAAATACGGAGAATCTAATGCCTATCGATCCTGGGGTGAGCCATCCAACTGATCAATCACAACAAGTACAACAGGAGATGACTGCCTCAACTGCATCCAACTTGAATGTGTTAGCTACTGCGCCTGGAACTATTCGTGTCATCAAGCGCAACGGTAAGGTTGTAGCCTATGACGATAGCAAAATCAGCATTGCCATTTCCAAGGCTTTCCTTGCGGTCGAAGGTGGTACCGCTGCAGCTTCAAGTAGAGTGCATGAAACCGTGGAAAAACTAACCCAAAACATTTCAAAAATTTTTTTCCACCGTATGCCCTCCGGCGGCACAATCCATATCGAAGATATCCAAGACCAAGTGGAATTGGCATTGATGAGAGCGGATGAACACAAAGTCGCTCGCGATTACGTTCTCTACCGGGCCGAACGAGCGCGTCTGCGAGAACAGACTCTCATAACTGATGAACAAAAAGTAGATGCTCGCTATCCATCTATTAATGTAACTACAGCCGGCGGTGAGCAAGTACCCTTGGATATGGCGCGAATTCAGACAATTGTCAGCGAAGCCTGTGCAGGGCTCAATGATGTCGATGCCGATGCAATTCTGGAAGAAGCAATGCGCAATCTCTACGATGGCGTCGCCTATGCGGATATCAACACTTCTCTGGTAATAACAGCCCGTACTCTAGTTGAACAAGAACCCGACTATACCTACGCCGCCGCGCGTTTATTGCTCGATAAAATTCGCGCCGAGGCATTAGGTTACTTAGGTATTGCGGAACAGGCCACTCACAATGAAATGGCGGATATGTACGCGGAACTACTGCCCACCTATATTCGTCGAGGGGTTGAATTGGAATTGCTATCGCCTGAGCTACTCAAATTCGATCTCGATAAACTGGCCGCTGTTTTGGATCATCAGCGCGACAATCAACTAACGTATCTCGGATTGCAAACACTTTACGACCGCTATTTTATTCACAGCGATCAAATGCGAATTGAACTGCCGCAAACATTCTTTATGCGAGTCGCTATGGGTTTGGCAATGGAAGAGAAGGATTTTAATCAACGGGCGATCGATTTCTACCGCTTGTTGTCCTCATTTGACTACATGAGCTCGACGCCGACCCTGTTCAATGCCGGTTCTCTGCGGCCACAGTTGTCGTCCTGCTACCTCACTACCGTACCCGACGATCTTCGTGGTATCTACGGTGCCATACAAGACAATGCCATGTTGTCGAAATGGGCAGGTGGCTTGGGTAATGACTGGACACCAGTGCGCGCACTGGGATCCTACATCAAGGGTACTAACGGCAAATCTCAGGGCGTGGTCCCCTTTCTAAAAGTAGCCAACGATACGGCTGTCGCCGTCAATCAGGGAGGCAAGCGTAAGGGTGCCACCTGCGCCTATCTAGAAACCTGGCATCTCGATATCGAGGAATTTCTCGAGTTGCGTAAAAATACTGGCGATGACCGCCGCCGTACTCACGACATGAATACTGCCAACTGGGTGCCAGATTTATTTATGAAACGGGTATTCAGCAATCAGTCCTGGACTCTTTTTTCGCCCAACGATGTACCCGACCTTCACGATCTCTATGGCCAAGCATTTGAAGCACGGTATATCGAATATGAACGCATGGCCGACGATGGTGAATTGACGCTGTTTAAACGCCTACCAGCCGAAGATTTGTGGCGCAAAATGTTAGGTATGTTGTTTGAAACCGGGCATCCGTGGATTACCTTTAAAGACAGCTGCAACCTGCGTAGCCCGCAACAACATGTCGGCGTCGTCCACTCGTCAAACCTGTGTACTGAGATCACTCTCAACACCAAAGCCAACGAAGAAATTGCCGTATGTAATTTGGGTTCGGTTAACATGGCACAACACATCGTCGATGGTCAGCTGGACATTGAGAAACTGCAGCGTACAGTCAAAACCGCTGTGCGTATGCTAGATAACGTCATCGATATCAATTACTACGCGGTGGAAGCGGCGCGCATGTCCAATATGCGTCACCGGCCGATAGGGTTGGGACTGATGGGTTTTCAGGATGCTCTATACAAGCAGCGGATTGCCTACGGCTCCGAAGAGGCGGTTGCCTTTGCCGACCAATCCATGGAGGCCATAAGCTACTTCGCCATTGAGACGTCAAGCGAATTGGCGCTGGAACGAGGACGTTATTC
>CAZEUZ010000037.1:0-4266 GCA_964515805.1 uncultured Cellvibrionaceae bacterium | reverse complement strand
CGAAGCCAATCTCAGTTGTTGGCGCGATCTGAGGGAACGGGGGATCGTTGTACGTACCTGGCAACTCAATCCGGATACGTTGGAATTTGAACTGGACGACTTACATGCGCTGATGAGCGATCGCACCCAGTTGGTTACAGTCACTCATGTGAGCAACATATTGGGCACCATTAATCCCATTGAGGAAATCACCAAAATGGTTCACGATTTTGGTGCATTGTTGTGTGTTGACGGCGTCGCCCTAGCGCCTCATCGAGCAATTGATGTGCAGGCCTGGGATGTGGATTTTTATACTTTCAGCTGGTACAAAGTCTACGGGCCTCATCAGGGGTTGCTCTACGGCAAGCGTCATCTGCTCGAATCTATGCCCGGCATCAATCATCACGGTATTGACGCTATACCCTATAAATTTCAACCAGGTAATTTTAACTATGAGCTTACTTACGGCAGTGCAGGGGTCGTGTCCTATCTAGAGAAATTGTACGACAGCCACTATTCGCCGGCTGAAGATAATCCCAGAGAAGACATCGCCCAAAGGAAAACTCGGGAGAAAGCTTACAGGCTTAAAAGAAACCAAAAACATAAAGAGATTCACAAAAAAGTAGTCGGCTCTTTTCAATTGATTGCCGACTATGAAGAGTTACTTGCGAGTCGTGTACTCGATTTCCTCGATGACACAAACCGTCTGAAAATTATCGGCCACTCCAGTGCGGAGCAGCACCTCCGAGTGCCCACGATTTCATTTGTTCACCATCACAAAAAAAGTAGCGAGATTGTCCATGCTGTCGACCAACACAATATCGGCATACGCTTTGGTAATTTCTATTCAAATGAACTGATTGACAGCCTTCAATTGCGTCAGAAGGAAGGCGTGATAAGGGTTAGTCTGGCGCACTACAATACCAGTGAGGAAGTTGATCGGTTAATTCATGCCCTCGAAACCGTAGTGTAGGTTTACAAATCGAATACCAGCTTAAGGATTTTTTCAGGGATAGGGTGTGTTCGGCGCTCCGAAAAGGTATGGTGCAGCCACTGTGGTTTGGCGTTTATTTCAATTGCCCAACTATTTTTGAATGTCGGTTCCACAGAGTAATCGGTGGTCATTAAATCCAGTGCAAAAATGGATATATTCAATAATTCGGATAGTTTTTTTGTCCATTCGATGTATTTTGGATGCAGCTTATCGGTAACATCGACAGCGACGCCACCCTGAGCCATATTAGCAACATATTTCAACTGGATCTTTTGCCCTTTTGAAGGAATACTCTCTAACTGCATATGTTGTGTGTTCAACAGTTCGATGCTGTCTTTGTCGATCACTAACCGATTACAAGGGTTTTGACGAGCGACTTCGATCTGCTTGCGTTCTATTAGTGTGCTCAAGCGGGAATGGCCATTACCATTAACATAGGCTGGAATTCGCGTACAAGCAGCTACAAGTTCACCGCCTATCGCCTGTATCCTCAAATCCTCTCCTTGTACCTGTTCCTCAAGCATAAAAATGCTGAACCTATCTTTCCATGTCAGCCAGTATTGTTCAACTTCCGAATAGTGAGTAATGTGCATTTGCACTCCTTCGCCGTTGGTAGCGTTCTGTGGCTTGCAGACATAAACTTGTTCCTGCTGCCAGAAATCTTGTAAGTGATCCGTTGTGTGCTTATCTAGATTTTGAAACGTTATGCTTTTCGGATAATAGATACCAGCTTTTTCAAAGTAGCGTTTGGTGAGTTGTTTATTATCAATAATCTGTTCGGACTGGACCGATAGCAGATTGAGAGGAAAACCCTCTGAAAACAAAACTTCTCTGCCATCTTTGACAAACAAAAGTGACTGTTGATCGAACAATTCAATCACTTCAATACCCCATTTAATTGCTTCTAAACGAAGCAAATTTTGCATAGGGTCGTTTTTTAAATGATTATTCGCTTCTGGCAAGGCGGAAACCGGCATGTTGATAGAAGTTGCGGCGAAACCAGAGCCGGTAGTATTTAGAGGCGCCGGTCCCGGTCGTCGCCCATGCTCCTCCCAGCATCATGCTGTGATCTTTATCAAAATAAGGCATAGAAAAGTCATCGTAGAGAGGGTGAGGTCGAAAGCCGGGCAGCGGGTAAAAATCGTCTTTAATCCACTCCCAGACATTGCCGCAGAGATCATTGAATCCCAGTTCGGTCTGACACTGATTCATAAATCCGACCGGCGTCGGAGAGCCGTAACGCATATTGAGGTTATAGTCGTTGCTAAAAGCAGGGTCTTTTTCTTGTAGTGGCTTGAAGGCAATCAGGGAGTATTCAGCTTCTGTCAACAGGCGGAAATCTTTCCCTCTCCAGCGGCAATAGGCCCAAGCTTCGTGTGCATTGACTTCGACGGGATAATCCATAGGCATGTCCAATACATCAAACATTGCCCGGTATTTAAATGCTTCCGGATAAGAAACCCAGAATTTAGGATGACATGTTTTAGTTTTCATCTTCCATGACCAACCTTGCTCCGACCAATATCGTTCATCCTGATAAGCGCCGGAATTGTAAAAGCTGAGATAATCGGCGTTGGAAATTAGATTTTTACTGGCCTCAAAAGAGTCAACGGTTTGTTTTAAATAACCGTACTCATTATCCCAGCCAAAAATCTCAGAGTCTTGAGGCTTACCGATTTCCACTTCACCCTCATCTACCGCTATCATCCTATTATCGGCATTAGAGCAATGTGTCGGTGCATACTTCCAGTTTTCCGGACGCTGTAAATAGTGTTCCCGCAATTGGCGAATAAGTACTGAAGATGTTTCAAAGTGTATGCGATCGTGCTCTATCCCCATTATCAGGGCCCAGATGGGATGCTGATGATTCACGATGTCCGGTATATCGATAGTCTCTATAACTTCCAATAGCTTTTCATAGACAGTCGTTCGATAGGCGTCGACAGCCGCTTTGCTCGGCCAGAGATCGTATTCTTCCAAATTTTTGGGTAAGTCCGGGTCGACGCCTCTGGCAAATAGTTGTTCAAACCGAGAGTGGATGCCTTGTTTCAGAACGCCTGCCATCACTAACTTATTAATATAAAAAGCGGCAGTATGTCCCCAGTAAAAAATGAGCGGATGACGCAATGTATCCGGTTTTTGCTGGTACGTGTCACCGTCTATTATGGCACTGAAAAGCCATTCATAAAGTTGCCAGCTGTTGACAAAATAGGCTTTTAATTGATCACGAGAAAAATGTTTCAGTCGCAGTGGGGCAGCGCTTGTCTGCTCTGAGCCGAGAAGTGAAATGTTCATCTGATTTTAAGTTGGTTTTTATTAGTGGATAGCCGCTTTGTTTGGATCAATAGAGATCAGTGTTTTAGTTTTTTGTATTGCATCCTCTGCGGTTGCAAGTCATTACCTTCGCGTTCGCAGTACTTCTCGTAATACTCGGTATAGTTACCCTCAAAAAATACAACTTCGCTGTTGCCTTCATAGGCCAGTATATGAGTTGCTACCCGGTCGAGAAACCAGCGATCGTGGGAAATGATTAGGGCGCAACCAGGGAACGTCAGCAGTGCTTCTTCCAGTGCGCGCAAGGTTTCAACGTCCAGATCATTAGAAGGTTCATCCAATAGCAGTACATTGGCTCCCTGCTTCAATGTGTTGGCCAAATGCAACCGGCCGCGTTCACCGCCAGATAACTCACCAACACGCTTTTGTTGGTCCGATCCCTTGAAGTTAAAACGGCCAATGTAAGAGCGTGAACTCATTTCGTAGTTGCCAATGGTCAGCACATCTTGACCACCTGATACCGCTTCCCAAACCGTTTTATTATCGTCAAGTGCTTCCCGGCCCTGTTCAACATAGGCAATTGTTGCTGTTTCGCCATGGATAATGTCCCCGGCATCCGGTTGTTCACTGCCGACAATCATACGAAATAACGTCGATTTACCGGCACCATTGCCGCCGATAATACCGACGATAGCCCCCTTGGGCACATTAAAGCTCAGATTATCAATCAACAGTCTGTTGTCAAAGCGTTTGCTGACTCCGCGAAATTCCAGCACTTTATCGCCTAACCGGTCACCGGGAGGGATATAAATTTCATTGGTCTCATTACGACGTTGAAAATCTTGTGACTGCAGTTCTTCAAATCGTTTCAAGCGTGCTTTATTCTTGGAGTGACGACCTTTAGGGTTTTGGCGAACCCATTCCAATTCGGCTTTAATTGCCTTTTGATGAGAGTCCTCACTGCGCGCTTCCTGTTCTAGCCGCTGTTCTTTGTTCTCTAACCAGGAAGAATAATTACC
>CAZEUZ010000036.1:0-3990 GCA_964515805.1 uncultured Cellvibrionaceae bacterium | reverse complement strand
CCACCCTTCCAGCTTGCATCAAGGTCACCAGGCGTCGGGCGGTGCTTGGGGGCGCAACCCAGGTGAGTACAAACACCGAGCATGATCATAAATTCAGGCTTGCGCGCGCGCGCTTCATTCTTTGCATAATCAGGTTGAATTGACTTGTCAGAACTGGGATCGCTCAGTTGATTTGTCAAAGCGTCCATCGCTTCCAACGCTTCTTCTGTACGACGTAAAATAAATACCGGCTTGCCTCGCCATTCCTCGGTAATGAGACCACCCGGCTCCAATTTGGAAAGATCGATTTTGACCGGCGCGCCCGCTGCTTTTGCCTTGGCGCTCGGACTCCAGGAACCCACAAAAGGCACGGCTACGCCTACTGCTCCGGCGGCACCGACGACACAAGTCAATGCCGTCAATACTCGGCGGCGGGTTGTGTTAATAGGCTCGCCGCCAGTTGTCTGATCAATCGTACTGTTACTGGCATTCCCGTCAGTTGACTTGTGATTGCTCATGAGGCTTTATCTCCCCTGTAACTGCCGTTTTATTCATGGTCTAGCCAGTACGGCGTAATAATGATGCCGGTAAAAAGTCGGCGTAAAATAATAAAATTAGATTGAACTCACACTCAGTTCTTGTTGTTGGTTTCTGAGCGCTTGAAACATGCAATAGAATCAACTATTTCTTGTTTAGCAACGTCAACTCCATGCCAACCTTCGATCTTAACCCACTTGCCATCTTCCAAATCTTTGTAGTGGGCAAAGAAATGCTCAATGCGTTTACACAACATAGACGGTACATGCTCAATGGATTGAATGTGTTCATGCATAGGCGTAATCTTATCGACTGGTGCCGCCAGAATTTTAGAGTCCTGTCCCGATTCATCGGTCATCTTTAACACGCCCACCGGCCGACACCGAATCACTGATCCCGGCAATAATCCCAGCGACGAAATCACCATGACATCAGCAGGGTCACCATCGCCACAAAGTGTGTTGGGGACATAGCCATAGTTACAAGGGTAGTGCATTGATGTACCGAGAATACGGTCGACAAATATGGCTCCTGTGTCCTTGTCCACTTCGTATTTTATGGGGTCACCGTTTAGTGGTATCTCGATAATAACATTGATGTCGTCTGGCGGATTGTTGCCCGTGGGCACTTTATCTAAACTCATAGTTTCCCTAAGCTCTTATTCTGTTGAGATGGTTAAAACCGCCGATTTTACCACAGAAATGTTGCTATCAAAGATCGAAAATGATATTTATTTTTTCTCAACCATTATTATCATCGATTGAAATCGATTAAACATTTACGGTAGGTGATTTGGAGGTCACAGCATGACATTGGACAATTCTGGCACGAGTGCACTCACCTTTCTACACCACTACTTTATCAAAGGCTTGTTTGTCGTCCCCGTACTGGCGACATTAAGTACCTGGCTCTGTTTCTACTACCAGGCAACTTTAGAATTGAGGGCATTGGTTACCATATTTTTTGCAGGGGTGTTTTTTGCCTTTGCCGTTATTATGAATACCGCTAATGTTAGAAGATTTCAAGCGCTCGACGAATTGGCGCTGATCAAATCGGTGACAATGAGCTTCTGGCAGGTCTCTCATGTGTATTTACAGAATCAGGAGCAAAAAGTGTTAAAACGCTCGTTGGTTGCACTAACAGAAAATATACATGGTTTGCTGCAGGCCGAAATCTCTGCCAATTCGCTGCAACAAGTCGATAAATCAATGAATCAACTGATGGGTGGCATTGAAAAAATAAGAGAACGTGGCATGCAAACGCCAGAAGTTTCCAGGTTGTTGCAATGGCACCAACAAGCCTATCTAGCCGTCGAAAAATTGCTCATGATCAAAGAGAAGCGCACGCCTTTATCGCTGCGCTTGTTTGTCGCGATGGTGCTGGTTGTGGCCCTGTTTGTGCTGGCGCCTCAATTTGCATTATTTGGCTACTATGGTGTTGTTACATCGGCCATTGTATCGATAGTCATGGTGTCGTTAATTTGGATTCAAAACATGCTGGAACATCCCTTTGGGGACGATATTGACCACATTGAATTTCGCGATGCCGAGCGCTTTTACGGGCGTTTGCGGTAGAGCCGCTCGCTGATGAGTCGATAAGCTGTTACTTTTCTTTATTAACTGCTACTTTCTTTATTAACTGCTACTTTTTACCACTGCGGTAAATGAAGTTCTGTATCGAAGTTAACACGCCCCGCAAAATACTTAGCTCCATCTCATCGAGGCGAATACGGTTGTAGAGCCGGCGCAGCCGAGTCATGGTTTGGCGCGGGTTGTCAGGCTCCAAAAAGCCTAACGTTTCCAAGGTTTGCTGCAAATGGGTAAAGTAGTGCTCCAGGGCCTGATGATTGGCGGGAGGCATATCCCAATCGTCAAAGTGAATGGGCTTACCCTCGTCAGCATTGAGGCAAGACATACGCAACTCATAGGCGATAACCTGCACCGCCGCCGCTAGGTTGAGAGAGCTGTAGTCAGGATTAGACGGAATATGCACATGGTAGTGACATTTATGCAATTCCTCGTTGGTGAGACCGCGGTCTTCGCGGCCGAACACTAGCGCGACTGGATGAGTATCGGCTTCACTATAGCAGCGGTCGCCACACTCTCTGGGCGTAAGCAAAGGCCAGGGAATCCGTCGTTCGCGGGCGCTGGTGCCAACCACCAAACCGCAATCGGCAATCGCCTGGTCCAATTCATCGACAACAATGGCTTGCTGCAAAACGTCAGCCGCATTAGATGCTCGCCACAGCGCTCGTTCGGAGGGATACTCCTTGGGCGCCACCAAATATAACTGCGTTAATCCCATATTTTTCATCGCCCGGGCAACGCCGCCGATATTGCCGGGATGAGTGGTATTAACCAGCACAATGCGCATGGCGTCTAAAATATGTGCTGTCTTTGGTGAAGTAGAATGATTCATCGCGGCTATTCTAGCAAATCGGCTGCTCTATGAGATACACACATCACTTTATATTGACATACGCAACCAAAAGTAATGACATTGTAAGCACATCACAGGAGACTTACAGATGGCTACTGTAAACAGTGTTTTGACTATCCCATTACGCCAGCATGGCAATAGTGTTGGCCTAACAATTCCCAAGCCCTACCTAGAAGCTCTTGGTTTAACGAAAGGCGCACAAGTTGATGTGGAATTAAAAAACGGTTTTATCGAAATGAAGCCACACGTCAATGGCATAACGATTGAACGGCTTATGTCGGACTATAACGCTGAGATTCATAATTATGATGATCTTTTACCAGGGGAAGTTGGACAAGAAAGATTAGAGGATTGATCTTGATGAAACACTACGTGCCAGCCCGCGGTGATATTGTCTGGTTGCACGTTGACCCTTCCGCAGGCAAAGAAATCAAGGGGCATCACATGGCTTTAGTCGTCAGCCATGCCATTCTCAATGAAAAAACAGGGAGGGCTATTGTCTGCCCCATTACCTCTAAAATTAAGAAAGGAAGACCTCTTGACGTTATACTGCCGGAATCTATAACTGACAAACTCTGCGCCATTGTTCCTGACCAAGTCAAGTCGATTGACTATATCGAAAGGCAAACCGAGTATGTAACCAAATGTCCGGCAACATATCTTGATAAAGTAATTGAGGTGATATTTATCTGTATTGGCGGAAATTAGCCGTTACTTTGGCGTCGTGAATTTTGTCACGGCCCTCACGAATATCGGCCACTGTTTCAGCTGCCAAGTAGTAGTCTTCGAGATCATCAAGGTGGGTCAGTATTGCTTCTCGTGCATAGAATGTTTTCGTCCGGCCGGTGCGGCGAGCCAAGGCCGCTAAACGACATTCGATGTCATCGGAAAGACGCAGGGATAACATAACTTGATTCCTCCAGTTGATGGACATGTATGACAGCATAAAAGCCACCTTGGCGCAATCGTTAATAATCGACTAATGCTGTAATAAGACTACGCAACCCGACTAAAATCGATAGGCTTCAACACGGC
>CAZEUZ010000035.1:0-9180 GCA_964515805.1 uncultured Cellvibrionaceae bacterium | reverse complement strand
GCTCTAGACGCAGCAGCAGTGGTAAGTAATTTAGAAGCAATAAGAGATGGTAATGAAGGCCTGTTCAATAACGTAACGAACGGGGTGTTATAACTATCTTATAAGTTATCCCTAAAAGCCTTCTCTTAGCAGAGAAGGCTTTTTTCTAGTAGACAATAAAATCGATGTACCGTTTAAAACAAACCACTTAAACCGTACCTTTGCGCACCTATACTTATCTTAAACAGTATCACTATTTATCTTATACGCTGGCGCTTTTTTGGATTGCATTGCTAACGGTTGTTCCCGTCAGCTTAACGGGTTTGCTAGCGGCGATATTCAGTATCAAGTGGCTGCTGGTGCTATCGACAAAATCCCCCAACGGCCCAGTAAAACTTGGTTGCGCATTGCTATCGCTCGCCTTTATGCAAATTAGCGGGCTACTCAGTTTTTCTGTCAATGGCTTTATTCATTTGGCCGTGTTGGGGGTATTTCTCAAGTTTTTCGAAGTGCAAGATAGGAAAGACATACGGTCACTTTTGTACTTAATGATTTTTGTCGGCATGACGCCGCTGCTGTTAAATCAGGAAATATTGCAAGCATGTCTGGCGTTTTTGGTTTTTTTATTCACATTAAATAATTTGGCGATTGTCGATCAGAGTAATCGGCAAACTAATCGCCGGTACAATTTTTTGCGAACACTGAGGTTTAGCGCATTGCAACTGTTGATTTGCCTGCCTGTTATGCTGATACTGTTTTTAATTTTTCCACGTTTACCGCCTTTATGGGCCATGCCCAACCCCGGCAACAGTGCCAAAACAGGCCTAAGTGAGAGCATGTCGCCGGGCTCTATTGCACAGTTGGCCGAGTCCAATGAGCGGGCATTTAGAGTCAATTTTCTTGATGATAGCGGTGAATTGATAACCGATTCGATTGCACAACCGTCGATGCAGGAACTCTACTGGCGGGTACTGACGATGGACCGTTACGACGGCGCCACTTGGCATCAATCAGAGGGAACGAATGAGCCACTGCGTTCAACAAACATAGCTGGCCACAAAGATATAAGGCGTTACCGGCTCTACATGGACAAAACAACTTCCGGTTGGCTCGCTATTCTCAATCGGCCAATAGAAGACCTGGGTATCGGTCAATGGCGGTCAGACGCTACTGTCAGACTGCAAAAAGGTGAACTTGCCGGCAAAAACAATCGCTTTATCTACGAAGCTAAAACGTCTTACCGTGCTTATCAAGCCAACCCTATTGAAGACATGGAGTATCAACAGCTTTTGCAGTTACCTGAGGAAATCAATCCGAGAACGCGTGAGCTTGCTAAATCGCTACGTTTCTTATCTTCAGGCGCTACCGTTTCCGACGCGTATTTTATCCAAAATATCTTGGATTATTTTTCACAGGGTTTTATCTACACTTGGCAACCGTCACTGCTGACTTCAACGTCTCAAATGGATCAATTTTTATTTGAGAGCAAACAGGGTTTTTGCGGACATTACGCCAGTGCACTGGCGGTTATGGCGCGTATGCAAGGCATCCCTTCTAGAATCGTCAACGGTTATCTTGGCGGTTCCTTCAATTCACATGGAGGATTTTGGGAGATACAGCAAAAAGAGGCCCACGCTTGGGTAGAGCTTTACTACGGCAATAAATGGCATCGAGTCGATCCCACGGCTGCGGTCAGCGATATTCGGATTTCTCAAGGCATGGATAGTTTAATCGCGCCGACTCGAAACCTTGTAGAGAATGCATTGAATAATGCTCTATTCATCGGCTTGCAACAGCGGTTACAGGCCATCTCTCATTTCTGGGATCAAAACGTGCTGGGTTACGACAGTGCTGCGCGCATCAGTTTTATGGATCGTATCGGTGAAATATGGCGGCTATGGTTTTATCCCTTACTGTTGACTATTGCTATGATGATCTGTGTGTTTAAATCCCATTGGATTAGACAGCTTTTTTCTCGAATTCACCAACGAGCGCCCATTCATCAGCGGTTGATGAATAAATTCGACAAGATATTGCTTAATCGCCTGGGTGATAGCTCATCTGTATTGAGTGATATTCATCACTTATCTATCAGTGAACGAAAACGACTCATTCAGAGTGGAAATGCTTCGTATCGTCAGCTTTCATTGCAGTTTCTAACAATGTACCAACAGTGGCGTTTTAACCCCGGCATTAATGGAGTAAAGACCGGTGAAGGCCGTAAGATAATCATTAAGCTGAAAAAGATATTGAGCGGTTTGTCTAAGCTGAAACAATGAACTGTCGGCCGTTGCTGCCAATACTGTCTGTTCCCATCAGATACAGATAGAGCGGCATCAGTTCACTGGGCAATTTAACGGTATCGGGATTTTCACCGGGATAGGCTGCGGTGCGCATCGACGTTCGTGTTGCCCCGGGGTTAATACTGTTGCTGCGGATGGTCGAGGTTTCGTCCAGCTCATCGGCCAGTATTTGCATTACATTCTCAACAGCTGCTTTGGAGGCGGCATAGGCTCCCCAATAAGCCCGTCCGTTATAAGCGACAGTGGAGCCGGTAAAGATTAGTGAGGCATTATCGCTCTTTTGTAAAAGTGGCAGCAAAACTTTAGTCATGGTGAACGGCGCAGTGACATTCACTTGAAAAACGGACTGCCAAGTGTCTACTGAATAGTTACGCAATGATGTGCGTTGCCCCAATATTGCGGCATTGTAAACGATACCATCGAGGTGGCCGAATTCTTGATCAAATGCCTCCGCCATGTCCTGGTAATTTTTCTCGACGGCGCTGTTAAAATCAATGGTGTAAATGGCTGCTTGTGGAAGACCTGCCGCTTCAATCTCGTCGTAGACACTTTCTAATTTGCTGCTGGTTCGTCCTATCAGAATAACGGTTGCACCGTATTCGGCATAAGTCTTAGCCACTGTTTTGCCAATGCCGTCACCCGCTCCGGTAACGGCGACAATACGGTTCTGTAGCAGTGTTGTTGCCGGCGCATATTTTCTATCAAACACTTTTTTCTGATTGTCGGCAGTCTCTCTAATATAAAAGTCTGTCATTGCCCGTGCTGTTCCTCTATTTTTTGAATAATTGGCCAAATATCGTCAACGGTGTCAGCTATATAATCGGCTTGCCATTGTTGAATATTATCATCCGGTTTGATGTAGCCGTAGGCGACGGCAACAGTTGTACTGCCTGCGCTGTTGCCGCAAACAATATCGCGATAGTGATCGCCGATATACATTATTTCATCAACATTACAACCGATATGCCGACACGCGAGATAGATTGACTCGGGATCCGGTTTGGGTCTACTGACGTGGTCGGGGCAAAGTAGTAGCTTGGCTTCGTCGCGCAAATTTAACATTTCTATTAACGGCTCGGCAAAACGTAGCGGTTTATTAGTGATGATTCCCCAGGGTAGCTTCTGTTGTTTCAGTTTTTTTAGCAGTTTCCCGATGCTGGGAAACAATTGACAGTGATTACCCATGTGGTTGCCATAAATTGTCAATAGACGCTGACGATGTGATTCAAAATCTGTATGATGCTCGTCCATATCAAAAATGAGCTTCACTAGTGCTCGGGAACCATCGGAAACAGTATTACGAATGGTGTTTTCATCGATAGCGGGGAGCTGGTTTTCGACAATGAGCTGATTAGCGGTAACGACAAAATCTGGCGCAGTATCCACCAATGTACCATCGAGATCAAAGAAAACCGCTTTTACAGGCATTGGTTTATAATGTGATATGGCAGTTCAATGACATGCTGCTTAATGTGTGTTAATCACAACGGCTTTTTGGCGTGAATTAAATAGTTAACGCTGACGTCTTTAGAATTGAGCCGGTATTTTTTGGTGAAAGGGTTATAAGTCATACCGGTACTTTCTTGCAATTCAAGTTGAGCGTCACGCAGCCACTGAGAAAGTTCCGAGGGCTTAATGAACTTTTCATAGTCATGCGTGCCTTTCGGTAATAATTCGAGTATGTATTCAGCGCCAATAATGGCGAATAGATAAGATTTTGGGTTGCGGTTAATGGTAGAAAAATACAAATCACCACCCGGTTTGGCCAGATCGGCACAGGCTTTAACTACCGAGCTAGGGTCGGGAACATGCTCCAGCATTTCCAGACAGGTGACAATATCGTAGTGGGCGGGTTGCTCTTCGGCCAATGTTTCGGCAGTAGTGCGCCGATAATCAATTGTCAACTGACTTTCCAAACCATGAAGTTTAGCAACGGCTAATGGTGTCTCACCCATGTCGATACCAGTAACTATAGCGCCTCGTTGGGTCATGGATTCGCAGAGAATACCGCCGCCACAACCGGCATCGAGCAATTTTTTCTCGGCTACTGGCGAACAGCTATCAATAAAATTACTGCGCAACGGATTGATGTCATGTAATGGTTTAAACTCACTATTTTTATCCCACCACCGTCTGGCTAGAGCTTCAAACTTAGCAATTTCAGCTGCATCGACATTATCCATCATTTTTGTTCCGTAATTTTTTCTGCCAGAAGTCAACTTTAAGCATGATTTCTTCTCTGTTCACTGTTAACAATTGCCGATCTAACATGAGTGGTTTTCCTTGTACCCAACTGTGAGTAACGCGATGACCATTGTGGGTATACACTAACGTAGATGCTGGGTCATATAAAGGTGTCTGCTCCAAATCGTCAATGGCAATAGCGATTATATCCGCCGCCTTACCGACTTCTAAGCTGCCCACTTGTTCATCGATATTCAGCGCCTTGGCGCCTTGGATAGTGGCCATAGCTAATGTTTGATGGCTGTTTAGTGCTGCGGCATCTTCAGCAACAGCCTTTCCTAACAACGATGCAGTATGTAGTTCGCCAAAGAGATCCAGATTGTTATTACTTGCGCAGCTATCGGTACCGATAGCGACATTCACTCCGGCATCTATCAACTGAGTGACTGGACAAAAGCCGCTGGCCAACTTTAAATTAGATTCTGGGCAATGCACCACATGACATCCATTTTCCGTCAATAAGTCAATGTCCTCACGATTGATTTGAGTCATATGCACACACTGAGTCTGTGGTGTCAGTATGTCCAAGTTAGCTAATCGCTGTAACGGACGGCAACCGTAGTCTTTTATAGACTGGTTGATTTCGTTGGCCGTCTCATGCAAGTGCACCTGTATGTTCGCCTGCAGTTCTATCGCCAATGGTGCAATTCGTTTGAACGTTTCGTCACTGACAGTGTAAGGGGCGTGTGGGCCAAAGCAAATATCTATCAGAGGCTCTCTACGGTAATTATCGTAGAGAGCTAGCCCTTTACTGATATAACTGTCGGCATCAGCAGCCCATGGGCTGGGAAATTCCAAGATAGGGAAAGCAATTTGACAACGTATTTGTGATTGTCGCGCGACATTTGCCGTTTGATCGGGGAAAAAATACATATCCGAAAAGCAGGTGGTGCCGCTGCGAATCATTTCGGCAATAGCCAGCTCGGCGCCTACCTCGACAAACTGATCGTTGACATATTTCGTCTCTGTCGGCCAAATGTATTCTTCCAGCCAGCGCTGCAGAGGCAAATCGTCGGCATGACCTCGGAGTAAGCTCATAGCGATATGGCCATGGGAATTGATTAATCCGGGTGTCAGTATGTGTTTATCGAGGATAAGTCTCTGCTTGGCTTGAAAACGGCTGTTTATTTCGGAGCTGGGAGCCAATGCGACTATCTTGCCTTCATTAACTGCAACGGCATGACCCTTAAGCACCACATTGGGAGGCACTATCGGGATAATCCATTCAGCTTCTATAATTAGATCAACCGGTTGCATATTTATTGTCCTGTATTTATTACCATCTTGAAGAGAGAGTATAAATTGTCAATAGATGCTAGCCAAACAATTAAAAAACACTCTTAATTTCCGAATAAAATACCAAATCAGGTGTTTTCATCAATCGACCCGCCGATTGAACTTGCAAGCCGAATTCACGAGCGTGTATGTTTTTATTGATGCCCTAACTTAGCTGAGATGGTGACTGGTTCATTTTCTGATTAAGTTAAAAATAACCAGCATGTGGCAAGCGATAACGATGAAGGTAATTTTATGCCGCAATTTTTGGTACCAATCGGCGTAGTTTGAGTTAATAAAGCACTTCTCCCAAAAAAGTAACAGTAAAAATCCCATTATCATCAGTGCCGTTGCATAAATTTCGGGTAGTAAATAAGCAATTAGGGGCCATAGAGAAAAGGCAATCGCGGCATGGATATGACGGGTTGATTTGGATTGACGATGAAAAATCGCTATTGCCCACAGTATGCCCGCTAAAAAAACTAAAATTAGAGATGAGTAAAATAAAAACCACCGGCTTATTAGTAATTCTGATTCCGCAAAAACCCACGGCCCGAAAGCTCCCGAAAAGAAAGGCAGTAAACCCGCATACATGTAATTGGTGATAAGTAGCTGATGATTGTTAGCCTGCATCGGTTTCCCCCGTCTGCAGTTTCCACAGGCGTTGGTACAAGCCACTCTGTGCCGACAGCGTTTCATGGGAGCCAATTTGTGTCACATGCCCTTTCTCCAACACGACGATTCGATTTGCGTGACGAATAGTAGACAATCGGTGCGCGATCACTAGCATAGTGTGATCTTTAGCCAATTGGCGAATAGATCGTTGAATAGCTTCTTCTGTTTCATTATCCACTGCTGAGGTGGCCTCATCGAAGATCAAAATCGGCGGGTTATTCAAAATGCCGCGCGCGATGGTCAGTCGTTGGCGTTGACCTCCAGATAATGTCTGCCCGCGTTCGCCGACTAGTGTATCCAAACCCTGCGGCAACTGGGATACAAATTCAGCGGCGTTGGCCATAAACAGCGCTTTCTCAATGGCTTTGTCGGATACCTGTGTTTTTCCCATCAATAAATTGTCGCGTATTGACGCGTCCAGCAAGAAACTGTCCTGACCGACATAACCAATCGATCTGCGCAATTCCGCCATGTCGATAGCTTGAATGGCATGATTGTCAATGTTAATGGAGCCGGAGTTGACATCGTAAAACCGCAATAACAGTTTCATTAGAGTACTTTTACCCGAGCCTGTAGGGCCGACAATACCGATAAATTCACCGGATTTAATATGCAAGTTGAAATTGTTTAATACCGGTGATTTCGGCGCATAACCGAAACAGACCTTATCGAATATAATGCCTGTTTGCAGAGTAGGCATAGCTACGGGTTGCTCGGTATTTTGCACCTCGAGTGGATGATCGATTAAATCGAATACTCTTTTGGCGGATGCCATCGAACGCTCGTATAAGTCCAGTAAATCACCGAAGCGAGTGAAGGGCCATAACAGCCGCTGGGTCAAAAATACCAATACGGTAAATACCGCCGGCGACATATCGCCCTCCAAGGTTTGCAACCCGCCTATCACCAGTGTTACTAAAAAACCGGCTAAGACGGCCATACGGATGATGGGAACAAATGCGGAGCTCAATTTAATGGCTTTTTGATTTGCACTGATATAGCTCTGGCTGGCCTGTTCCACTTTAGCTACGCAGGCTTTTTCCGCCACCGACGCTCTAATGGTAATAACCCCTTGAATAACGCCTGAGAGATATCCACCCAACTGCGCCGCCATGGATCTGACTTTGGCGTAATGACCTGTTAGTGGCGCCCGCAGTTTAAATCCACCCATTAAAATAATCGGAATCGGTAAGATTGCCAGGCAGGCTACTATTGGCGAAAAATAGAAAAACACTGCGCCAATCAATAGGCTGGAAACGAACAGTTGCAATAAATTGTGCAACCCTTCATTTAAAAAACGCTCAACCTGATTGACGTCATCGTTTAAGATCGCCAACAACTGGCCGGAGTTTTGCCGCTCGTACCAAGCTAAGCTGAGTTGTTGTAGATGATTGACGCCATGAATCCTCAATTTGTGTTGAATTTCCTGGGCGATATTGCGCCAGCGCACATTGGCGCAATATTCTGACAAGGACTCAAGCAGCCAGACCAGCAGCGTTAGCACCGCCAATAAAATCAACTGCTGTACTGGGTCCGTTATGCCTGTCTTTGCCAGAAAACTGTCTTCTTGCTCGATAACGACATCAATTGCGATCCCGATCAGAATTTCCGGGAAGATATCAAAAAACTTATTGATTACCGAATAGATGCTAGCGACTACAATGGCAGGCTTGTGTTCAGCGCTATAGCCTAGTAATTTGAATAGTCGATTGGAAGTATGTGTTTTCATGGGGTTGAAAATGTTCTTAGTGTTTGGAGTAGAGATGCGATACCCTCTTAGGTTATCACACAATTAACGATTTCTTATGCACAATAATTGCCGATTACTTGGTGCACTGGCAGTACTATTTTTCTGTTTTCCGGAAGCAATAGCTGAATATACAGTAAAGCCCTTTGCTGCCAACTACCGGGCTTACTATTTTGGTGCTGCAATTGAAGCAACCCGGGAATTAAAAAACGTTGATGACAGCAACATAATATTCAGTTTTCGCACCAACACTTTTTTTATCGACATCGATGAAAGCTCCACGCTGACTTGGTCAAAAAACACACCTTCATTACTGATACCACTAGATTATCAGTATCACCGCACAGGTATTGGGAAGAACCGTCACACACACTTGACCTTTGATTGGCAGGCACAACAAATTATCGATACGCAGTCAAATGTCCAGCTGTCTATCCCGGACAATACGCTCATCTATGATAAATTGAGTCATCAATTGCAATTACAGCATGATTTGATGAATGGCAAAACAGAATTTGATTACCTGATAGTCGATGATGACAAACTAAAAAATTACCGTTTTCGTATCGTTGCTGAAGAGATTTTGGTTACCGAGCTAGGTGAATTAAGAACTGTCAAATTAGAGCGAATCAGAGATCATAATAAACGAGCGACTTATATCTGGTTTGCTAAGGATTGGCATTACTTGCTGGCGCAACTGGAACAACGGGAAAAAGATAATGAAAAGTACCGCATACAATTATTGAATGCTACTGTCGATGGTATCGATGTTGTGGGCATGTGATCTGGCTTTCTCTATGCATAGACAATCTGTTTTAGCATGTCTTGAAGTATGTGCTGCTTATTTTTAGCGTAAGTAAGCGCCTGTTCCACCGACACCATTTCCCAGCTGATTTTATCCTTCGTCTTGAGTTGCCCCAATATTGGCAAGTCAACGCTAATGACATTAGCCAATCG